>JAPKYX010000258.1 GCA_026394075.1 Acidobacteriota bacterium
CAGCGTGAACCGGTCATCGATGTCCCACTGCCCGGCCATGCCGGCCACGCGCGGCTCCTTGGCGGGAAACTGCTGCTCATAGTCAAGAGCGACGGAGGGCCGGTAGGTGGCGGCTGCCACCGGTTGCGCCCGATGCTTCGATAGCTCTTTTTCCAGCTGCGCCATCTGCGTGTTCAGCGCCGCCAGCTGCTTTTCTTGCGCCGAGGTTGGCGCCGGAATGTAGGGGTGGGAGTTGCCGTACTTGATGCCCCGGCCAATTTCGGGCACGTTGTTGAAGAAGGCGTAGAAGCGGTAGAAATCCTGCTGCGACAGCGGGTCGTACTTGTGGTTGTGGCAGCGGGCGCAACCGAGCGTCAAGCCGAGAAAGACCGTGGACGTGGTCTCGACCCGGTCCACCACATACTCGACGGCGTATTCTTCCGGGATGATGCCGTCTTCGGTGTTGATGCGGTGGTTGCGGTTGAAGCCGGTGGCCAGGATCTGTTCGCGCGTGGCGTTGGGCAACAGGTCGCCGGCGATCTGCTCCACCGTGAACTGATCGAACGGCTTGTTGCGATTGAAGCTATCGATCACATAGTCGCGCCAGCGCCACATGGAGCGTTCGCCGTCGTACTGGTAGCCATTGGAATCGGCATAGCGCGCGGCGTCCAGCCAGCGGGCGGCCATCCGCTCGCCGTAGCGCGGCGACGAAAGCAAACGGTCGACCGCCTTCTCGTAGGCCTTGGGCGAGGTGTCTTTCAGGAAGGCCGTCAGCTCGGCGGGCGTGGGGGGCAGGCCGGTGAGGTCGAGATTCAAGCGGCGCAGCAGCGTTTCGCGCGCCGCTTCGGGCGCAGGTTTCAAGCTCTGTTTAGCCAGCCGGGCGCGGATGAAGTGGTCAATCGGATCGGTGCCGGTGGGCACGGCCGCCTTGCGCGGTGGGATGAAAGACCAGTGGGCCTGCCAGGCGGCGCCTTCCGCAATCCACTGACGCAGGGTGGCTACTTCGGTGGCCGACACAGTGTGCCCCGTATAGACCGGCGGCATGCGTTTGGCCTTGCTGTCAGAGGTGATGCGGCGGATCAGTTCGCTTTGCTCTGGCTGTCCGGGGACGATCGCTTTGGCCTTGGCTTCGGCCTCAACGTCGAGCCGCAGGGGGATGTTCTTGGTCTTGGCGTCGGGTCCGTGGCACTGGAAGCATTTGTCGGAAAGGATGGGGCGGACGTCGCGATTGAACTCCACCGGCGATTGCGCACACGCCGCCGCTGCCAACAGTACGCCCGACACCGGGCTCAGATTAGTCCACCGTAACTTCGACATACCGCAGCTTCTCGCTCCGCTCCACTTGCAGGATTACCGCATCGCCGGGTTTGGCCGGGGCCAGGGCCGCCTTGATTTCATCCAGCGTCCCCACCGGCTTGCGGTTCACTGCATAGATGATATCGCCCGTTTCCAGCAACCCTGAGTTGCGCCCCGCCGCCGCCAGGACGTTGGCCACCAGGATGCCGCGAGCCTGGCGCGTTGAAGGCAACAGTTCACGCACCTTGGGGCCGATCTCCAGACCCATGATGCCGATCTTGTCGATGGTGGCCACTTCGCGGTTCACCAAGGCCGCAAAGCGGTCCGGGTCATTGGGCCGCTCGGCCACGGTGACGGAATGCTTTAGCTCATCTTTGCCGCGGAGCAACTCCACCGTCACGGCTGATCCCAAGGCCTGCGAATAGAGGTTCACCTGCAACTGCCGGGCATTCTCCATCGCCCGGCCATTCAGGCTGATCACGATGTCGCCCACGCGCAGCCCCGCGCGGTCCGCCGGACCATCGGGAGTGACATCGCCCAGCACGACGCCGGAATTCCGGGCCAGCCCCAGGGCCTCCGCCATCGTCTCGGTGATTGTTTGCGGCTCAATCCCGATCTCTCCGCGGCGCACGACACCGTTCTGGATGATCTGATCGGTGACGGACTTGACGATGTTGGCCGGTACGGCCAAGCCCACGCCGTCGGAGCCACCGGATTCCGAGATGATCATCGTGTTGACGCCGATCACCGCGCCTTCCACATCCACCATCGGTCCGCCCGAATTGCCCGGATTGATGGATACATCGGACTGGATGTAGATCATCGGATCGTCGGCTTCCAGCTGCCGCGCCACGGCGCTGACGATGCCCATCGACATAGAGTTCTGCAAACCGAACGGGCTGCCGAAGGCGAGCACCAGTTGGCCTTGGCGAATGCGGTCCGAATCGCCCAGCCTCAAGTGCGGCAAATTCTTCTGGTCGATCTTCAGTACCGCCAGGTCTGTTTCGCGATCTAGACCCACCAGGCGCGCCGCGACGCTGCGGCCTTTGGGACGCAGGATGCTGCCGCGGGCCGGACGGGGCTCAGCGGTGGCCAGCACGACGTTGATCCGCGTGGCACCTTTCACCACGTGGGCGTTGGTGACGATGTAGCCATCGGCGGAGAGGATGATGCCGGACCCGAAGCTCTGCTCATAGGCCGCCGGTGCGCCGCGCTCCTCGGACAAGGGGCTGTAGGCGTCACTGAGCACCTGCACCACGGCGGGCGAGATCTTCTCCGACAGGCCGGTGAGGGCACGGTCGAAGCCGCGCAGGTCCAGGCCCTGCCCGCAGACGGCCAAGCCCCAGAATGCCGCGCCCGCCAACTTGTTCCAAAACCCTGTCAACAAAGCCGCACCCCTGCTGGCTATTGTCCCGTATTTGCGTAAGTGGGGCCGGGAGGAGATGTGGAGACCAGTGCGGGTTACGGCAATTCCGACCTGGAATCGCTAAACTAGGGGTTCCCATGCAAAAACAGATCTTGCCCGCGAAGTGTTTTACTGGCCGTGTACGGCTACCGGGCGACAAGTCCATTTCCCACCGTTCCGCCATGCTGTCCGCGATTGCGGAAGGCCGCTCCGTGCTGCACAACTTCTCCACCGGCGCTGACTGTCATTCAACGCTGGGCTGCATGGAGGCGCTGGGCGCGGGGGTCACCAAGAACGGCACTGAGATCACGGTGGAGGGCGTCGGCCTGGACGGTCTGCGCCCCGCCGCCGGCCCGCTGGATGCGGGCAATTCCGGTTCGACGATCCGGATGCTGTCGGGCATTTTGGCCGGGCAGCCTTTTGCCACCGAGATTTTCGGTGATGAGTCGCTCAGCCGCCGCCCGATGGCGCGCATCATGGCCCCTTTGGCCCAGATGGGCGCGCGCGTCGAGGCGCGGGATGGAAAGTTTCCGCCGCTCACCGTTCACGGAGCACGTCCGCTGAAGCCGATCGACTTTACGCCGCCGGTGGCCAGCGCCCAGGTGAAGACGTGCGTGTTGTTCGCCGGCCTCTATGCCGAGGGCGTCACAACGGTGCGCGAGGCGATTGTCACGCGCGACCACGGCGAAATGGGACTGCGCGAGTTCGGAGCGGAAGTGACCAGCACTCCCGGGGCGATCTCGATCGTGGGGCGGCCGCGCTTGGTGGGCCGGGAGTTTCATGTGCCGGGTGACTTGTCGTCGGCCGCCTTCTTGCTGGTGGGCGCGCTGCTGATTCCCGGTTCCAGCGTGGTGATCGAGGGCGTGGGCCTGAACCCGACCCGCACGGCGCTGCTCGATTATCTGGTGGGTCTCGGCGCCAACATCAAGATCCTGAAGTACGGCCAGGTTTCCGGCGAGCTGGTGGGCGACCTGGAAGTGCGCTATTCGCCAACCACTGCCGGCAACATCAGTGGAGCGTTGACCGCGGCGCTGATTGACGAGATCCCGGTGCTGTCGATTCTGGGTGCGGCTGGCGGCGGGTTGATCGTGAGTGACGCCTCCGAACTGCGCATCAAGGAGACGGACCGGATCGCCACCATCGAGGAGAACATGCGCCGCGCTGGAGTGGAGATTGAGACGCGGCCCGACGGGTTCACCGTGCCGGGCGGCCAGACGTTCCGCGCGTCGACGTTTGATTCGTTTGGTGACCATCGCATCGCCATGGCCTTTAGCGTCGCCTCACTGATTGCTGATCAGCCCTCGATGATCGAGGAAGCGCAAGCGGCCTCCGTGTCCTTCCCGGAGTTCTACAGTCACCTGAGCCGCCTTTCGCAACCGTCATGAGCGCCCCGGGCGAGCACGCCAACAGCAATCTCTCCGATCTGACCCTGGCGGGCTTAGTCCACGATCTGCGGAACGTCTTTGAGACTCTGGGTGAAGCCGCCGATTTGCTGGCCGGCGACGAGCGTTGGGCCAAGCTGGCGGCCACCATTGAGCGCGCCAGCGAACAAGGCCGCCGCATCACCGAGAGTTTTCGGGAATCGGCCCGGTCGTTCGACTTTGAGCTGATTCTCGACAACGCCATCCAGTCGATCCACGACTTCCAATTGACCGGGCAGCATGCGCCGCTGGAGTTCCACTGCCACATTGAGCCGGGCATCCGCCTGGCCGGGCGGCCCGGTGCCTGGGAGCGCGTGCTGGTGAACCTGTTCCTGAATGCGGCGCACGCCATGCCGCAGGGAGGCGACGTGGAGGTGCTGGCTTCGCGGTCTCCGGGTGGGATTGAGATTGTGGTTCGGGACAGCGGGCCGGGCATCCCGGCGGATATTCTGGACCGGCTTTTCACACCGGGCTTTTCGACGCGGCACGCCCATTCGGGGTTGGGCCTGTCGATCGTGGAATCGATTGTCAGCCAGCATGGCGGAACAGTTCAAGCGGGCAACCGCATCCCCGGGCCGGGTGCCGAGTTTGTGTTGCGCACGCCGGACCTACAGATCGCGGTAGCCAACCAGCCGCACGCCGTGGCGGGTGAGGGCTTCGCGGACGCTGGGGTGGATGAGAGCTTGTAGCTCCTGCTCCCGGCTTTCCTTCAGCCGCGTGCGGGCCTGCCGCAACTCGTCGCGCAGATAACCGGGGTGGCACATGAACTCAGTGGACCCTTCCGGAAGCGCGGCGATCAGCTTCACCAGATCATCCGCCACAAAAGCGCCCGTGATCTCGAAGCCGGCAAAGTGATCCGTGGTCCGGCAGCCGTGCTGGGATAGCACGCGGTGGAACCAGGGACGCAGGCCGCCCAACGCAGCACTCATCAAGCGGCGGGTCCAGGGAACGGGGCGGATGCTTAAGGGGAAGTCGAAAGGACGGCGGACCCAGGGAATCTGAAATTCCTGGCTGAGCCTGGCCACGGCCTTCAGAACAGGCGGCCACAGATGCGTGTGCTTGTGCGTATCAAGGTGCCGCGGCGCGATGCCGGCGGCGACGATCTTTTCGATTTGCGCGCGCAGTACCCGGTAAGGGTCTATCTGCCCGCGCGTGAGCGCCACCAGCAAATCGCTCACCGACCCAGGCTGGCCGGGACCGCCCACCAGCACCAGGTGGCAGCCGACATCGAGGGTAGGGTGCGAGTGCGCCAGCTCCACTGCATGGCCGAACGCCGCACCGTTGGCCATCAGCGTAGTGGCCGTCAGAATGCCGTCGCGATGGGCGGCGATGATGCCGTCATTGGTATCCCGCGTGAAGCCGAAGTCATCGGCATTGACCACCAGTTGCCGCAACGCTAGAACAACCCGAGCTTGATGCGCAGGAACTTTTTGGGGTTGGCGCGGAAGTCCTTCATCAGGCCCTTCATCTCCGCCGTGGTGCCGTTCAGGTTCTCATAGAGCTGCTGGTTCACCAGCAACTGGCCCAGCGTGCCCTTGCCCGCGTTCAGGTTGTCTACCATGGTGTTCAACTTGTCCAGCGAAGCATTCAGCCGTTGATGCAGCGCTTCATCCTTCAGCAGCTTGCCGGCCGTACCCTTGCCCGCGTTCAGGTCCGCGATCAGCGTGCGCATTTCGACGATGGTCTTGCGGGCTTCGTCGTAGAGTGCGGGATCCTTCAGCAGCTTGCCGGCCGTACCCTGTCCGGTCTGCATGCCTTCGGCGATCGAATCCACGCGAGCCAGTGTCTTGCGGACATCGGTGTAGAGTTCCTCGTCGTAGAGCAGCCGGCCCATGGTGCCCTTGCCGCTGTTGATGGCCTTCACCATCCGGTCTGCCTCACCGGCAATCGAGTTCACCCGGTTGTAGAGATCTTCATCCTTCAGCAGGCGGCCAATGGAGCCTTTGCCCAGTTCGATCTGGCCGACGATGGCTTCCAGGCGTTTCAGGATCAGTTCGGCCGCCGCCAGGGTGGTGGTGCCTTGCTTGAACAGGTCCTCCAGCTCCGTGGTGGAATCGCTTTTCAGTTCCGCGCCGGCGGCCACGGGTGTGGGGCTGCTGCCGCGGGCGATATCGATCAGCCGCGAACCCAGCAGATTTTCCGATCCCACCGCGATCTTGGAATCGGAAGGAATCAACTTCGTGTAGCGTTCGAAGATATTCATCTCGACGCGAATGGCGCGGCCGGGTTTGGGGTTGGGGGCAAAGTCGATGCCGCGTACGTTGCCCACCGTCAAGCCATTCAGACGCACCGGGGCTCCCTTGACGACACCGGGGGCCGAATCGAGATAGCTGTAAATCACCTCGTCGGTGGAGAACAGGCTCCGGTTACTCGTCATGTAGAAAACCAACACGGCCATGACGACCAGAGCGGCAGCCATCATGACGCCGACGCGAATTTGGGCCCACTTGATCTTATTCGGGGATGGCACTGGCTTTGCTGGCGTCTCCTCGCGCAATCGCTGACGGGCTCAAGAGCATTCGGTCAGCGTCTCCCAAATTTTGACACATAGGGATCGGTGGAAGCTTCCAGCTCCGTTTGCGGTCCCAGAAAAACGATGCGCCCATCGCGCATCACGACGAAAGTGGTGTCGACGGCGGCCAGACGGTCACCGGTAGCCGCGACCAGGCGGCCCTGCGCTTCGTCGTAGTAGTAGTTGGCCATCAGCACACCATCCTGATAGCGATGGCTGACGATGATGCTGGTGGTGCCTTTCAGGTCTCGCTGCTTGGCGATGAAGGCCATGATGTTGTTGGCGGTGATCGGGTCCAGACCCGCCGTGGGCGAATCGTAGATGGCCAGCGGCGGCGCCGTCACCGTGGCACGCGCAATCCCGACGCGGCGCCGCATGCCGCCGGACAGTTCACTGGGGACTTTGTCGAGCGTCTTTTCCAGTTCGACAAACCGCAGTGCTTCGACGACGCGGTCGTGAATTTGTTCCCGGCCGCAGTGGCGCACCGGTTGGTTCTCTAGTGGGTAAGCCACGTTCTCCTCGATGGTCATCGAGTCAAACAGGGCGCTCTCCTGAAACAGCATGCCGATCTTGGACCGGATGGCGAACATATCCCGCTCGCCCTTGGAAGTGATCTCCTCACCAAAGATGGTGACCCGGCCGGAGTCGGGCCGCACCAGCCCCATCATCACTTTGCACAACTGCGTCTTGCCGCTGCCCGCCTCGCCGAGAAACACCCAGGTCTGGCCACGGTCAATGCGGAAGCTGACTTGATCGAGCGCCACCGTTTCGCCGAAATGCAGCGATACGTCTTCGAAGACAACGACGGAATCGTGAGTGGCGGAAGGGTCCGGCATGGAGAATTGCGGCGGCCGCTACATGTTCACAAAGATCTGCGTGATAAACACGTCCAGGATGAACACCCAGACGGAGGAAACGACCACGGCTTCCGTGGTGGAACGGCCAACGCCCTGCGTGCCGCCAGTGGTCCGCATGCCATAAAAGCACCCGACCAGCGAAATCACGAAGGAGAACAGAAACGGCTTCAACAGCCCTTGCGCGACATCGTTCCACACCAGTGCCTGCTGGGCGCTATTCCAGTATTGCGCCGCCGAAATATTCAGGCGGAACTTGCCGATCAGGAAGCCGCCGCAGAGGCCGACAAAGTCCGCAATGATGGTCAGCAGCGGCAGCACGACGGCCAACGCCAGCATCCGGGGCGTCACCAGTTTCTGTGTCGGATCGGTGCCCAGCGCGCGCATGGCGTCGATCTGCTCAGTTACTTTCATTGAGCCGATTTCGCTGGCGATGCCCGAGGCATTGCGTCCGGCCACCAGCAGGGCCGTCAGCACCGGGCCCAATTCACGGACCAGCACGATCGCCACAAAGGTTCCGGTTTGACTGGAAGCACCGTACTGCGCGACGGCGCGCGACATCTGGAGCGCCATCACAATGCCGCTGAACGCCCCGATCAAGGACACAATCGGCAAGCTGCCCACGCCGATAACGTCCATCTGCAATAGGACGTCGTCCCAGTAATGGGGCTTCCGGAAGAGGTTCTTTAGCGCCCGGCCGGCCAGGTAAAAGAACTCCTGAAACTCCAGGAAGGATGGCTTCAGTAGGTCGAGCAATGGTTTCCCCGAAACTCGATGCTACCATTCGAGGCGTGATGGGTCTGACCGACATTGCCGGCATTAGGGTAGGCCATGCCTCGGACTTCGATGGATTCACCGGCTGCACCGTGATTTTGTGCGAAAGCGGAGCGGTGGGTGGTGTCGATATTCGCGGCTCCGCCACGGGGACGCAGGAGATGGATGTGCTGTCGCCGCTGCACAGCACACAGCGCGTCCATGCCGTGTGTCTGGCCGGCGGCAGCGCGTTTGGACTGGAAGCCGCCTCCGGCGTGCGGCGCTTCCTAGAGCAGAAGGGCATTGGTGTCCAGACGCGCGGGGGCCGTGTTCCGCTGGTGCCTTCAGCGATCTTGTATGACTTGGCGTTCGGCAAAAAGGGGGCCCGCCCGACGCGCGAGATGGGGCTAGCGGCGGCGGCGGCGGCGACATCCGAGGCCGTGGTGGAAGGCAACATCGGCGCAGGCCTGGGCGCGACCGTGGGCAAGCTGTTCGGCATGGAGCGGGCCATGAAGTCCGGCATCGGCTCGGCGACCGTGAACCTGACGGGACGCTGGGCAGGCGTGATGGTGTCGGCCTTGGCTGTAGTGAATGCCTTTGGCGATGTGCTGGACCCGAAGACCGGCCTGGTTCTGGCCGGAGCCCGCGAGTCAGCGACGTCGAACAAGTTCAGCGGGACGGCGGAGGCTCTGCTGCGGGGTGACGGTGCGCCGCCGCCGCTGTCGAACACGACGCTGGTGGTGGTGGCCACCAATGCTCGCCTGTCCAAGGTGGAGGCCACCAAGCTGGCTCAACTGGGGCAGCACGGGATGGTGCGCACGATCTCGCCCGTTCACACAGCCTACGATGGCGACCTGATCATCGCACTGTCGCTGGGCGATCGAGTGGTGGATGTGAATGCGTTGGGCGTGGCGGCGGGGATGGCCGTGGCGCAGGCCATTGAGCGCGGCGTGCGGTTGGCGAAACCCCTGGGCGGACTGCCGGGCTTGGGGTAAACGCTAGCTGGCGGCCGGCCGGTCGGCATCTGGCAGATGGCGGTTTTCGCCCCTGCTGGCCCCAGTGTCGAGGGTTGGGCGATGCCGGGCGGGTGTCCGCAAATGGACACCTGGTCCGGCGAACGGACGCCAGGGCAAGACTGCGGCCTCCTGGAATCAACAGTTTGAATGGCCCTAAAACTGTATTGATGTCATGCATGTTCACCGACCTTCGCTACTCATTGCGGGCGTTGCGGAAGCGCCCGGGATTTTCGGCCGTGGCGATCCTGATGCTGGCCGTGGGTATCGGTGGGGCGGCGGCCATGTTCTCCTGCATCGATACCTGGATCATCCGGCCATTTGCCTATCCCGCGCCGGAGCGGCTGGTGGTACTGCGGACGATCGAAAAGCATAGCGGCACGGAGATGAATGTCTCTCTGGGCGATCTCCGCGACTGGGCCGCTGGGACGCGGGCGTTTGCCACGCTGTCGGCCTGGGTGTGGGATTCGTTCACGCTGGAAGGCGATCAACAGGCAGAGCGGGTGGAAGGCACGCGGGTATCGGCCAGTTTTTTCCCGACCCTGGGCACGCGCATGGAACTGGGGCGCGGCTTCGACCCGGGCGAGGAAGTGCCGGGCGCCGATCGTGTGGCCGTGGTGAGCTATGGCTTTTGGCAAGGGCGGCTGAATGGTCGCGCGAATGTAGTGGGATCGACGCTGCGGCTGAGTGGGGAAATCTACACGCTGGTGGGCGTCCTGCCCGAAGCGTTCCACTTTCCGCTAGCCGGGCGGGCGAACATCTGGGTGCCGCTGGCACCCACCGATACGCAGGTGGCCCGGCGGCAGGACCGGTTCTACAACGTGCTGGGGAGGGTGAAGGATGGCCCGACGCTCCGCCAGTCGCAGCAGGAACTGGACTCGGCGATGAAGATGCTGATCGATCGGTTCCCCACTACTCATGCGGGACTGGGCGTGCAGCAGATCACGCTGAAGCAGGAGCAAGGCAGGCATACGGGGGATTCGATCATCCTGGCGATCTTCCTGGTCACCTTGGGTTTGCTGCTGGTGGCCTGCACCAATGTCGGCAATCTGCTGCTGGTTCGGGCGCTGGGCCGGCAGCGGCAGGCGGCGGTACAGATGTCATTGGGGGCCAGCCGGGGCCGGCTGATTGCGCAGGCGCTGTTTGAAACGCTGGTCTTGTTTGGCTTGGCGGCCGTCCTGGGCAGCGTGCTGGGTCTGTGGCTGGTGGACTGGTTGTGGCGGATGATCCCCTTTGAGAACCGGGGCTATCTGCCCAACTACGGGGTGATCAGCTTCAGTTGGATGGCTTGGGCCTTCAGCTTTGGGCTGGCACTGGTGGCCGGCGCGATTTTTGGCCTGGTGCCGGCGCTGGAAGGGGCGCGCGCGAATCTGGCGCTGGTGCTGAAGGAGTCCGGGTCGGCCAGCTCCACCACGCGCAGCGGCCAGCGGATGCGCGGGGCGTTCGCGGTGGCGCAGGTGCTGATGGCGACGGTGTTGGTGGTGGATGCGGGCGTGATGGTGCTGAGCTTCCGGTCTTTGTGGGAGATGCCGCAGGGATTCCAGCCGAACAATGTTCTGTCGTTCCAGGTTTCGCTCGATGAGCGCCGCTATGCTGGTGCGCGGCAACGCCGGGAGTACTTTGAGACACTGGCGGCGCGATTGGGCGCAAACGCCTCGATCAGCCAGTTCATCCCCTTCCAGGACAGCGGGCAATCGAGCTTTGAACGCCTGGACCGGCCCGTGATTGGCGCCAACCGCCGGCCCATTGCGCGCTTCAACGCCATCAGCCCGGGCTTTACGGCCACGCTCAACATTCCCGTGCGGCGGGGACGCGCCTTTACGGACCGGGACACGGCTGATTCGCCGCCCGTGGCTTTGATCAGCGAGACTTTGGCAAGAGAGACCTTTGCGGGCGAGGACCCCATCGGCCGGCGACTGAAACTAGGCCGTCTGCGTGACCGGGTGGTGGAGATTGTGGGCATCCTGCCCGACGTACGCAACTTCAGCACTCAGCCGCGGTCTGAGCAGCAACTTTATGTTCCCTTCGCGCAGAATCCATCCAGCGCGGCCATGCTGGCGCTGCGGACGACGGGCGACCCGTACAACGCGGCCCAGATGGTCCGGTCGATCACGGCGGAGCTGGACCGCGCCCAGCCGTTGTCCAACATCAAGTCGATGGACGACCGGATGAATGAAGCCTATGTCCCATACCGCCTGACGGCCATTCTGCTGGCGGGCTTTGGCGGCTTGGCGTTGGTGCTGGCGGCATTTGGTGTCTATGCCGTGGTGGCGTTCGCCGTGGCCCAACGGACCAAGGAGTTCGGCATACGGGCCGCGCTGGGGGCGGATGCGCAAGCGCTGCTGATGCTGGTGCTGCGGCAAGGGGTACGGATTCTGATGTGGGGTCTGGTGCCAGGGCTCGTCATCTCGGCGGTGGCGGCCAACGCCCTGCGATCACTGATCGCCGAAGTGCAGCCGATGAACGTGGCGCTCTATGGCGCGGCGCTCGTCGTTCTGGGTGCCTCCGTGCTGGGGGCCACGCTGATCCCGGCGTGGCGAGCTTCGCGCATCGATCCGCTGCGCGCGCTGCGGACGGAGTAGGCCCCCGGGGTGGCTGTCTAGTAGCGCCAGCTCTTCAGGTCCGCCCCCGGCGGGTGGCTGGCTTCCATGCGCTTCAGCATCTCGTCGACGTACATCGTGTTGTAGCGCAGGCGGGAGATCGCGTTGGGCTGGGTGGGGTCGCCGTTCCAGCAGTGCTCAAAGCGGTCGCCGTAGGCCACGATGGCCTCGGCGGGCGGGTTGGCCGTCTTCTTCAAGAAGCCTTCCATCAGGTAGACGGCGTTGTTCAAGTAGAAGTTGTCCATGTCGCCGCAATAGAGATGGATCTTGCCGCGGACTTTGGGGCCGAGCGTCGCCCAGTCGCGCTCCAGGATGTGGCGGAGGTCGTAGTTATCGCGCCAGAACTTGGCCACCTCCGCGTTGATGGTGCCGGTGGACTTGTCGAAGATGCGCTGCGGGTAGCCGTCGGGGCCGACGGGCGAATAAACCGCTTCCCAGATGTCGTACTGCTGGCCGCTGCGGCTCCTGGTGCCGAGCACCAGCTCAAACAGGTTCATGTCCTGGACGGTGGCGCTGACGTGGCCCAGGTAGTTGCGCCGGCCGGGCCGGGCGACACGTTTGTGCGGGCCTTCGGTGAAGTAGGCGTTCTTGTCGCCATAAAGATCGATGGTGGTGTAGGCGCGGAAATCGATCGGGTCCGGGCAGGCGGCAAAGGTACCGTTGAACTCATCGGGGTAGAGCACCTGCACGGCCAGCGCCTCCCAACCGCCGGTGGAGCCACCATAGGTGAAGCGCGCCCAGCCTTGGCCGATGCCTCGGTAGCGCTTCTCGATCTCGGGCAGCAGCTCCTTCATGATGGCGTCGCCGTAGGGGCCCAGATTTTGTGAGTTCACCGCGTAGCTGTCGTCGTAGTAGGGGTTGGCGTGCTGGATCTGGACGATGATCATGCGCGGAAAGTTGGGGCCGGTCCACTTCTTGTAGAAGTCGTGCGCTTCCTGCTGCTGGATGCGGTTGTAGCCTTCCAGCTTGAAGCGCTCGCTGTAGTCAGCCTTCAGGTTCGGATCGGGCGGCTCCGCGCGGAAGCCCTCAAAATCAGCCGGGAAGTGGCCGTGGAAGATCACCACCGGATACCGCGCCTCCGGGTGCTGGTCAAAGCCTTCCGGCAGCAGCACGTGCGCCCCCAGGTGCATGGGGCGGCCCCAGAATTTGGTGAGCATCTGGCTTTGGATCTTGAGGTGCTTGATGTACTTTGAGTCTTTGGGTTCAGCGATGGGCGGGATCTCTTCGGTGAGTTCCAGCTTGAGGCGGCCCTTGGCGCTGACCGTCATCTTCACCGGCTTCGAAAAAAGGTTGCCCGGGGCGCGGTTCCATTGCTGGCCTTCGCCGCGATCCATGGGCAGCTTCACGGTGTGTCCATCGGCGCGGCGGAACGTCTCGTACTTGTGCAGCAGCGCCTGGACGAAGTACTCACCGGGCTTCACCTGATCGAGGCCGATCGGCCAGCCTTGGGACTTAGCATCAACTGCTTGCGCCGTGCCGGGCTTCCAGTTTTCGACATCGACGCCAAAGATTAGTTGCGTGGTGGGGCCGTCGTTCATCTGGAAGCGTGGTTCGGCCTTGGGATCGGTGGAGAGCATCACCAGCAGCCGTCCGTCGAGCGATTGTTGATGACGGGCAGGGGCGACAGCAACCGAGAAATCAGCCGCCAGGGCTGCGAGGGAAAGCGAACAAAGTAGGACACGCCACATGGGCGTTAGTGTAGCGGGCGGCACAGCCGGATGGCGAATGAGGTGATTCGCGCGGTGTCCGGAACCAACAGCGTTAGAAGGATGCGATGCGATTGGCTTGGCTGGCTACGCGCGAATGAATGGTGGAGATGCTGGTCGCGACGCCCGGCATCAGTGCGCCCGCAGCTAAGGCGATCAGGCCGGCGATCAGGGCATACTCCAATAGATCCTGCCCGCGCCGGTTACGCCCCAACCGCGCCATGGAGCGACATATCAAGTCTAGTAAAGTAGCCATCATGGGACCCGGTAAGCAGCCCGACTCTGTCCAAAACTCTATCCAAACAAGGTAACGGGCGGACCTCGGTGGGTCCGCCCATTCAGTCTCAATCATGTCTCGGCGAGCGACTTAAGAACCGGTGGTTGCCGCAGTCGATAACGTGTTCGAGACTTTGCTGAAGATGGTGCTGATGCTGGTGGCCACGTTGGGCATGATTGCCCCGGCCGCCACCGCCACAAAACCAGCCATCAGCGCATATTCAATCAAATCCTGACCCCGAGTATCCCTCCAGATACGCACGGCCCAAACCAGGTTCGTCACTTTTTTCATCTTTGTCTCCCCTCCTACAGGAAGTGTCCGATGAACTAAGCTTACGGCCGGATGGGATTGATAGATATTCGGTGGTGGCCCTATTTCTCGGGGCTGTTTGCCTGAATACGGTTCAGCGCCACCCTAGTCGGTGGCGGTGCTGAAGCCGTCGTCCTTCAATCGAACTTGCCGGTGGCCGAACAGGGCCAGGTTGGCCAAATGCGGCCCGGCAACGGCCTGCGCCGCAATCTCTACTGTACAGTTCGGCTGGTTTCGGGATTTCGTGCAATCCAAAAAGTTCTGAATATGCGACTCGATCGGGACCGGCGCCTTTTCTTCCATAGTCGGCGCGGCATTCGGCTTCCAGGGCTCTTCCCAGACGCGGTAACCGTACTCATCGAGAATCATGGTGGCTTTGTCGCCTTGGAAGGTGATCGACCAGCCGTTTTGGAAGGCGTTGTCGTAGTTCAAAGTCCAGGTGACCATGAACTCCGGGTATTCGAAGATGGCCGAAAAGACATCCGGGTGCTCGGCGCCCGTCATCTTGGCCACATAGCCCTGGGCGATGGCGGAGCGCGGTGGTCCTGACTTCATGAACCATTGGACGACGTCCATCAGGTGCGTGCCCTGGTCGGTCATATTGCCTCCCGCGTAGTCCTGGAAATAGCGCCAGCGGCGGAATCGCATCGGCTCAAGCGGGCGCTTTGCGGCGGAGCCGAGAAAGCGGTCCCAATCGAGCTTGCCCGCCAGCGGCGAATTGTCGAGCGGCTTGGCGATGTTCCAGTTCCACTGCGGCTTGACCATCGTGATGCGCCCCAGCAGTCCATCGTCCACCAGCTTTTTGGCCTTGTGAATCGCCTCCGCACTGCGGCGCTGCATGCCGATCTGGACAATGCGGTTGGAGCCACGGACGGCCTTGATCATCTGCCGGCTTTGTTCGAGCGAATGCGAGAGCGGCTTTTCGAGATAGACGTCCTTGCCTGCGCTGAGTGCTTCCATCAGCATGGGCGCATGGTGGTGATCGGGCGAGGCGATCACGACGGCGTCAAGTGACTTGTCTTCCAGCAAGCGGCGGTATTCGACGTAGGTTTTCGCCTGCGGCGCTTCCTTTAAAGCCTCGGCGGTATTGGGTTCGTATACCTCCGCAATGGCGGCGCACTGGGCGCCCAGCTTCTGGAAGTTGCGGTTCAGGTAACGGCCCCGGCCGCCGGCGGCGATCAAGCCGTAGGTGACACGGTCATTGGCTCCAAAGGCGGAGCGCGGAATCAACAGAGGGGCAGCGGCCAGTACGTGGCGGCGGCTGAGCGGTTGGGCATTCGGTGTGCGGCCATCGACAGGATCAGGCGACATGGCGAATTCTCCTTCGTCGTCACTATAACGCCGAATGAGCCGATGAGCTAGGGGTGAACCCTGCCGTCCCAGCCGTGCGCCCCAGTTGGCTCCGTATGCCGACCCACGCGGATTTGCTGTTTTTGGCGATTCTCGGGTGGTGCTTTGCCGCGGGCGAAGGCGGTTGGACCCGCCTGTTGATGGATGGTGATGCCGGCGTCCATCTCCGGATCGGAGATTGGGTGTTGGAGAATGGCCGCGTCCCGACGCACGATCTGTTCGGCTTCTCAAAACCTCACGGCGAGTGGCTGGCGTATGAGTGGCTGGCGGGTGTGATCTTCTCGATTGCCCATTCGCTGGCCGGGCTGAAGGGCATGGTGTTGCTGTGTGGGCTGGTGTTGGCGGCGGTGCCGGCGGTGATCGCCTTGCATGCGGCTTGGCGTGGGGCGCAAGGTTGGGTGGTTCTGCTGCTGACGCTGGTGGCCACCAATGCGCTGAACATCCACTTCCTGGCGCGGCCGCACATCTTTACGCTGTTGCTGCTGGGGCTGGTGAGTTGGATTGTGGAGGCGGACCGGCGGCAGCACTCCAAACGCCTTTGGTTAATCCTGCCGGTGGTGGCGCTATGGGCCAACCTGCATGGCGGGTTCTTCATTTTGTTTCCCTACTTCGCCATCTTGACGCTCGAGTCGCGCCGCTATACGTGGCTGGGTGCGGCATCAGCCGGGGCGGCGCTGGCCAACCCTTATGGATGGAAGCTGCATGCGCACGTGATCGAGTACCTGCGCTCCGATTGGGTGATCCGGTTTGTGGATGAGTTCAAGAGCCCCAGCTTTCGAGCCGAGCCGATGCTGTGCTTCATGCTGCTATTGTTTGTCGCCCTGGGTTGCGCGGGATTGTGGCTGACGCGGAAGCGTTATGTGGATGTGCTGCTGGTGTTGATGTTCAGCTATCTGGCGTTGACCAGCGTCCGCCACACCACCATCTTCATGGTGGTCATCATGCCGCTGGTGGCCGAAGAGATCTCACGCTGGTTTAGGGCACCCTTGCCCGAATTCGACTTCCGCGTGATGACACCGTGGACCGCGGCCTTCGCGGTATTCATCGCGGTCGTGCCCGGTATGGCCTGGCCGCAGCAGTTTCCAGAAGACTTGTTCCCGGTGAAGCTGGTGGACAAGCATGCGGCGCACCTGGAACAATCGCGCGTGTTTACGAGCGACCAGTGGGCGGACTATCTGATCTACCGCAACTACTCACCGGGTGCCGATGGGCCGCGGCAGCAGGTCTTTATGGATGCGCGGCACAACTACTTTGGGCCGAAGATTGGCAACGAGTTTATCCACTTGATGAACGGCCTGCCCGACTGGAAACAGATCATCGAGCGCTACCGGTTCGACAG
The DNA here is from genome assembly GCA_026394075.1 of Acidobacteriota bacterium. GTDB lineage: Bacteria > Acidobacteriota > Terriglobia > Bryobacterales > Bryobacteraceae > JAPKYZ01. The sequence goes on from JAPKYX010000258.1 coordinate 16,815, forward strand.
CATGCTGCTGCCGCCCGACACACCCCTTAGCGCGCTTTTGGCCGAGCGGCCAGAGTGGCAAGTTCTCGATCGCGATCCGCGCGCGGTGTTGTGGGTGAGGAAACCGGCAGATCGATCTCCGTCCGCGTCCCTTGCCCCGGCTGGCTCTCGACGCTAAGCCGGTAGGAGTCGCCGTAGATCACGCGAAGGCGTTCGTTGACGTTGGAGACGCCGACGCCGCTGCCCAGCAGTTGGGCCAGCCGCTCATCGGTCATGCCGGCGCCATCATCCTCGATGACGACGCGCAGCAGTCCTTCGATCACCCGCGCCCGGATGACGATGCGCCCGCCCTCCAGCTGATTGGCGATGCCGTGTTTGATGGAGTTCTCGACAATTGGCTGCAGCAGCATGCTGGGGACGGGGTAGTCCAGCACCGTGGCGTCGACGTCTTTGACGAAGCGGAGTTTTTCGCCGAAGCGGACTTGCTCGATGGCCAGATAGTCGTCGATGAAGGCGAGCTCTTCGCGCAGGACGGCCATGGGTTCTACTTTGCGCAACAGGCGCCGCAGGATGCTCGATAGTTTGTAGATGACGCCGCGCGCCTGCTCCGGATTGACGCGGACCAGCGATGCGATGGAGTTCAGCGTGTTGAACAGGAAGTGCGGGTTGATCTGGTTGGTTAAGGCAGCCAGTCGCGCCTCCACCAACAAACGATTCTGGGCCTCCAGCATGCGTTCCGTGCGGGCCGACTGCCAGATCTTCAAGGGCACCGCGACACAGGCCAGCACGGTGAGATAAGCAGCCAACAGTTCCAGCCCTTCGCCCGGTGCCAGGGCCTGCAGTACGCGCCGTCCAAAGATCTTGCTGACCGCCTCATAGATGAACGCGGCAAACAGAATGGAACCCACGAACAACACCTGGAAGCCGCTGCGCTTGAGGTCCGCCCCTTTGCGGAAGACACGGTATCCAGCGAGCAGATCAAAGAAGGGCGAGAACCGCCAGATCTCTTCCGGGTCCGGCGCCACGTCGCGCAGCAGGCCGCCCAGCAACCCGAAACCCGCCAGCATCGGCATCGACATCCATTCCCCATGAAACATCGCTGGCACGGACATCAGGACACCGGAGAACAGGCCCGTCCAGTATCCGGCTGTCAGCCCCGCGATCAGCGCGCCAGCCAAGGCGATGTCCACGGCCTGGTAGGCGGGCGTCAACACGCGCAGAGCCACGCCGGCACCGAAGATGGCGCCGTAGAACAAAGCCATTTGGGTGCGCTCCACCGCCGTGCGTTGCTCCCGCAGCAGCATGCGCAAGAACGGCCCCAGCCGCGACAAGACGCTCGCCACGGAGGCGGCCACCGCCACCCGGACCAGCAGGACGATCAGTTGTTGTTCAGAGTTCACGTGCAGTTGCGCCCTATACTGAAGGTAGCCCCATGAGTTCCTCTTTGCAGATGGCCGCTGAGGCTCGTCTGCCCAGCCGGTTCGGCGAGTTTCGAATTTACGCTTTTGAACAGCGTGCAGAACACCAGTTGGATGAAGCCGTTGCGCTCGTCATGGGCGAGCTGCATTCGGACGACTGCCCGCTGTATCGCATCCATTCCCAGTGCCTCACCGGTGACGTCTTCCACAGCCTGCGTTGCGATTGCCGCGCTCAATTGGAGCAGGCCATGGAGCAGATTGCCGCCGAAGGCAAGGGCCTCATCGTGTACGAAATGAAAGAAGGCCGCGGCATCGGCATCGTCAACAAGATCCGCGCCTACGCCTTGCAGGATGGGGGCGCAGACACGGTGGAGGCCAATCTGCAATTGGGTCTGGATGTCGACCTCCGCGACTACCGCCTACCGGCCGCCATCGCCCAGTGGTTCGGGCTGAAGCAGGTGCGCCTGATGTCTAACAATCCGGAGAAGATCGCAGCGCTCGAGGCAGTAGGCATCCACGTGAAGCGCATCTCCGCCGAGACCGACGCGGGTGATCAGGCCGGGGACTACTTGCGGGTGAAGAAGGAAAAGCTCGGGCATCTGATCGACGGGCTGTGATCGCTGCGGTGATCACGGCTATGAGCCTGGACAATTACCGTAGCGTCTTTTTCAGCCACGCAATCATCGGCTGCTTGTAGGTAGTCCAGGCGGGGTTCTTTTCCCAGTTCGACATGCCGTGCGGGGCGCCTTCCATGGGGATCACTTCGCAGGCCACGCCCAAGGACTTCATCTTGTCGCACATCAGCGGCGATTGATTGAACGGAACGCTCTTGTCCAGGGTGCCGTGGATGAACAGGAACGGCGGCATGCCTTTGTGGACGTAGTGGATGGGCGAAGCTTCGCGCAGACGGGCTTCGGTGTCTGGCTGGGGGGCGCTACGGAACATGCGTTTGGCCATGGCGGTGTAGTCGCCCTGGTCGCGTTCGGCGATCTGTTTCACGAGGTCGTGCGGGCCGTAGAAATCGACGACGGCCGCCACCTTCGTGGCTCCTTTGCCGCGAGTTCCGGCCAGCGCCACTAGGTGGCCGCCGGCTGATTCGCCGATCAGCGCGAGACGCTTGCGGTCTACCTTGTATTGCTTCGCGTGGGCGTCCACCCATTGGATGGCCGTCATGACGTCCTGGTACATGGACGGGTAGGGAGCTTGTGGGGAGAGGCGGTAGTTGATCGAGATCCAGACAAAGCCGGCATCGCTCAACGGTTTGAACAGCGGCTGGACCCACTCGATGGCCTTATCGCCCCCTTCCCAGCCGCCACCATGCACGATGATGGCGGTGGGGAAGGGGCCTTTGCCCTCGGGCGTCGAGATATCCAGCTTCAAGCTGATCTTGGAACCATCGGCGGCCGGAACCTGGGCGAACTCGATATCGCGTTGGAGTTCAGCCGCCGAAAGGCCAGCCGCGAGGAATGCACCATAGATCAGCTGGCGCATGGCTATTGCTCCGCTCCGCCGCCACCGCCGCCGCCAGTGTGGGCGGGTCCGCGGAAGACGGCATTCAGAAACATCAGGTTGAGACCGTCCATGTAGCCGCGATAGTTGGGGTCCGCCGTGAAGCCGATGACGTTGCCGCGACCTTGGCGTTCCAGCACCAGAAAGGGCTTGTAGGCCATCTGCTTGCGGTTCTCTTCCCACATGTAGCCGGAGGCAAGGATCTCATCCGCGCCCTTGAAGTAGGCAGCGTTGATGCCCTTGTCCAGCTTGATGGGCGAGTAGATGGTGCGGCCGGAGACCAGCACGTGGACCGTGTCGGCCACACCGGCGGTGAGCCAATGCTCCTGGTCCACCTTGGCGCGGACCAGCACACCCGCGACGTCATCGGGAGCTTCGCGGTCCGCCTGAATGGCCTTGTTGAAGTCTTCCTCTTTGGCGATGATCTTGCCGGGGGCGCCTTCGCTGGCCACACCCGCTGCGGGAGCAGCACCACCACGGGCGGCCGGAGCGGCGGCGCCTTCCCGAGCCAGCGATTCCTGCTGGATGCTGAGCAGGCCGACGCGGGAATCGGTCAAGAAGTTGAGCGCTGAGCCCAGGCCGACGATCGTGCCGCCCGCCTGCACCCACGCCTTCAAGCGCGGTGCGGCACCGGCCAGCACACCACCGTACTGCCCTTCCGGCATCACCAGCACATGAAATTTCGTCAGATCGGCCAGTCCCAACCGTGAGGTGCGGATCATCGTGACCGGGTAACCGTACTGGCGCTCAATCAGCCAGCGGGCATGACCGGCGGAGTTGGCTTGCACCGGTGAATCCCAGGCCATGGCGATCTGGATCTTCTTTACCAGGGTGACGTTGTTCGACCCGAAGTTGGCCCCATCTTCCACCCAGCCCGTATTGGTGGCGATGACTTCCGCTCCCGAGGCTGGCACCAGTTTGGCCATGGTGTCGTGAATGGTCTTCTCGTCGTTCTGCTTCACTTGGACGATCAACGTCCCGGCGCCGAATTTGCGTCCGTTCTGGGTGAAGGCCTTGTCAGTGGAATGCACTTTGACGTTGGCGCGCAGCATCCCCGCCAGCAGCTTAGCTGAGGCGGTGGAGCCCCACGGGATCACGTAGGCCACGGCAGCTTTGCCACCTTCGATCTTGCCGGGGGTCATCTTGCCTGCCGCCACCGGATCAAACTGTCCGGCGGGCACGGAGCCCAGGGCGACGCTTTCGACGCCATACTGCATGGGCAGGTTCCAGGCCGTGGCGTCGTAGATCTCATCGCGCAGTTTGCGCTTGCGGCGGCGTTCCTGTTCGGCGAGGAAGTCCTTTTCCATGTCGACGGTCGCGTCCAGGTAGTTGCGGGCCATGCGCTTCATGGGTTGCGCCATGGAGACGCGGTAGCTGCCTTGCGGGAAGTCCCGGCCACCGGCGGCGAAGGCCTGCTTGGCCTGGTCGATCTCGATGCCCTGCGCGGCCAGCAGGTGGGCCAGCTTGTCGACGTTGGCCACGTCGCCTTTGCGGGATAACACGTAGGCTTTGGTCTCGTCCTTCTGCCCTTCTTCGATCGCCGTCTTGCGGTAGTTGTAGAAGTTCTCGAGCAGCTTCAGCCGGTTCTGCGCCGAAGCTTCGGCCGACGAGATGGAAGCGACGAAGTGCTTCTGTACGCTCTGCGGATACTCCATGATGGTGCCGTCGTTCTTCTGGTAGCGCAGGCCGCGGACGCTGGCGTTCTCATACGTCATGGCGATGCCGCCGTAATAGATGGGCCAGCTGGCGCCGTAGCCGGGGTAGAAGGCGTCGAAGACTTCGCGCGTGAAGTAGGAGAAGCCGAACTGGTCAAAGTGTTTGGCATTGTTCTTGCCGAACCAGTCGAGAGATTCGCGCTGGCTCTTGGTGATGTGCGGGTTGTAGGGCACCGCTTCCGGAGCGAAGTAATAGGTGCTCTCGCCGCCCATTTCGTGCAGGTCGACGAAGACCACCGGGTACCAATCGAGCAGCATCTTGATGCGCGCACGGGTCTCGGGTTGCGTCAGGGCGAACCAGTCGCGGTTCATGTCGAAGTTGTAGTGGTTGGACCGGCCACCGGGCCAGGGCTCGTCGTGCTCGGCCGAGACGGCATGGATGTTGGGTTCCAGTCCTTCGGCCACTTCGAAGTTATGGACGAAGCGGTTGCGGCCATCGGGGTTCTGGATGGGGTCGATCAGGACCAGGGTGTTGGCCAGGATGTCATCCACCATCTTGGAGCCGCGGGCGGCCAGCAGGTGATAGGCGGCCAGCATGGCGGAATCGGTGGTGGAGATCTCGTTGCCGTGGACCGAATAGGCCAGCATGATGACGGCCGGAAGGTTGGCCATCAGCCGCTTGGCTTCTGCTTCGGGCGTCTTGCGCGGGTCGGCTAGCTTCTTCATGGAGGCCTGGATTTCGGGCAGGCGCTTCAGGTTTTGATCGTTGCCGATGGTGACCACGATCAGCGGCCGCTTCTCCCAGCTCTCACCGTAGGTCGCCACTTTGCACTTGCCTGGCACGGCCGCGCACAAGGCGTTGAAGTACTGGACGGTCTGCGCGGGTGACGCGATGCGCTCGCCCGGCTCAAAGCCCAAAACTTTCTTGATGGTGGGAATGGCGGGGTCATACTGCGTGCCCGGCCAGAACTCAAATTTGGATTGCGCGGCGAGAGTGGCCACGGCCAATGCGAAGGAGACGAGAAACTTCATCGTCTTCCAGGATAAACGCCCTGTTCATCTTTCGTCAGGTGAGGCCATCAGCCGAAGCAGGCCGGAGCGTGGCGAGTGATAGTGTGAGGACATGGAGGTCCGGCAGGAATTATGGATTTCTGGCAGCAACATGGTTGGCTGTTTCTGATCGGGTGCGCGTTTTTCCCGCGCATCACGACGCTGTTTTTTTCCGCGGCGTCGTTTGGACTGTTGTCCATCTTGGGTTGGATCTTTGCGCCCCATTTTCTGGTGGCTTTTCTGGCCACGACGTATTACTGGCACAGCAATCCGATTCTGGTGGTGATCGCCTGGGGCTTTGCATTTGCGGGCACGGGCGGCGAGGCCAAGGTGGCTGACAACCGGCGGCGCAAGTGGCGCGGCTAGACGCTGCAATCGGCGAGGCGGCGTTCCAGGTACCGGCGTTCGGCCGGGTTGCGGACCAACTGCAAGGCGGCCTGGTAGGCGATGGCGGCCTCATCGCTCCGGTTGGCGCGGCGCAGCAGGTCGGCCTTGGCGGCGGGCAGCAAGTGATAACCGGCCAATTCTCCGCGTTGCTCCAGATTCTCGATCCAGCGCAGGCCGTGCTCGACACCCAGGGCCATGGCCAAGGCGGCGGCGGCGTTGAGCTCCACGACGGGCGTCGGGGCCCATTGCAGGAGGGCGCCATAGAGCGCTGAGATCTGTTGCCAGTCGGTTTCCGCTGCCGACGGTGCCCGCACATGCAGCGCGGCAATCGCGGCTTGGATCTGGTACGGGCCTGGTTGCCGCAACTGGAGAGCCTGGTCCAGCGCCACCACGCCCAACGAGATTTCGGGAGCACTCCAGGCAGTACGGTCCTGTAGTTCGAGGGGAACCAGTTCACCTTCCGGGGACATGCGGGCGTCGCGGCGGGCGTGGGTCAGCGTCATCAGCGCCAACAGACCGCCCGCCTCGGCTTCGCCGGGCAGTAGCTCTACGCTCAATCGGGCAAGGCGGATCGCCTCCGCACAAAGATCGGGCCGCAACAACGATGGCGCTTCGGTGGCAGCGTAGCCTTCATTGAAGATCAGATAGATGACTTGGAGCACCGTCGCCACGCGCTCCGGCAATGCTTCGCGGGCCGGGATCTCGTAGGGGATGCCCGCCTCGCGGATCTTCTTCTTGGCGCGGACCAATCGTTGGGCCGTGGTGGTGGGGTCTTCCACAAAGGCCCGGGCAATTTCGCGTGTGGTCAGGCCGCCCAGCGTGCGCAGCGCCAAGGCGGTGCGGGCTTCGGGCGAAAGCGCCGGGTGGCAACAGGTGAACAGCAGGCGGAGGCGGTCATCCTCGACGCCGGAAGGGTTTTCGGCCTCCGGCTCGTTGGGGGGAGCCGCCGGTTCGATCTCCAGCGGGACGCTGCGTTGACGGCGAAGGGTGTCGAGCGCGGCCCGGCGGGAGACAGTGTTGATCCAGGCGGCGGGCCGGTCCGGCAACCCATCGCGCGCCCAAATAGTGAGCGCGCGGGTGTAAGCCTCCTGCAGGGCGTCCTCGGCCCGGTCGAAGTCGCCGGTCAACCGGATCAGGCTGGCCAGCATGCGCGCACCGTCGCTGCGGACCACGTCCTCGACGATGCGCGCCAGCAGCATGGTTCTAGGCGCCCATCCCGAGCGGTCGGACTTCGACGCAACCATCTGACGCTCCGGGGCACTTGGCCGCCCACGCGAGCGCCTGTTCCAGGTTCTCGACTTCCACCAGGTAGAAGCCGCCCAGCTGTTCCTTGGTTTCCGCGAACGGGCCGTCCAGCGTCAGCACTTTGCCGTTTTGGACGCGCAAGGTAGTGGCGGTTGAGATGGGTTTCAGTTCCGCTCCGCCCCGGATGACTCCGGCTTCGGCCAGTTCCTTGCCGTAGGCCGAGTACTTGGCGTAGAGGGCGTGCATGTCGTCCTGCGACATATTGGCCATCTGATTTTCGTTGCCGTAGATGAGGAATGCGTATTTCATGATTGGGTGTCCTTTGGAGTGATTCTAGGTTCCGGAGAAGTCCGGACACATGCTCGACGCCGGGAGGCTCTGATTTCGACAGGGCCACGGAACTATTTTTGCAGGCGGCGGTGCGCTGGCCCAATTTGCTAGCCTGACAGCCATGGTGAAGATTCTCGTCGCTTTGTGGGCCGTATCGATTGCTCTCGCTCAACCAAAGGCTCTGGATTGGGCCAAGGTGGATGCCGAGACGCTGCTGCACTTCACCAAGATCGTGCAGATCAATTCTGCCGATCCGGGTGGCAGCGAGAAGCCGGTGGTGGACTACCTGAAGGCAGTTCTCGACAAGGAAGGCATCGAAACCAAGGTCTACGAGATCGAGAATTTCGCTGACCCCAGCATCCACCGGCCCAACCTGGTGGCCCGCCTGAAGGGCAGCGGCAAGAAGCGGCCGATCCTGCTGATGGGTCACACGGACACGGTGAACATCGACCCCAAGAAGTGGAAGCACGGCCCGTTTTCCGCTCATCGCGAAGATGGCTATATTTACGGTCGCGGTACGCTCGACGACAAACCAGATGTCGTGGCCTGCCTGATGACCATGCTGCTGCTGAAGCGGCAGGGTGTGAAACTGGACCGGGATGTGATCTTCCTGGCCGAATCCGGCGAAGAGGGTGCGACGTCGGTGGGTATCGCCTTCATGGTGAACCAGCATTACGACGCCATCGACGCCGAATACTGCCTGGCCGAAGGCGGGCAGGTGACGCGCATCAACGGCAAGATCCGCAACGTGTCAGTGGAGACGACGGAGAAGTTGCCTTCCGGTGTGCGGTTGGTGGCGACGGGCGTGGCTGGGCATGGCTCGATGCCGTTGCGGTCGAATCCGGTGGCCCATTTGGCCCAAGCCGTGGGCCGGGTGGCGGCTTGGCAGCCGCCGATGCGGATGAACGATACGACCCGCACCTACTTTGAGCGCTTGGCCACCGTGGTCGGCCCCGAAGATCGTGACCGCTTCAACGGCCTGCTGAACCCGGACAAGACGGACGCCATCCAGGAGTATCTGGCCATCAACGATCCGTTCCACAACTCGATGCTGCGCACGTCGATCTCGCCCAACATCATCAAGGCCGGCTACCGGATCAACGTGATTCCGTCGGAGGCCGAAGCGACGCTGGACATCCGCGCGCTGCCGGACGAAGATTTGCCCAAATTCTACGAGCAACTGAAGAGCGTGATCAATGATCCGACGATCAAGATTGTGCGCGACACCTTCAATGCCCGCCCGCCCGCGGCGCCCTCCAGTTTGAACAACGAAGCGTTCAAAACCATCGAAGCTCTATCGCAGAAGCACTACCCCGGAGTGCCCGTGCTGCCCACCATGATGACCGGCGCCACGGACATGTCCTTCCTGCGGGCCAAAGGAATGCAGTGCTACGGCCTGGGTCCGATCATGGACGCGGAAGATATCCAGAAGGGGTTTAGCTACCACTCAGACCAGGAGCGGATTGTCGAAGCGGCTCTGTATCGTCACGCGAAGTTCCACTACGAGATCGTGGAGCAGCTGGCGGCGGCGAAGTAACCGTCAAGCTGCGATCAGGCGGCGGCGAAGTACTATCGTCCCGTGAGTCGGAGCACTTGCCCGGGCACGAGTGCCGGTAGCCGGACGAGCAGATCGGGAACGAGCCTGAGAAGCACGTCAGCGGTTGTGGATCGGGTGTCGAGAATGACCACGGCGATCGAGCGTGACGCCAAACTCTGTTGGTACGGGAGATTCTTGTCCACTGTTAAGAGGACTTCGAAACCCGCAGCCTCGGCGGCCGCGAGGAGGCGTCCGTTTGAGAGGCCTTTGAGTCCAGCGAAGCGGCTGGTCTGGCAATCATGGCCTGGAAACGCATGACGCAGGCTCTCGTCAATACACTCGTCAAGAAGAATCCGCACTTAGTGAATGGCGAAGAGGCTTTCCCGCGCTTCGGCCATGGCTCGCAAGGCGGCTTCCTTGCTCACGGTGGGGAAACCTTCCAAAAATCGCTCGACCGTGTGTCCGGCTTCGATGTAATCGAACAAGGTGCGAACCAGCACGCGAGTGCCCCGGAACACAGGTTCGCCGGACATGATTTCGGGATCGCGGACCACAACCGATTCCATGATTCGAGTCTACATCCGTGTCCCAACCTGACGGGAGACGGTCTGGATGGGTGCCGTCCGTCGTCCGGCTGATACTCGGCTCAGGTTCGGCCGACGACCATCCCCGACGCTGAACACTTCGTCCTCGCGCCCTTCCTGCCTGATCTGCTAGCCTGACTCGCATGATGCGAGCGCTGCTTTTCCTCATTCCCTCTGCCCTCCTGTTCGCCCAAGCACCTCTCGATTGGGCCAAGATCGACGCCGAAACCTTGCAGCACTTTACGGCGCTGGTGAAGATCAACTCCGCCGACCCGGGCGGCAGTGAGGAGCCGGTGGTGAAGTACCTGAAGGCGGTGCTGGACGCCGAAGGCATCGAGTCGAAGATTTTCCTGCGCGAAAATTTCGGCAATCCCGACATCAAGCGGCCCAACATCATCGCCCGCATCAAGGGCAACGGGAAGAAGAAGCCGTTGCTGATTGTCGGTCACACCGACACGGTGAACATTGACGCCAAAAAGTGGACGCATCCGCCGTTTTCCGCGCACCGCGAAGGCGGCTACATCTACGGCCGCGGCACGGTGGACGACAAGGACAATCTCACCGCGGCGCTGATGTCGATCATCCTGATCAAACGGCAGAAGCTGGCTCTCGACCGCGACGTGATCTTTCTGGCGGAGGCCGGCGAGGAGGGCGCGACGTCGGTGGGCATCGCCTACCTGGTGAGCCAGCACTATAGCGAGATCGACGCCGAGTATTGTCTGGCTGAGGGCGGCGGCGTTACGCGGACCGGTGGGCGGCTGCGCAATGTCTCGATCCAGACCACGGAGAAATTGCCTTCCGGCGTCCGGCTGGTGGCGACAGGCGTGGCCGGGCACGGGTCCATGCCGTTGCGGTCGAATCCGGTGGTCCACATCGCCCAGGCCGTGGCGAAAGTAGCGGCTTGGCAGCCGCCGATGCGCTTGAACGACACGACGCGCGCCTATTTTGAACGGCTGGCAACGGTTTCAACGCCCGAAGAGCGTGACCGCTACAACGGACTGCTGAACCCGGAAAAGACCGATGCCATCCAGGAGTATCTGGCGGTCAACGAACCGCGTCACAACTCGATGCTGCGCACTTCGATTTCGCCCAACGTGATCCAGGCCGGCTACCGCCGCAATGTGATTCCGTCGGAGGCCGAAGCGACCCTCGACATCCGGGCGCTGCCGGACGAAGATCTGCCCAAGTTTTACGAGACGCTGAAGAGCATCATCAACGACCCGGCCGTGAAGGTGATCCGCGACATGGGCTCCAACCGGCCCCCGGGCAAGCCCTCAGGCCTGGACAACGAAGCCTTTAAGACCATCGAAGCGGTGGCCAAGAAGCACTACCCCGGCGTGCCGGTGCTGCCCACCATGTCCACCGGAGCGACCGATATGGCTTTTCTGCGCGGCAAGGGAATGCAGTGCTACGGCGTGGGTCCGATGACGGATTCCGAGGATGGCCCGAAGGGCTTTGGCGCGCACTCGGACCAGGAGCGGATTCTGGAGTCTTCGTTGTATACATTCGTAAAGTTCCACTACGACTTGGTGGAGCAGTTGGCCGGGGCGAAATAGCTTTCGTCATTCAATAGTCACGGAAACGTCACAACGACTGGCTGGACTAAATGTATGCATTTAGTCTTGCGAATACTCTTTTCGATCTCTTTCTGCTGGGCCGTCTACGCCCAATCCGAGGTGGGCGGTGCCACGCTGACCGGAACTGTCCTGGCCCCCAAGGGGCCAGTGTTTCCGGGGCCAAGGTAACCGTCAACAATTCCGCCAACGGGCTAACGCGCACGGTTTCGACCAACGAGAGCGGCCTGTTCAACTTCCTGCGCCTGCCGGTGGGCCGCTACGACATGAGCGTCGAGTTGCAGGGCTTTAAGACCTTCAAGCGGGACGGCATTCAATTGGCAGTGGGCGCGGTGGCGGCTATTGACGCGCGCCTGGAAGTGGGAGCCATCTCCGAGTCCGTGACGGTATCGAGCGAAACGCCGGTGGTGGAAACCACGCGTTCCCAGACCTCCACCGTGATCAATGAACGGTCCGTGCGCGACCTGCCGATCAACGGGCGCAACTTTCTCGATTTCACCGTGCTGACGCCGGGCGTCGTGCGCGACCCGCGTGGCGGCGACCTGAGCTTCGGCGGCCTGCGTGGCACCTCGAACAGCCTGATGATCGATGGCGGCGATTCGAACAACCTGTTCTTTGGCCAGTCCTCCGGCCGCGCCGGCACGCGCAACCCCTACACGTTCTCGCAGGACGCGGTGGGCGAGTTCCAGGTGAACACCAACAGCTATGCGGCCGAGATCGGCCGGGCGGCCGGCGGCGTGGTGAACGTGATCACCAAAAGCGGCACCAATGATTTCCATGGCGGCGGCTTCTGGTTCTTCCGTGACCGGTACCTGAACGCCAACACGTTCTTCAATAACTCCCGCGGCATCGTCCGCCAGCCGTATCACTTCAATCAATACGGCGGCAATCTGGGCGGCCCGGTCCAGAAGAACAAGCTGTTCTTCTTCATGAACTATGACAGCCAGCGCAATACGCTGCCGAACGCTGTTTTCTTCCCGCTGGCCGTGCCGAACGACGCGCTGTCCCAGCAGGCGGCGACCACGCTGGCACCGTACCTTGCGCCCTACGTCGTCGGTTCGGACAACGATATCGGGACGGCGAAGGTGGATTGGAGCATCTCCTCCACGCAGACCTTCTATGTCCGCTACAACGTGCAACGCTTCCGGGGCAAGAACTTTGAGAACGGCGGGGCGCAAAGTGCGGCGGAGCACACGGGCAACAGCAACGTCTCCAGCGACAACCTGGCCGTCAGCTACAACAAGGTGATCGGCTCCAACAAAGTGTGGGATTCGCGCTTTGTCTTTCTGAAGGACGACCAGCCGGGTCAGGCCAATTCAGCCGCTCCGGAGGCAATCATCCGGCAGGCGGGACGCCAGATGATCGCCATCGGCCGCAACAACTTCAGCCCGCGCTATACGAATTCCAAGAAGACGCAGATCATCCAGTCGCTTTCCTGGAACCGGGGCAATCATGCGTTTAAGTTCGGCGGCGACTTCAATGCCGAACGGATCGGGAATTTCTTCCCGGGCAATTTCTCCGGTGCCTACACGTTTGATACGTTGGCCGATTTCGCCGCCAAGCGGCCGGCCATCTTCACGCAGGGTTTCAACGGCGGCGGCTCGGGTCCGTTGACGGAACCCAATGCCACCGAGTTCGCGCTGTTTGCCCAGGACTCCTGGCGAGTGACGCAAAAGCTGACGCTGAACTACGGCGTCCGCTACGACGGCTTCAGCTATGCGGCCGGCACCATCAAGAACCCGAACGCCGGCCTGGCGGCGTTGAACCTGGACACCACCAAGATCGACAACCAGAAGTTGACCATGGGTGGACGGTTCGGCTTTGCCTACAAACCGGTGAAGGGCGACTGGCTGGTGATCCGCGGTGGCATTGGCAACTACTTTGCGCGTATCCCCTCGATCCTGACCGGTACCTCGATTTCGCAGAACGGCATCCAGGTGCAGACCTATTCGCTGAATGCGGCCAATCCGGCGCAAGCTCCGCTGCTGCCGGTTTATCCGGCCATCCTGTCCGCACCGCCAGCGCTGGCCCGGACGCCCGACATCTATGTGTTTGAGCCCAACTTCCAGCAGCCGCATTCCTATCAGTGGAACGTCAACGTCGAAATGCGGGCGGCCAAGGATGTGGCGGTAACGGTGGGGTACCTGGGAGTCCGCGGTATGAACTTGACCCGTTCGCGCGATATCAACCTCTTCCCGGAAGAGCAGTTTGCGTCGCGACTGGCGGACGGAACCGCGGTTTCGTTTGGACGCCGCCCGTTGACGCGCCCCAACACGAGCTTTGGCCGCATCACCATTTACGACAGCGGTGCCAGCTCGATCTATCACGGCATGTTCCTGCAGGTGCAGAAGCGCTATTCGCGCAACTTCCAGGTGCAGGCTTCCTATACGTTCTCGAAGGTGATCGACACGGCACCGGACGCCACTTCGGTCGTGGTGGGCACGGACGATGCCAAGAACGCTCGCGACACGCTGAACCCCAATGCCGAGCGTGGCGTGGGCAATGCCGACGTCAAGAACCGGTTTGTGGTGTCGGCCGTTTGGGACACCAACTACTACCGCGGGTCCAGCCAGCCGGTGAAGCTGCTCGTCAATGGCTGGCAGGTTTCTCTCATCGGACAGGCGCAGTCGGGCTTGCCGTATTCGGCCACCTCGAATGTCGACCTGAACCGCGATGGCAACTCCCGGAGCGACCGTTCACCCGGCTACGGGCGCAACACTCTGCGGAACTTTGGCATTGGCACGGTGGATTTCCGGTTGTCTAAGGAAGTTCGGCTGGGGACGGAGCGGTTGAAGCTCCGCCTGATTGGGGAGGCGTTCAATGCCTTGAATCGGGCCAACTTCACCAGCCCCAACGCCACGCCGCTCTCCTATAACGCGACCACCAACATCTTCACCACCATCGCCAACTTCCAACAGGCCACCAACACCGGTGACCCGCGGATCATGCAGTTGGCTTTGCGGTTGTCGTTCTGATCGTGTCCAGCATCTGGCGCGCTTGACCGCGACGCCATCAAATGAAGAAACGCCCGGCCTCACCCGCCGGGCGTTTGGTGTTTTTGCGCGTTCAAAACGGGTGCGCCAGGGAGCCCAAAACGGGGGCACCTCAGCATAGGCCCAAATGTTGTTGACAGTGTGTGCTACTCTGATAAGGCTGGAAGGGCCTCGCCTGCTTCCCCATCCCCAAACGGAGTACAACCGACCTCGTTCATGAGCTTTACCGTTTTCCTTGGAAATTTACCTGTCTGGGTGACTGCCGACGATATTCAATCGTGGCTCACCGCAGAAAACCTAGTCGCCGACCATATCAAAGTTATCCGCAATCCTGAGACCCAGGAATCCAAGGGTTTTGCTTTTATCGAGGCTCCCAACCAGGAGGAGATGAATTCCATCATCCGCCGGTTTGATCGGGCTCCGCTGGAAGACCGCTTGCTGCGCGCCAATCCGGCGCAACCGCCGAAGGGCAAGACCGGCGCTCCGATGCCGCGTCCCGCTTTCGGTTCGTCCGCTCCGGCCATGGCGGGTGCCGCTGGTGCCCCGCAAGGCATGGGTGGCGCTGCTGGCTTGGCCCAGCGTAATCGCCGTGGTGGCAAGAAGCACCGCAAAGGCCGTCCCGACGGGCCGCCCAGTGCGTTTGCAGAAGAGCTGGCCAAAGCGCTTTAGGGTTACTCCGTGGAAGTTGTTTAGGAAGTGTTATACTTCCTGCACCTTTCTGGCAGGAGCGATTCTTGAGTGGACGTTGGCTGGTACGCGGCATGTTTCTCCTGGGCATGGCTGCCCTGGGGTGGAGACAGAGTTTTCCGTTGGAGAACTTGGGCGCCGCAATCTTGTTAGCACTGATTTTTGTGTTTGCTGAGCATCGGCTCCGGCATCAGTCTCCCGCGAGATTGGTGGGCGGGGCCGTCGGCTTTTTGGCGGGCCTTTTGGCCGCCCGATTGCTGCCCGCGTTTCCAGCCCCGCTGGAAGGACTGACGTGGCTGATCCCGGTGGCTTTGGGCTATGCCGGGTTAATGGTGGGAGCTGACGCCGGACACTCGCTCAGCGGCACGGCGCGCGCGGGCAACACCGTCATCGCCAAGATTCTCGATACGAGTGTCATCATCGATGGCCGCATTGCCGACATCTGCGAGGCCAAGTTCATCGAGGGGCCGCTGGTGATTCCGCAGTTTGTCCTGCGGGAGTTGCAGATGGTGGCCGATTCGGGTGATTCGCTGAAGCGGAACCGGGGACGCCGGGGATTGGACATCCTGCAGCGCCTGCAGAAGATGCCCGATCTGGGTGTTCAAGTGACCGACCAGGATTTCCCCCAGGTTCGTGACGTCGACATGAAGCTGATCGAGCTGGCCCAATTGTTGAATGGCAAGGTGGTCACCAACGACTTCAACCTCAACAAAGTGGCCCAGGTCCGTGGAGTGGCCGTGTTGAACATCAATGAGCTGGCCAACGCCCTACGGCCGGTGGTCCTGCCGGGTGAACTGATGCGAGTCTTCATCCTGAAGGAAGGCAAGGAGCACAACCAGGGTGTCGCCTATTTGGACGACGGAACCATGGTGGTGGTGGACAATGCCCGCCGGCAGATATCGAAGACGATTGACGTGACGGTCACCAGCGTCTTGCAAACCACGGCCGGGAAGATGATTTTCGGCAAATATGACGAGCGCCAACACGCCGTCTATGAGCCCAAGGCCGCGGAGCGGGCCGCCCCGGGAGCCTAAAACTCTTCCCGGCGGGCCAGCCAGCCGCGTTGGTCACCCGTTCAGCCCCGGTCGGGCGCTACAATGGGAGACCCTGAGGCAGACTGCCGAACATGAAAGTTTCCGTCATCTTACCAGCCGCCGGGCTCGGTACCCGCATGAAGACCCCGGAGAAGGCCGGCACCAGCCGCAAGCAGTTCATGCTGCTCGAAGGCGTACCGGTCCTGATCCATACGCTGCGCAAGTTCGCCGCCTCGCCGCGCATCACGGAGATCGTGGTGGCGCTGCGTCCGGAGGATATGGAATGGTTTGCGGAGCTGATGGCCGCCGAAAGCTTCACGACCCCCGTCCGGGTGGTAGTGGGTGGCGATTCGCGGCAGCACTCAGTGGAGAACGCGCTGGCCACGTTGAGTGAGGACACGGCGCTGGTGGCGGTGCACGATGCGGTGCGGCCTTTTGTTGAGCCGGGATTGATCGAGAAAGCCATCGATGCGGCGGCCGAGAGCGGCGCGGCGATTTTGGGCATTGTCCCGGTAGACACGGTGAAGCAGGTCCACCTGAACAAGATCCGCACGACGATCTCCCGGGAGCGGCTGGTGCTGGCGCAGACCCCCCAGATCTTCCGGTTGGATCTGCTGAAGCGCGCCTATGAGCGGGCCCGCGTGGATGAGTTCACCGGTACCGATGAATCAAGCCTGGTGGAACGGTTGGAAGAAGTGGAAGTGACGGTGGTGCCCGGAAGCGACCGGAACATCAAGATCACCAAACCCACCGACATGGACTTGGCCAAGCTGCTGCTGTCGCAGGAGACGGCGGCTCAATAATGCCGGTCGAGTATCGCAGCGGCCTGGGCTGGGATAACCACCGGACCGCCGCCGGGCGGCCGCTGATCATTGGCGGCGTCACCATCGAAGCCGAATTTGGTCTCGACGGCCATTCCGATGCCGACATCCTTCTCCATGCACTCACCGACGCCGTATTGGGCGCGGCGGCGCTGGGTGACATCGGCATGCATTTCCCCGACACGGACCCGCGCTGGAAAGGCGCGGCCAGTACTCGCTTCTTGGAGCACGCCCGCGAACTGGCCGAAGGGTTGGGCTTTACGCTGGTGAATGCGGATTGCACGGTGATCCTGGAGCGGCCCAAGTTGAAGGACTACCGGGTGCGGATTCGCGAATCCGTGGCCGGGATTCTGGGTCTTCCTCTCGACCGCGTGAATGTGAAGTTCAAGACTTCCGAGAAGGTTGGACCCGTGGGCGAAGGCCGTTCGGCCGAGGCACAGGCCATCATCATGTTGTCGCGCGAACTTCCCATCGCCTGAGGCCGCACGTCGGCGCGGCATCCCGCCAAATCCGGTTACCCTGCCAACCCGGTTACCATGGCCGTATGCGGGTACTTGCAGGATTCGGACTGATGATGGTGGCGGGCGGCGTGGCACTGGCCCAGCCCACGTACTCGCGCGAGATCTCCCGCATCTTCCAGGCCAAGTGCGTCCAGTGCCACCGGCCGGGTGACATTGCCCCGTTTGCACTGACTACGTTTGATCTGGCCTCCACTTGGGCGCCCGACATCAAGCGTGTGATCACGGAGGGGTTGATGCCTCCGTGGAAACCGGTTGACGGGCACGGCAAGTTCGTTGATTCCTTCGCCCTGACCGCCGACGAGAAGCAGCAGATTCTGGACTGGGTGAATGCCGGCGCGCCGCAAGGCGAGGAAGCCGACCTGCCGGCGCCGCTGGAGAACAAAGCCGACTGGCCGCTGGGTGATCCCGACAAGCTGCTTGAGATGCCGGCACCGTTTGCTGCCCCCCGCGGGCGCGACCTCTACCGTTGCTTCGTGCTGGACCCGAAGCTGGAGGACGACAAGTTTCTAGCCGCGGTGGACTATCTACCAGGCAACCGCAAGAGCGTCCACCACATCATTCTGTACCTGGACGAAAGCGGTGAGGCCGAGAAGAAGGACGGGGCCGATGGATCGCCCGGCTATGACTGTTACGGCGGTCCGGGCGTGGCTTTGGTGGGTGGCAGCGGAGCGCAAAATTCACTGAACAGCTTGCTGGGGTTCAATTATGCGCTGGGCGGCTGGGCCCCCGGCAGCCGGACACGGCTGCTGCCGGAGAACATCGGCATCAAGCTGTCCAAGCGGGCCAAGATCGTGATGCAGATTCACTACTTCACGGCGCTTTCAACCGAACCTGACCAGACCCGGATTGGGTTGTACTACTCGAAGAAGCCGGTCGAGAAGTCGATGTACTTCCTGCCGATGGTGCAAACCCGGCTGGCCATCCCCGCGGGCGATCCCAGCTACAAGGCCGAGTTTGAGTTCATGGTGCCGATTCTGCTGGACGCCCAGGCGATCAACATCTTTCCGCATATGCACCTGCTGGGCCGCGACATCAAGACCTGGGTGGACCTGCCCAATGGCGGCGGCTCCCAGCCCCTGGTGTGGATCAACAACTGGGACTTCAACTGGCAGGGCTCCTATACCTATGAGAAGCCTGTCGAGTTGCCCGCGTTTTCCCGCATCAAGATGACCTGCACCTACGACAACTCCGCCCAGAACCCGCGCAACCCGTCGAACCCGCCCAAAGTGGTCCGGTGGGGCGAAGGGACCGAGGATGAGATGTGCGTGGCGTTTTTGGGCGTGACGTTCAAGAACGAGAACCTGCTCAGCTTGATTCTGCGTTAGCCAACAGTCACGGCTGATGCCGTGATAATCATTGACAAATGTAGTCCGAGGGCGTACGCTTGCCGTGGCCCGTTTTGCTACTCACTGATTTGATGGATGAATTCGCCCGGAGTGCCGTTGAAGTGCAGCGGCAGTTTGACCGTGCCGTGCAGCCGTCGGACGCGGCGCTGGGAGTACCGCGGATGCGGATCCCTACGCTGACCGTGGATGCTCGCGTCAGCGTTGCCGTCGGACGGACGAAGGGATTTTCGCTGTCCGTGTGCCCCATCAATCTTGGTTTTCAAGTGACCCATGAAGTAAAAAGCGAAACGTTTTCGCGCTTCCAAATCACCATCGAGCAGACGGTACTCACCAAGCCAGTCCAGAACACTTAGAGGAGATAGTTTCCCATGCCCGTCAGTAAACTCATCAGAGACCTTAGCTCTGTTCCCAACGTCGTTGCCGACCTTGGGCTGGCCATCGCGCAGGCGCAGAAGCAGTTGAACATCGACTACATCGATAGCCTGAAGGTTCTCGCTGCCATCGCGAAGGACGCGCTGGGCTCCTCCAAGGAAGCGGACAGCGATGCCTTTCTGAAGCACTTGGTGATGACGGCGGCTCCAGCGCGCTATCAGTTCACCGAGACGACCTTGATGGTGAGGATGGATTTGTCGGAAAGCAAGCAATCCCAGATTACGGCGGGTGGTGGTTTTGGAATGGCTGGCGTTGTGGTGAACGGCTCCTTTTCCGCGGGCCGCTCCTCGGAGTATCGCGCGGGCGCGGAAGTGCGTACGGTCATCCATGCGGTGCTGCCGCAGGATAACCAGACCGCCTTCAATTCGTTGCTGGACCGCGCCAAGAACTTGGCGATTGACACCACGAAGGAACTGCCGAGCACCCTCCAGTTGGACAAGGACTTGTTTGAGTCTGCCCAAGCCGCTCGGAAGTTGGCGATGGAAACGTTGCCGGAGAAGCCATAGTAGTAGCCGCAACTGGCGACCATGACCAACCAGCAAGTACGTGATCTGCTCGGGACGTTGTCTGTCGATCCAGGGAGACTTAAGAACGTCAAGCAAGACCAACAGCCCATTGATTCCGGTTCGGCCGACAAGCTTGGTTCCGACCTGGATGGCAATGATATGGTGAGGTTGCTGGTCCTCGCCCAGGAGGGGTATGAAGCCAAGCAGCGGGAGATTCAGCAGAGCGGCTCGTCCCAGACTCCGTTTGATGAGTTCCTGACAAGCTTGGCGCAATCGGTGGTGGCCACTCAGAAGAAGCTGGATCGTGAGACGGCCACCTATCTGAAAGAGATTGAAGGCCAGGCGCACATCCAGCCCACCGTCTTCCGGATGCCGAAGTTGGAAGCACAGATGAAGTTCGGGCTGGACGTGACCGCCGGCAATAAGCTGAATTTGTTGTTCTGGGGCAAGAATAGCCAGACGGTGCAGCAGAACCAGCAGGGCATCAATTTCGAGATCATCTCGGTTCCAGCCCCTCCGGGCGCGATTGAGTCCGCCCGGCGCGTCGTGCCGCAGTGGACGCTGATCGTGGACCCGCTTCTGCGGCGGGAGTTGGTGGCCGAGATCGCCGCCGCGGAAGTGAAGGCGCAGACGGCTACGGACCCGCTGGCGCCGCTGGTGAACGCGGCCACGGCCTCGCCGGCCGATGTGGTGTTGGTGGATGTGGGTGGTGGTACGCGCTACCTGGTTTTCTATGCCGAGACCGCGGCCTCCAAGGATGTCGGCATCTGGCTGCTAACCCTGGCGGCGCCGGGCCAAGCCACCAAACTGGAGCCCATCTACCGCTTTGCGAAGAACAATGGCGACGGCGAGCCGCTCATGCAGCAGTTGGTGCTGGAGTTGGCCGCCAAACAGAGGACGTTCCTCGGGACGTAGCCTATGACGGGAAGGTCTCCCGCAGTTGCCGCACCTGAAGACCTGGTGGCAATTCGAAATCTGCCCGCCTGTTATGGCGAGATTGTCCGCGGAGTGATGGCGGCGCAGCGGCTGATGGCCTTAAGCGCCATCGCGCGCGACGCCGAAACGATCTCCGTCGTCCGATCCACACAGGTGACCAGCCGCGCCTATCTTTCCGTGGCGCAGGGGAAAGGCGTGCGCTTCTTCTTTCGCCGACCGCCAACCGAGGAGGTGGTACTAGAGATGGACACCGGCTTTTCGGTGACTCCGTTGATGCGGTCGCCCGCGGATGACAGAGAAGCCCCGCCGCTTGAGGTAGGGGAGATCTCCTCCATTACGGCGATGCAGCCACCGTTTTTTGGGGATGGCATCCCGCCAGAGAGTAAGGCGCTGCTGGCCGAGGCTTTGGGCAAGGGGCGCTTCGATGAAATTGCGTTCGCCGATCTTGGCGATTCCCACCTTGGCGTCACGCAGCCCAGTGACGTGCGGGTGGCTCGAGTGGCGTACATGCAGCGGGGAGAGGCGAATGCCCGGATCGTCTTCCCCACCAGCCCCCGGGGCGCGAAGAACTTGTCCTACGAGCCGGAGGCGTTCAGGAAGCTGCTAGACGAAGTGGCGCGTTGGGCCCGGAATTCATTCAAATCCGGCGAGCCTTGGATGATCGAGCTGGAGCATCAGTCGAATGAAGCTATTCCCCAGATTCTCCGGGCACTGGTTTCGGGCTGGAGTACCGCGCGGAAGGCGACCGTGCTGCCGCCCGGCGACCCATTGAGGGATCTGATGCCGGACTTGGAGATTCTCAATTACCGCGCCGCTGTCACCTTGCGCTTGCAGCCGAATGGCCAACTGGCCACCAAGCCTGACAATGACAACTTCAGCCTGGAGATGTCGGTCGCCGAGCAGGATGGGCAATTGAAGCTGGCCGTCGGTCCGCCCGATTTTCTGGTCTCCGGTCCGCTCCGGGAGCAGATTATGGCGGAAGTGCTCACCGCAAAGATTATCGAGCGGTGGGCCAAGAGCGCCGAGCTAGACGAAATGCTGGGGCACTTTGAGATATTCGTGCGGGCCGCCGCACCGCAGGCCCTGGTCTTCCGCGGGGAGAAGCAGGGCTCCAGCGATACCGAGATTCTGGTCTTTGACGGAGAGTGGGCGGGCAAGCCGCGAAAAGTGATCGCCTCGATTGAACTGAAGGTGAAGAAGATCGACGGAGAGTTTCAGCTGAACATCAACGAGGATTCCGCTAAAGTTGTGTACCTGACCGACGCGCCGCCTGGTTTCGAGCATGGCATCGCCTTCCCCAAGTTTCTGCTGTCGCTGATTGACCAATTGCGCAACTGGGAGAACTCCTTCGAATGATTCGGCTGCTCAATATCTGCCGGGAGTTGGGCCGCCGCGCCTTAGGGCGGCTTCGGCGGTGGCGACGCGAACGGCAGTGGAGCCCAGCCGGTACCGAGAGCCACTTTGAGACCGTCGAATTGGGCCGCGAGTTCGTTGTCGCTAGCCTGGAACCAACTCTGCCCGCCCTGCCCGCTGATTGGGCTCCCGTCAGCCGCCACGTGGTTCGCGATCCGCTCCAGGCACTCCGGCGGCTGGCTCCGCTCCTGCCGGACGGTGCCGAAGGTGTGGTGGTGACCCTTTGCGAGGCCGAGGGCTTCCGCCAGCTTCACCTGATCCGCTTCGGCGCTCGCCGACCGCGTTAGACTGCCGCGGGGTTGAGCTTACTTCACGCCGCTGGCCACGCGGGCGGGCAGAAACTCATCGCCCGCCTTCCAGGTGGGGAGCTTGTCCTGGTTGGCCACTTCAAGCGCAATGGTCATGCCGAAGCGGGCGAGTTCTTCCATGCCGGCAAAGTCCCAGGACTCTTTGTACTCATCCGAGGGCTGGTGGTAGTTCTTCGAGTTGAACTCGACAAAGAAGTCGTCACCGGACCCTGACCCGGAGCGGAGTTCGTTGCCCATCTTCACCGAGAAGGCGGGGACGCCAACGCGGGCCAGGGAGAAATGGTCGCTTCGGTAGTAGAGCCCTTGTTCCGGCCGGGCGTCGGGGGCAATGATCAGGTTGAACCGGCGGGCGATGTCCTGCACGGTGGGCCAGACGGTGGTCCGCTCCGCGCCGGTGACGACGACGTCCTTGGTCCGGCCAAACGGATAGAGCGCGTCGTAGTTGACGTTGAGGGCATGCTTGCCGTTGGGGATGAACGGGTGGAGGCCGTAGTATTCCGCGCCACGCAAACCGCTTTCTTCCGCCGTTACCGCAAGGAAGATGGCCGACCGGCGTGGCTTCACCGGAAGCGCCGCCCAGACGCGCGCAATTTCAAGCAGCGTGGCGCAGCCGGTGGCGTTGTCGACAGCGCCGTTGTAGATGGCATCGCCGTTGACGGGTACGCCAATCCCCAGATGGTCCCAGTGGGCGCTGAAGACGACGGCTTCATTCTTCAGCACCGGGTCACTGCCTTCGACAAAGCCAACCACGTTGCGACTGGCGATGGGGCGGACGGCGGTGGGCAGCTTGGCCGATAGCTTGATGTTCAGCGGCACGGGCTTGAAGCCGCGCGTATCGGCAAGCTTCACCATGTCGTCAACGGTCTTGCCCAGGTGGGCAAACAGGCGATCGCCCGCTTTGCGCGTCACCCAACCGGCGAGGCCCATCGCGGCCTGCCCGTTTTCGAGCACCATCTGCGGATCTTCCTTGCCCCACGAATTGCGCACTACTTCCCAGCTATAGCCCGCTGTCGGCGTGGTGTGCACGATGATGCAGGCCACGGCACCTTTGCGCGTCGCTTGTTCGTACTTGTAGGTCCAGCGGCCGTAGTAGGTGAGGGCGCGGCCACCGAAGAACTTGGGGTCTTCGCTCGGCGGTTCGTTGGTGAACAGCACGACGATCTTGCCTTTGACGTCGATGCCACGATAGTCGTCCCAGTCAAACTCCGGCGCGGTGATGCCGTGGCCGACAAAGACGGCTTCGGCTTCAAACTCTTCCTGCTTCTGTTGGCGCTGGGTGACGCCGACGAAATCGTCCTGCCAGGTGAGCGGCACCCGCTCCCCGCCTTTGACAAGCGCCAACTGCGCTGACTTCTCGGTGGCGACGCCCACCATCGGGACGGCCTGGAAGAATGTTCCTTTGTCGCCCGCGGGCTTCAGGCCAGCAAGGGCGAACTGGGTGGCCAGATAGTCCGTAGCCAGATCACCCCCGCGTGAGCCGACGCCGCGGCCTTCCAGAAGATCACTTGAAAGGAACTTGGTGTGCGCCCGGATGTGCGCACCCGTAATCGCAGCGGGTTGCGCGCTTAAGGCGGCGGTGGTGAATAGCGCGACGAGGAAAGTCTGGGGGCGCATCTACTTGGTCTCCTTGGGTGCGGGTGGCGCGGCGGGCGCCCTGGCAGGTACTTCTTCCACGGCCGTGAGCCAGTAGTCCTGGCCCAGCTCAACGATGATGCCCTTCATCTGCATCCCCTCGCGAAGCTTGGCCCATTGGGCATCCTCGCGGACCTCAAAGCCCATCGTCATGGCTTCCATGAAATCTTTGATTTCGCCGTGCTTGATCATGGCCACTTTGTCTTTGGCGTTCAGCCGCAACACTTCACCACGAATCTCGTGGCGCTTCTCGGTAACCGGTGCCGGGGGCTTGGAGACGCAACCCACCAGCAACATTGGCAACACGGCGGCGAGGACAAACCGGGGAGCATTCATTCCTTCTATTGTCCTGCAATCAGGGGAAGTGCTACTCGGCCTCATTCCTGTGACGAACCATTACTTCGCCAAGGATGTCAGTGCCGGTTGCAGCCATCCACCCACAAGTTGATTGATGGCGGGCGTATAGGAGGCCAGCAATGAGAGCAGTGGCAGCGCGGCCGCCGAAAGAAGTTTCGCCAGAAAGCCACTGGACATTTGCCCGCCGTCGGCGCCGCTAAATCGAGCCAGCATCGGGCTATGCTGCATCTCGGTAAAGACCTTCAGCACCATCGCCCCCAGCAACGCCGCCAGCAAAAGGGTGATCGCCTGCAGCACCCGCTCCCGCCCAAACGGATAGCAGCTCAGTGAAAGAGTAATGGCGACAAAACCCGCCGTCATGGCGGTCAGGCGGTTCCGGATCAACAAGAAGATCGACCGCAGATAGGCAGCCAATCTCACTGCCAGGAACTCTTCCATCAGGCGGCCGGCATCGATCGGCAGAGATGTACCGGCCTTGGCCATCTCTTTTTCTTTCGCGGCCCGCTCCAGTTCAGAAGCGCCGCGCTTCCAGCGCCCATCCACATCTTCCAATTCCCTCTCGAACACCTTGGCCAGCTCCGCTAAGGGCGTTTCAATTGTGCCGCGGAACTCTCCATCCCCCGTGCCTCGGTCCGCGAGGAACTGCCGGATTTTTTGGGCGATGCCGAGTACGTAGCTCCGTGTGAGTACCGGTGGTTGTCCGGCTGCATCCTCAGGCTTCGGTGATTCCGGGAGCTCTCGCGCCAACCGCTCCAAACATTCCGCCGAGCGGGCATAAAACAGGTAGCTCCGGCGGCGGGGATTGGGTTCCCAGATCGCCCCCTCATCTTTCTCCTTTGGCAAGTCGGCCGCAACAAACCGGATGGGATGGAGTTCCAGCCAGTCCAGGAAACCCCGCACGGATTTCCAATCGCCGACAAACCACAGGCCTTCAAGGAAAGTCCAGACAGCTAGCGCTGCTGCGGCCAAAGTGAACCAAAGGTCATACTTCATGGTTTCCAGGGAGTGGAAATTGCGAAACAGTACGAACCAGCAAGCCAGTGTCACGCACACTGTCACGCACACGGCCAGCAAGCACTTGCCCCAGGTGCCGGCCAGCGGACCCCAGACGGCCTTGTGCGGCTGCGCCGGGCTATCTTGAGTGCACGCCCGGTGAGGTGTCAGCGCCCCTAAGCAGATGAACCGCTCCGTGCGGATGATTCCACCCATATGAGAGGCCCACGCAAATCCAATCAACCCCAGACCCAGGAGTTCCAGCGGTAACAGCGGGTTGATTCCATTCAAGTAATCTTGAGACCGGCGCAGGAAGAACATCCAATAGTGAAATTCATCATCCGCCCGTCGCACCGTGAGCACGACGCCAAGAGCCGAAAGCATCGGAGTTGCACAGGCGATGGCGCTCACCAGATGCCGTTTATTGAACGGAGTCCTTCCCCACCATGGAACGACAGCAGCAGCAGTCAATGCCGCCAACCCGATCCAAAAAGCGCCCGCCATCGGAAAATCGATGTCGGACATAGGATGACGCTGCGGCATCCAGGCTGGCAATGAGCGGACCACGTAATAGATCGCGATGGCGACCGAAAGCGCACTGATCGTCACGGCACGGGTGACCCAACCATCCCACCGGGAATGAATGTCGAGGTCCTCAAGAAAATTGTTCTTCGTCCAACGGGCCCAGCACAGCAATACCAGCCATGCCAGGCAGCTGACGGAGGCCACCAGGAAGGACGAGAACCACAGCAGGGTTGGCCGGTGCCACTCCAGCCTGCGCCAACCGCTTTGCTCCGCGCTATCCTCGCCCGCCGTAGGTCTTTCCATCAGGGGCATTTTTTGCGGTGCCATACGTGGGTCGCCAGATGGTGGCGGAACGCGAAGCTGAGCAATCGGCCAGTAGCCATCCTTGCCAAGCGCCACCAGCCACAGCGGCGGCGAAGGCGGTGTACAGGGCGGGATCACGGTAAGGAGCGGGATCATTTCACAGGGCGGGATCGCGACTCCGAACCAGCCCAGCTCCAACCGTTTGCTCGTCGGGCCGGAAACGGCGTTCCCCTTAGCGCTGTTGGCTCCTTTCTCCTTGGGTGTGAGGTCCTCCATGGCTTTGCGCGCAGCCAGATAGACGGAGGCCTGATACTCACTGTCAAAGTTGAAATGCGTGACGCCGGAGATGAGCAAGTGCGTGGAGTTGGGCAGCGTTGTGGCCGCCATCACACCGGTGGCCGAAATCATCTCCTGGGCCCGCAGAAATAGCAGGTCCGGATCCACCAGCAGCAGTCTCTGATCCGGATTGTTGGCGCGGAGCAACTTCACCAGGAACAACGAGTCCATCACGTCGGTGGCGATGATCGAGACAAAATCGGGCCGTTGGCGCTCAATCCGGGCGGCAATCTGGGCCAGCACCGCCTCTTGTGCTGTCGGCGTCTGACTGGCCGCAAACATCGGCACGGAGCCCTCTTCCCGCCGGGTGTCTCGCAGTTGAAGCGGAAGACTGAACACCGAGGGGGCCGAGGCCGACCGTTCTTTGGAATCGGCCAGGTCGGGGGCGGCATTTCGGATACGAGAAATCTGCCACGGGAAACTGACATCTTCCGGCGTGCACGCCCGGTCGTTCACGGCCCGGCAATCGATGGCGTAGTTCACTCCCTGCCGCCAATCCGGCGGGCTATCGCTGACTTTGAGCAATGTCCGGACTGGCGGGTTGTCGCAGTCCCCCAGTTTCAGCTTCGCGTGGCTCTCAACCTCGGTCACTTTGCAAGACGAATAGTTGATCCGCATTCGCTGGCCGCGCATCCAGCGGTTGAAGCCATTGCCCAGTTGGTGCCTGACCGCGGTCAGAGTCTGACCATCCGCGCTCAACAACGCGGTTCCAAAGTGCGAGTAGGTTGGTGAGCCTCGCGGGTTGAATTCGTACGGCACCTCCCCCATGGAGGGCTGAGCATCTTTCAGAATGAGCTCCTGCGCGGCAATTACTTTGCTGACCTCCTTCTCCGTTCCATCAAGATCGATCGACAAGACTCTACCGGGCTCAAATGGTCTGCCGGTCTGCTCGATGGCAAAAACGTGCGACTTCTTCGTATCGGGGTCCGTAAAGACGTTGGCCTTGCCTTGCGCCACGCCGTCTGACATGGCGATGGCGAAGCCGGTGGCATCCTCCACCAGGCGCACAACGCGATCACGGGAGATCAGTCCGATGCCAAGCTCACGCTGCGCAAAAAGGTAATCATCCACCGCACGCCGGGATTCGGATTGTTGCGCTCTGACCCAGTTTAGAGGGACATTCCCGGCAGCTCGCGGCGCGTTTTTGCCGGCCGGGTCTGGATGGCCGGCCCCGAGGCCCTGCAGAAAGGCCGGGCTAATCCCGGTGGCCGGGCCGGTGATCACTCTCGAGATGCAACCGCCTTTGCCGCCCGCAATCAAGTCGTCCAGGCCGTGGAGGCCTCCGCTGAACGAGGGCCCCACCAGGGTCACCTTGCAGCCCGGGTCGTTTGTCCCCTTTGGGTAAGGTTGGCCGTCGCTGTCGGTGAGCAGTCTCAGTGCTTCCTCCAGGACAGGGATGTTCACACCGGACGTTGGCGTGTCCGGGACCAGCATCACCACCATGCTGCCGTCGGCAACGCTGTCCTCAAAAACCAGCATCCCCGGAAACTGCGCCTTGGTTGAGTTCTCCTGGGCCTGCGCTCGGCGCGAGGAATAGGTATCATCCAGACGGTCCGGCCCGGTCTTCCAGGGCACCCAGTGCTTCATCAGCACGTACTTGCGATGAAAGGCCGCCAGTTGAATCCCATCCAGAGCCCGGTCGGTGTAGATCCGCAGGCCGGTCTGATCCGGGTCCGGTACAGTGGCCACCAGGAAGGAGAGCGGCCGCTGTGCCCCCGCCACCATGCCGCTCAGTTTTTCCCGATATGATTCCGCGGTGGGCGGCGCCAGCGCGGAATCTGTCGTCCGGACGCCGGTTGATGAGCTACTTGCACCGGAAGCGCCGCCACTTTGCGATACCGTCCGGGCTGTATTCAGGCCTAGCACGGACACCAGCGCCATCGTGACAATGGTCTTCGTGTTTACTTCCGGTTTCGGCATCGGTTCGGGCGCCTCACTCTGGATCGTGACCGGCGGCAGCCCATGCGTTTCACATCTGTCCGCCGATGTCGGGCCCCAGAGATTACTCATGCTACACGAAAATTGCCTCCGTGGGACGGCTTTTTCACACGATCGTAAGGCAGTAGACGCGAGGAGCAGGCACAATGGAGAGGATGATTCGCCGGACCTTCGTTCTCTGTCTTTTCGCTGCCCTGGATGCTTTGCTGCTGCCCGTGGCGGCGCAACCCAGTCCGTTTCTCACGAAGCCCTATCTGCAACTGGGGAATGCCCCCAAGGCCACCGCGAAGGAATCGCTGGTGCTGCTGTGGCATGCTGCCGATACCGACCAAGCCTGGGGCGTCGAGTTTAAGGGCGAGGGCCAGGCGAAGTGGGCGTCGGCCGAAGCGATGATCCTGCGGCGCGTCAACGTCAAGGGCTTTGAGGCCCACCGTGTCTACCAGGCCACCTTGTCCAACCTCAAGCCGGGTGCCGCGTTCAGCTACCGGGTGACGCTGGCTGGCAAGCCGGTGTTTGAAGACAAGGGACTGGCGCGCAAGCCGGCGGGCGTCACCAGCACATTTGCCGTGCTGGGCGACATTGCCCAGAACAGCGACGGACAGAAGGCGGTGGCGTTTGAGATCTCCAAGGCCAAGCCCGACTACGTGTTCATGGTGGGCGATGTGGTGTACGGCCGCGGCCTGGTGACTGAGTACTACCAGAAGTTTTTCCCGATCTACAACTCCGATCAGGCCGCGCGCAACGTGGGCGGCCCGGTGTTGCGGTCCACGCTGACGTTGGCTAATCTCGGCAATCACGATTCGCAGCCGCAGGTGGATTTCGAGAAAGTGCCGGACGGACTGGCCTACTACTACTACTGGAGCCAGCCCATGAACGGCCCCCTGACCGAGAAGAGCGGCAACGGCATCCCGGAGCTGAAAGGCACCCAGCAGCAGGTGACGGATTTTGTCCGCACCGCGCCCAACTTCCCGCGCATGGGCATGTACTCGTTCGATTACGGCGACGTGCACTGGACCATGCTCGATTCCAACCCCTATGTGGATTGGACCGACCCCAAGCTGCGTGACTGGGTCCGCAATGATCTGCGGGCGGCCAAGAAGATGCCGTGGCGCTTTGTCGGCCTGCATCATCCACCCTTCAACTCCTCCAAGGCGCATTTCAACGACCAATGGATGCGCCTGCTGTCGGACATCTTTGAGGAAGAAGGCGTGCAGGTGGTCTTCTCCGGCCACGTCCACAACTACCAGCGCACGCACCCCATCCGCTTCAAGGCCAATGCGGAGCAGGCGGCGAAGCGGCCGATGATCAAGGGCAAGATCGATGGCGAGTTTAAGCTGGACAAGAGCTTCGACGGCGACAAGAACACCAAGCCCAAGGGCGTGGTCTGGCTGGTGACCGGTGCCGGCGGAGCAGGTCTATACAATCCGGAGCAGGAGACGGACCCCGCCTCCTGGCAAGAGTTCACCAATAAGTTTGTCTCGACGGTGCACTCATTCACGCACGTTACGGTGAACCCCAAGACCGTCCAGATCAAGCAGATCGCCGCGGACGGGCGCGAGCTGGATAAGTTCACCATTACGCAGTAAGGTCAACGCCCAAACGCATTGGCGGGCGGTCCAGGGCAGTAAACAGTGCGATAAAGTGGGGAAATCCCGCTATGCTGCTGAACGCGCGTACTCTCGCCTTGGTCCTGGCTTTTGCCGGACTGCCGTCTGCTGCCTGGGCGGCGGACCCGAAGTTCGACACCGACGTCAAGCCGATCTTTGAGAAGCGCTGCTTAAGCTGCCATGGGGCAGTGGCGCAGGGCAAGCTGGATCTGCGCGCGGCGGAAGCGGTGCTGAAGGGTGGGGCATCGGGTCCGGCGGTGGTACCGGGTGATGCAGCCAAGAGCCTATTGCTGGACAAAGTAGTGACCCAGCAGATGCCGCCCGGCAAGTTGAAGCTGACGACGGCCGAGATCGACACCTTGCGCAGCTGGATTGACCGGTCGTTGCAGCCTGCTGAGGAAGTGGCGGTGGCGGTCGCGGAGCATGAAGTGCGGGCCATTTTGCAGGCGCGCTGCGTAGTGTGCCATGGCAGCGGCACGCAGTCCGGCGGCCTTGATTTGCGGACAGTGGCCAGCCGGGCCAAGGGCGGCAAGTCGGGTCCGGCGTTGGTGCCCGGCAAGCCTGAGGAGAGCCTGCTCTACCGCAAGATTGTGGACGGCCAGATGCCGCCCGCCGCGGAAGCCAAGGACTTGGCCGTGGAGCTGCCGACGGCCAGCGAGACCGAGAAGATTCGAGCCTGGATCGCGGCTGGTGCGCCTGGGCCGACAAATTCCGCAGTGGCTTCCAGCGGGGTGGTCACGCCCAAGGACCGCCAGTTCTGGTCCTTCCAGCCACCGCGTAAGCCGAGCGTGCCTGCGGTGAAGGCGGCGGGCCGCGTGATCAACCCCATCGATGCTTTCTTGCTCGCCAAGCTGGAAGCCAAAGGCCTCAACTATTCGGCGCGTGCTGATCGGCTGACGTTGCTCCGCCGCGTTTACCTGGACCTGACGGGCATTCCGCCCACTACGGCGCAGATCGATGCTTATCTGAAGGATCAAGCGCCCAACGCCTATGAGCGGCTGGTGGACCAACTGCTTGCCTCGCCGCAGTATGGTGAACGCTGGGGTCAGCACTGGCTGGACATCGCGGGCTATTCCGATTCCGAAGGCTTTGGCCAGGACGACGGCGTGCGGCGTTTCGCGTGGCGCTACCGCGACTACGTGATCCGGTCACTGAATGCGGACAAGCCGTATGACCGGTTCCTGATGGAGCAGATCGCGGGCGACGAGTTGTCCGATGACTGGACCAAGCTGAAGGGCGGGGTGGCCGGTCAAGAGTTGATTGATCGCCTGGCGGCCACGGGCTTTCTGCGCACCGTGCCGGACCCGACCGATTCGGCCGAGCGCGGCCTGATCGCCGAGCGCATGAACATTGTGGCCGAAGAAGTGGAGGTGCTTACTTCATCGGTGATGGGCCTGACGGTGGGCTGCGCACGGTGTCACAACCACAAGTACGATCCGATCCCGCAGAGCGACTACTACCGCCTGAGCGCGATTCTCGAAGCCGCCTATGACCCCTACGAGTGGCGCACGCCGAACAAGCGCCAATTGGATCTGGCGCTCGATTCCGAACGCCGTGCGGTGCAGGAGGCCAATGGCCCGCTGGAACTTGAAGTCAAGCGCCTGGAAGAGCACATCAGCAAACTGATCGCGCCCTACCGCACCCAGTCGCCCGGCTTGAAGGATGGCGAGCTGACGAAGAAGTATCCGGAGCTGGCCCTGCAGACGCAGCCCTTTGAGAAGCAGCGCCAGGAAGTGCGCGGCAAGTTGAAGCCGAAGCCCCATGTGCGCATCTTGAGCGACAACGCGGAGCCGTCGCAGTTCTACCTGCTGCGCCGGGGGGATCCGGTGGGCTTTGGTCAGCCGGTGGATGCCGGTGTGCCGCTGCTGTTCGATAACCCGGCGTTGAAACCGTATCAGGCCGTGTCACCCTTCCCGGGAGCGTCCGGGCGGCGATTGGGCTTGGCCAAATGGCTGACGCAACCCAACCATCCGTTGACGGCACGGGTGGCCGTGAACCAGCTTTGGATGCGGCACTTTGGTGCAGGCCTGGTGCCGTCGGTGGCGAACTTTGGCAAGTCCGGCACTGCGCCGACGCATCCGGAGCTGCTGGATTGGTTGGCGACGGAGTTCGTGGATCGTGGCTGGAGCTTGAAGACGATGCACCGGCTGATGGTCACTTCGGAAGCCTACCGGCAGAGCTCGCACATTTCCGATGAGCTGGCCGCGAAGGATCCGGACAACGCGCTGTTGTCGCGCATGACGCTGCGGCGCATGGATGCGGAGACGTTGTTTGATTCGCTGGCGGCCACCGCTGGTCGATTGGACGCGACGCCCTACGGTTCGCC
>JAPKYX010000248.1 GCA_026394075.1 Acidobacteriota bacterium
GACATTCGTACGACAGTTTCCAACTCGGACGGCTATTTCACGTTCGCCGCCGTACCTGTGGGTACGTATGAAGCGACCGTGGAAGCCGCCGGTTTCCAAACCTACGTGATCAGCGGCTTGGGCTTCACCGGTGCTGACAAACGCAATCTGGACATCGTACTGAAGGTTGGTTCGACGTCGGAGAAAGTGGAAGTGACGGGCGCGGCCGATTTGCTCTCCCCCTCCGACTCCGGCGAAAAGTCGGCCGTGTTGACGACGAAGCAGTTGCAGGACTTTTCGGTGGTCGGCCGCTCGGCGGCGGAATTCATCAAGATTCTGCCCGGCTTCGCCATCTCCAACACCGGCACCGAGAATCGCGCCAACTTCACGGGCGAGACGATCGGCATCAACGGTAACGGCGAAGGCGGCAGCCAGAGCGCGTTCAACGGTGCCTATTCGGTGAACGGCCAGCCCGGCGGTTCGCTGGACATTACGGCGGACGGTTCGCACGTTTCCGACCCCGGTTGCAACTGCGCCACGCCGGTGAACCCCAACACCGACATGATCCAGGAGTTCAAGGTGCTCACCTCCAACTTCTCGGCGGAAAACTCCAAGGGTCCGGCGGTGGTCTCGAGTGTCTCCAAGTCCGGCGGCCGTGACTTCCACGGCGGCGCCTACATGTACGCCCGTCACTACTCAATGAACTCCAACGGTTGGGTGAACAATCGCCTCGGCCTGCAGCGCCCCCAGAACCGCTACTTCTTCCCCGGTGGCAACATCGGCGGTCCGGTTCTCATCCCTGGCACCAAGTTCAACAAGAACCGCGACAAGCTGTTCTTCTTCACGGGCTACGAGCACTACTTCCAGCGCCTGGACACGGGCGTCCTCCGCGCCACCGTGCCCACCGATGGCATGCGCGCGGACAACTACAGCCCCGGCGAGTTGAGCAAACTGGGCAACATCACCTCCACGGGTGCACCTCCCAGCCAGTTCAACGGTGACGCGGCCGCTCTGTTCCCTGGTGGCATCATCCCGGCCAACCGGATCGACCCGACGGGCCGTGCGATCACCAACCTCTACCCCAAGGCCAACGCCAATCCGAACTCCAACGGCGGCTACAACTACGTAGACCAGTTGGTGTTTGACCAGAACTCCATCCAGAGCCTGTCGCGCGTCGACTATTCGATCAGCGACAACACCAAACTGTTCGTCCGCTACAACCTGCAGGCGGAAACGCAGCGTTTCCCGGTGAGCTTGTGGTGGCGTCCGCAGGGTGGCAATTCGGTGCCCTATCCCACCAGTGTGTTGGGCAAGAACCGGTCCCACTCTGTTTCGGCTTCGCTGACCCACGTGTTCAGCCCGACGCTGACCAACGAATTTGTGTTCGGCTACACCTACATCACCTTCCCGAACTCCTTTGAGGATCCGGGCAAGGTGGACCGCACCAAGTTGGGTGCGCCCTTCAAGGGCTTGTTCAAGAACGGCGTTTCTCAGCTGCCCGCGGCTTTGAGCTGGGGTGGTCAGGAACTGGCCGGTATGTTCAACCCCGGCGGCTTTGAAGCGGGCGGCTCCCGCGGCCTGTTCGCTGACAAGTACCTGCCGACGTTCTCCAACAACGTCAGCAAGGTTTGGGGCACGCACACCGTCAAGATGGGCGGCTTCTACGAGTACATCATCAACAACCAGCCGGCCAACGACTACACCAACGGCCTGGGCGTCTTCGCCAACTGGGGCGGCAACTCCACCGGCAACTCCTACGCGGACTTGCTGACCGGCCGCACCGCGGGCTATGAAGAAGCCAGCTTCAACCGGTTGAACAACATCGGTGTCCACATCTTCGAGGGCTTCGTGCAGGACTCCTGGAAGGTAAGCCGCCGCCTGACCCTCGACCTGGGTCTGCGTGTCTCCCACTATGGCCGCTGGTCGGACCGCGAAGGCTTTGGCTTTGCCATCTTCGATCAATCGAAGTACAACGCCAACGCCCTGCCCACCGAATACTCGGGCTTCTTGTGGAACAAGCGTGACTCCAGTGTCCCGCTGACCGGCTTCAAGACCCGTACGGCTTTCTTTGCGCCTCGCGTGGGCGCGGCCTATGATCTGTTCGGCACCGGCAAGACCGTGCTGCGCGGCGGCTGGGGACGATTCTTCTATCCGACCCCGCAGTTCACGACCGGTCTGGCCGTCTCGGCCGGTGTCCGGCGCCGTTCGATCGGCAACACCACCTTCGCCGAGATCGATGCGACTCCGGCCGGCGCGGGCGACCGCCTGGGCGTGGCCGCGGTCGATGGCAAGAACGACAACAACCCTTACACCGACAGCTACAGCTTCACGGTGGCCCAGCGCCTGCCGTTCTCCAGCCTGATGGAAGTGGCCTATGTGGGCAACCGCAGCCGCAACCAGCTGAACAATGGTGGTCCGGGTAGCGTCACCAACCTGGTTCCGGCGGGCACGCTGCTTCGCCCGGGCCTGGGTGATCCGCAAGCGGTCAGCCAGGACACCTACGATAGCTTCCGGCCGCTGCGCGGCTTCCAGGATTTCACCACGGCGACGTTTGGTCTCTACCAGAACTACAACTCGATGCAGGTGACCTGGGTCCGCACCAAGGGCCGCTACAACCTGAACACGAACTACACCTGGAGCAAGTCGATGGGCATTACCGGCAACGGCGACCTGTTCAATGTGGAGAACAACTATGGTGTGATGCCGGGCGACCGCCGTCACCTGTTCAACGCCGCTTACTCGGTTGAGCTGGGCAACTTCTCGCGCAACAAGATCGCGGGCGGCTTCGTGAACGGCTGGCAGCTCTCGGGCATCAGCCAGATTCAGAGCGGTATCAACCTGGCCGGCAACACGGGCAACAACTTCAACCTCAACGTCAACGGCGCCACCTTCGCCAACTCGGGCTACCTCATCAGTGCCCGTTCGGTGAACGGTACGGACTCGATCGCGTTGCGGCCGAAGGTGAGCTGCACGGCCCAGGGCGGCGGCGGCACCAACCAATTCGTCAACGGCAACTGTTTCTCGCTGCCCACCGGCGCGCGTGACAATGGCCCGACGGTGATGGCTCCGGTCTACGGCCCGGCGTTCATGAACCACGATCTCGGCTTGTTCAAGAACTTCCAGATTTCTGAATCCAAGAAACTGCAGTTCCGGTTCAACGCCTACAACTTCCTGAACAACCCGCTGTGGTCGTTCAACGGCGGCACCAGCAATCTGAACCTGATCTTCGATCCGCAGACGCGCAAGCTCTCGAATCCGAACTTCGGGGTCGCCACGGAGAAACAGGGTCGCCGTATTGTCCAGCTGGCTTTGAAGTTCTACTTCTAAGCTGGCGCGGCGGCAAGCTGCATGAACGAACTTGGGGTGGCCGTGAAAGCGGTCACCCCAATCGTGTCTTTACTGCCTGAATCGTGTCTATCATGGTGCTAATGAAGTACTGGTGGTTGCTGTTGGCCAGCTGTGTCCTCGTGTCCGCGCAGCCGATGGACCGTGGCTTGGAGGTGGCTCTAAAGGCGCACCAGGCCGGCAACTATGAGCAAGCGGCGGCGGGCTACCGGACGTTTCTGAACGCCAACCCGAATGCCTTTGAGATCCGCTCCAATCTAGGAGCCGTGCTGGTGCGGCTGGCCAAGTACACTGAGGCGATTGAAGAGTACAAGCTGGCGCTGAAGAAGGCACCGGCCAATGCGGGCATCGGCTTCAATCTGGCCCTGGCCTACTACAAGTCCGGCGCGATTCCGGAAGCCGCCCGGGAGCTGTCCACGGTGCGGGCCATTTCGCCCGACCCTCTGCCGGTGAACCTCCTGCTGGCCGATTGCTGGCTGCAAATGGGTGAGTTCGCCAAGGTCAGCGACCTGCTGAGCCCAATGGAGCTGGCCCGGCCGGATGATCTGGGGCTGGCCTATCTGCTGGGGACGGCGCTGGTCCGGCAAGGCAAGGTGGAAGACGGCCAGAAGCAGTTGAACAAAATCTTTGCGGGCGGCGATTCGGGCGAAGTCCGCCTGCTGCTGGGCACCGCCAAGCTGAATGCGGCCGACGTGCCGGGTGCGATGGAAGAATTAAAGAAGGCGGTGGAATTGAATCCCAATCTCGCCTCCGCCCATGCCTACCTGGGCCAGGCTCTGCTGATGAGCGGCGATTCCGACGGCGCGGCCAAGGCCTTTCAGCGCGAACTGGCGCTGGCCCCGTATGACTTCACCGCCAACCTGAACATGGCGGCGCTACTGCGTCAGGATCAGGACTACGAGAAGGCGAAGCTGCACCTGGAGCGGGCGCTGCGCGTGCGTCCCGGCGACACCGGCGTGCGTTATCAGCAGGGCTCGATTGCGCTGGCCGAAAACAAGGTGGATCAAGCGCGGCAGATGCTGGAAGCGGTGGTGGCGGATGCGCCGGAGTTTGTGGAGGCGCACGTGTCGCTGGCCACCGTCTATTACCGGCTCAAACGCAAAGCCGATGGTGATCGCGAGCGCGCGCTGGTGGAGAAGTTGAACGTCGAGATCCAGGCACGCCAGCCCAAGGGCGATCCGATCCCCGCCAAGGGTGGAGTGCCGCAGCCATGATGGTTCTGCTGTGCGCGGTGGGTCTGGCCTGGCAAGCCGCGGCTCCTAAGTCGGCGGCGGTCAAGCCTGCTGCTGCAAAGCCGGTAGCGCCCCGGACCGGGCCGTCCGCCGCCGTGCCACCGGTGGCGGCGCAAGCGGAAGCAGCGCGCAAGGCCGGACAGTTGGACGAAGCCTTGAAGCTCTACCGCCAGGGCACGGCGGTGGCACCCCGGTGGGCCGACGGCTGGTGGTCGCTGGGGACCATCTCGTATCTCAAGGAACAGTACCCGCAATGCCGCGATGCCCTGCAGCGTTATGTGGCGCTGGAGCCGAAATCGAGCGTCGGGTTGGCCTTCCTGGGCCTCTGCCAGTTTGAGACGGGCCAGTTTGACGCTGCCTTGCGCGGTATTGAAAAGGCCTATGCCATGGGCCTGCCCTCTGGCGACACGGTCACGCGGGAGGCGCTCTACAAGCTGGCCGTGGTGCAGACCAAGTCCGGCAACTTTGAGCGAGCTTTGCAGATTTGCACCGCGCTCCACCGCGAGAAGGAATCACCCGAAGTGGTGGCGCTGGCGGGATTAGCGGCGCTGCGCAAGCCCGTCTTCCCGCAGGAGATGGCGCCCGACGATCGAGAGCTGATCTTCAAGATGGGCCGCGCCATGATGCTGGCCGCGGATCGCCATGCCGGGCAAGCAGGGAAGCTGCTGGCGGAACTGGTGGAGTCCTATCCAAAGACTCCGAACGTCAACTACGCCTACGGTGCATTTCTGATCGCCACCGAAGCGGATCGCGGTCTTGATGAGCTGCGCGCTGAATTGAAGTTGGACCCGAATCATTTGCCCGCGCTGGTTACCTTGGCGGACGAATTGATGAAGCGCGGCAACCCGGCGGAGGCGTTGACGGTGGCCGAACATGCGGCCAAACAAGCACCCCGCAACTTCCCCGCGCGCGCTCTTTATGGGCGTGCATTGGTGGAGAACGGTAAGGTGCAGCCGGGCATCGTCGAACTGGAGTACGCCTTGAAGCTGGCTCCGGATTCGCCCCAGGTGCACTTTTTTCTGGCGTCCGCGTACGGCAAGGCCGGGCGCAAAGAGGATGCTGCGCGGGAGCGCGAGCAGTTCTTGAAGCTGAAGCAAGCGGGACAGTCCATGGCGGCGCCGGAGGCCAAGTGAAGGATGTACCGCGATGATCGTTGCGATGCTGTGGCTGGCCGCGGCCTTGCCTTGTGGGAGCTGCCATGTTCATCAGACCCGCCAGCATGAGGCGACGATGATGGCGCATACGTTGAGCCCGCCCACGCAGTCCCCCGTGTTCCGCGAGATTCCCAAATTGCGCCATACGCTGGGGCCCTACAAGTACGAGATCGACGCGCAGCGCTACCGCGTCACCGACGGCACCAGCACCATTGACGCGCCCATGCATTGGGCGGTCGGGCAGGGTGAAGCGGGGCAGACTTGGGTGATTGAGTACAACGGTCAACTATTGGAAAGCCGGGTGAGCTACTACGCCGACACCAAATCGCTGGGCAACACCATCGGGGCGCCGCCCGGCCTGCCCAAGAACCTGCTGGAAGCGGCGGGGCGGGAACTGACGCCGCGGGCGTTGACCGAGTGCTTCAACTGCCATTCCGCGCCGCCGGTCACACTGGCCGCGGGTGTCGCGCGCGGAACGCTGGCTTGGACACAGGCGCTGCGGGCGGGCGTCCAGTGTGAGAGTTGCCATTTGCGCGCGGATCGTCACGCAGCATCGGTGGCGGCGGCCGCGAAGCCTGAACTGCGGCCCGCGTCGCTGAAAAAGATCGGGGCGGAAGAGCTGTCCGACGTCTGTGGCAAGTGCCACCGGACCTGGGCTGATATTGCGTCGAACGGCCCGCGCGGCGTCGGCAATGTGCGCTTTCAGCCGTATCGCATTGCGCGCTCGAAGTGCTATGACGCCACCGAGGCGCGGATCAGTTGCTCGGCCTGTCATGACGCGCACAACCGCCCGGACCGCGCCGCGGCGATTGCCGCCACCCGGACGGCCTGCCTCAGTTGCCACGAGAAAGGCTGTAAAACCGGTGCCACGAAGGACTGCGCCAGCTGCCACATGCCGAAGTACGAAATACCTGGTTCGCACTTCAGCTTCACTGACCATTGGATTCGAGTTGTAAGGAACAAAAATGAATATCCGGACTAGCTTCGCGGCTCTGATGGCCGCCTCCTTTGCCTTGGCTCAAGACCCGCCGGTGATCAAGACCACCGTGGATGAAGTGGTGCTCGACGTGGTCGTGCGCGACAAGAAAGGCAAGCCGATCAAGGATCTGACCGCGGCGGACATTACGTTGATGGACAACGGAGTGAAGCAGCAGATCAAGGGCTTCCGGTTGGTTGATGGTGCCGAAGCGATTGAGGCCGAGAAGCACACGCCGCTCGACCCGCTACGCCAGTTGCGTTTGGTGACGCTGGTGTTTGAACCCGTCAGCCAGGACGCCCGGCGCATCGCCAAGCAGGCGGCGCTGGAGTTGATCAAAGGTGACCAAGGCACCAACGTTTTCTATTCGGTGATGACCCTCAACAACGGGCTGTTTATTCTCCAGCAGTTCACCACCGACAAGGAGAAGCTTCGCAAGGCGATCGAGAAGGCCACCAGCGGGCAGTTCGCCAGCTATGCCGCCGAATCGGATCGCATCAAGGGCGAACTGACGGCCTCAATGGATCGGCTGCGGCAGGGGGTAACGCCCAACGCCAGTCCGCTGGATACTTCCGCGGCCGCCCAGCAGCAGGCCGGGCAGCAACAAGGGAGCCGGGCCGTGGACATGAAGCTGATCGATATTCAGAACGAGATGCTGCGCTTTGATCAGGCCATTGGCGCGGGTGAGAATACGCGCATGTCGATCTTCGGGCTGCTGTCGCTGGTCCGCGGACAACAGTCGATGCCGGGCCGAAAGACGATCCTCTACTTCTCGGAAGGGCTCTGGATTCCCACCCACCTCGACATTCCCTGGCGCAACCTGATGTCAACGGCCAACCGGGACAACGTGACGTTCTACCCCATTGACGCGCGCGGCGTCCAGACGGGGGGGCAGAATGCCTCCGCCGCCGCCGACATGGCCCGGGCCGCTGCCGCCAGCGCGGCTTCGATCACACAGGACGGCGGAGCAGTGTCGGTGGAATCCGTCCGGTCCAGCGAAACGGGCGAGGCCAGTGTCCGCAATAACGTGCAACTACCCTTGCGGGACCTGGCGGAATCGACCGGCGGCTTTTTGATCGGCGACACCAACGATCTGCGGCCTTCGCTGAAGCGCGTCAATGAGGAAGTGAACTCGTTCTACGAAGTCACCTATTCGCCCGGGATCACCACCTATGACGGCACCTTCCGCAAGACCGCCGTCAGCGTGGCTCGCAAGGACATGGTGGTGCATGCGCGCAATGGCTACTTCGCGCTGCCGCCTGACGTCCGCGGCGGCACGCCGTTGCTGCCGTATGAAGTGTCGCTGCTGAAGGCGCTGGATTCCAAGCCCTTGCCGCGTGATGTCGAATTTCGCACGGCGGCCATTCGGTTTGAGCCGGGCAAGGAATCAACCAAGGCATCGCTGGTGATGGAAGTTCCGTTTGCCAACCTGGGATTCACTGAAGATGCCGAGAAGAAGGCGTTCAAGGGCCGCTTGTCGCTGATGGCGCTGGTGAAGGACAGCAAGGGCGAGGTGGTGCAGAAGTTCTCGCGGGACCTGCCGCAAACCGTTCCGGCGGCCCTTCTGCCGCAGCGGAAGGCGGGCAATTTCGTCTACCGCGAACAGTTGACGTTGCCCGCGGGCCGCTACACCCTGGAGTCCGCCGTGGTGGATCATGAGACCGGCAAGCATGGCGCAAAGAAGGCCGTGCTTGTGGTGCCGTCGCGAGTGTCGGGCGTCGGCGTTTCCAGCTTGGCGCTGGTGAAGAACTTTGAAGCCAA
The DNA here is from genome assembly GCA_026394075.1 of Acidobacteriota bacterium. Classification (GTDB taxonomy): domain Bacteria; phylum Acidobacteriota; class Terriglobia; order Bryobacterales; family Bryobacteraceae; genus JAPKYZ01. Next base: position 8,448 of record JAPKYX010000248.1, read on the forward strand.
CGGGATGGGCTTGGCCGCTGACGATCCGTTCCAGTATCAGGGAGGGCGCATCACGCCCGCACTGGCCAACACCATCTACGCCGTTAAGGGCGCACAGATGTCCATGTTCTTTGTGGTTTACCCAGATCCAAACATCGCGGAAAAGCCACAGGTGGTGATGGAATACGTTCTCGATGGCAAGCCGATTGGCCGCGGCGAAGTGCCGCTGCCGGCGGCGGACGCATCGGGCAAGATCCCTTACGTGATGTCTTCGCCGGCGGAGAACATGCCGCCCGGCAACTATGAGGTTCGCCTGCTGGTGAAGCAGGGCAATACCGTGGCGGAAGATCGGGCGTTTGTCACTGTTGCGGCAAAGCCATGATTGCGGCGTTACTCTGCGCGGTGGCGGGTTGGGCGCAACAACCGCCCGCTGTACCCGCTACGCCAGTGCCCGCTTTCCGGGCGAGCGCTAACGAGATTCTGGTCGACGTCGTGGTCCGCGATAAGCGTGGGCGGATGGTGCGCGGCCTGAAGGCGGCCGATGTGACAGTGCTCGAAAATGGCGTGCCGCAGCCGGTGACGCTGTTTCGCGAGCGGCGTGGCGAAGCTGGCAAAACCACCGCCGCCATTGACCCTGCGGCTCCCGTTTCCGCAGCCGCCCCTCCGACTGGATCCACCCTCCGCCTGGAGCGGCAAGTCCGGCTGGTCTCGCTGGTGTTTGAGCGGTTGGGGCCGGAAGGGCGGCGCTTATCGCGCCAGGCGGCACTCGATTTTTTGAAGAACGACCTCGGCGCCAACGTCTACTACGCGGTCTTCACCATTGACCGGGGCTTCCGCGTCATCCAGCCCTACACCGCCAATCGTGAACTGCTGGAAGCCGCCATTCGCAAAGCGGCCAGCGGGGAGCGTGCGGACTATGCCAACAACTCAGCGGACATTGAGCGGATCCGCACCAACTCCGCGGGCAGTGTGGGCGCTGCCGCTGGCGTCGCGGCGGGGCCAGGCAGTTCCTCGGTGGATGGCGGGTCCATGTCGGACGAGCAGGCGAACGTGATGGCGACGCGCATGTCCGAGTATGCCGACATGGTGACGCGCGAGGACTTTGGGCGCGTGTCGATCTTTTCGCTCTGGGCCGTCATCAAGGAACTGGCGACGCTGCCGGGCCGCAAGTCCGTGCTCTATTTCAGTGAGCAGCTGGAGATGCCCAATGGCCTGGTGCAACAGTTCAAGTCGATGATCTCGGCGGCCAATCGCGCCAACGTCAGCGTCTATGCGATTGATGCGCGGGGCTTGCAGGCGGGTAGTGATCTGGACCGGAACCGCTCAATGCTGGGCAATGCGGCGGCCGTGAGCGGGCGCTATACGCGGGGCACGGCCACGGTGACCGAGGACGGGCGCGATGAATTTCGAACGTTTGACAAGGCCATGGATTCCATCCGTGCTTCATCGCAGAACGCGATGGCCGAGTTGGCGGAATCAACGGGCGGCTTCCTGATCGCCAACACCAACGACTTTCGCAAGCCGCTGGCTAAACTCAGCGAGGACTTCAACACCTACTACGAGATCGCCTACCGGCCCACCGATCAAGGCTACGACGGCCGCTTCCGGCAGATCGAAGTGCGCGTGGGTGCCAAGGATGAATATCAGATCCAGGCCCGCAATGGTTACTACTCGCTGCCCACGATGGATGGCCAGAACGTTTTCCCCTTTGAAGTGCCGTTGCTGAATGCCCTGGGCCGCGCTCCGTTGCCGCGTGACATTGAGTTTCGCGCGCATGTGGTGCAGTACCGCCAACAGGAAGGGCAGCAGCAAGCGCTGCTAGTCTTTGACCTGCCCATGAAGGGCGTGACGTTCACCAAAGATGAGAAGGGCAAGCTGGCCCGGTCGCACATCTCGGTGCTCTCGCTGGTGAAAGATGCGCAGGGGCAGGTGGTGTCGAAGCTATCGCGCGATGTGCCGCTGAACCAGCCGCTCGACAAGGTGGAGGGCTTCATGCAGGGCCGCTTCATTGTGACGCGTCCGCTGTTGCTGGTGCCGGGGCGGTATACGGTGGAGTCGGCATTGGCTGATCTGGAAGGGCAGCGCTTGGCTGCCCGCAAGGCGGTACTGGTGGTTCCCAAGCGCGCCGACGGTTTGTCGATGTCGGAGCTCGTCCTGTTGCGGCGCATGGAGCCGCGGCCCGAGACGGTGGATGCAAATGATCCGACGGTGCTCGCGAGTTCCCGCGTCATTCCCACGCTGGCCGATACGATCACCCGCGCGGGCGGCACGGTGAAGACCGCGTTGAGCGCGTACCTGGTGGTCTACCCGGCAGAGGGTCGCATGCCCCGGCTGGTGCTGGACCTTTTGCGGGACGGCAAGGTAGCGGCACGCATGGAGCCCACGCTGCCCGCGCTCGACGGCGAAGGGAATATTCCGTTTGTCACCAGCATGCCTGTCGATGGCCTGGCGCCGGGCCTCTATGAGTTTCGGGCGACCGTGATTGATGGCGACAAAGGGTTGCAGCGCAGCCTGATGGTGACCATCGAATGAAGCGTTCTCCGCGCCTGAATGAGCCTGCCTCCGCTACGATGAACACTGTGAATCTCAGCCGGCGTCAGTTGTTGAGCTTGGGCCTGGGTGCGCCCGCGCTTTTGGGCGGAGGCGCATTTGCTTCCGCGCAGACCTTGGCGGCCAAGCCTCTGTTTGAAGAAGTACCGCCCGCTAAATCCGGCATCACCTGGGTGCACGACAACGCCATGTCGGCCGAACGGTTTCTCCCCGAGACGCTGCCGCCCGGTTGCGCATTTATCGATTTCGACAACGATGGCTGGATGGACTTGTTCCTGGTCAACTCCGGGCCCTCGGACTTCTTCACGCCGAAGAAGCCGCTGCGCAACGCCCTCTACAAGAACAATCGCGACGGCACCTTCACCGATGTGGCGGAGAAGGCTGGCGTCGCCGTGCCCAACGGTTTCGGCATGGGCGCCGCGGTGGGCGATTACGACAACGATGGCTTGCCGGACCTGCTGGTGACGGCCTATGGAAGGCCGACGCTCTATCACAACAATGGTGACGGCACCTTTACAGACGTCACGGAGAAAGCGGGCCTGGCGACGCCGGGCTGGACCACGTCCGCCACCTGGCTCGACTATGACCAGGACGGCAAGCTCGATCTGTTTCTGTGCAGCTTTGTCAGCTACTCGGTAGCGGAACGCTTTTCCTGCGGCGACAACAAACTGGGGCGGCGCTACTACTGCATTCCGCGCGTCTTTAAGCCCACCGCCAGCTTGCTCTATCACAACAACGGTGATGGCACCTTCAAGCTAGTGTCGAAGGGCACCGACATTGAAAAGGCGCTGGGCAAGGCGTTGGGCGTGGTGGCCACCGACGTCAACAACGATGGCCGCACGGATCTGTTTGTGGCCAACGACACGGTGCAGAACTTCCTGTTTCTGAACCGTGGCGGCGGCAAGTGGGAAGAGGTTGCCCTCGCGGCCGAGGTCGGCTTCAGCCAGAACGGCCAGGCCCGCTCCGGCATGGGCGTCGATGCGGCGGACATCAACACGGACGGCTGGGAAGACCTGTTTGTCGCCAATGTCGACCAGGAGATGTTCTCGCTCTATGAGAACCAGAAAACCGAATCATTCGCCGACTCCGCGCACAAGCACAACGTCGCCCAATCGACGCGGCTGCTCTCGGGTTGGGGGCTGAAGTTTTTCGATTACGACAACGACGGCGCGACCGACCTGATTCTGGCCAACGGCCATCCGGACGACATGATCGAACAGTATTCGCAGCAAGTGAAGTACAAAGAACCGCTGTTGCTGTTCCACAACGATGGCGGCAAACTGCGCAATGTCTCCCTGCAAGCGGGGCCGGCGTTCTTGAAGTCCTGGCCGGCGCGTGGTCTGGCCGTCGGCGACTATCTGAACAACGGCAAGCTGAGCGTGCTGGTGGCCAACTGTGGCGAAGCGCCGGTGCTGCTGAAAAACGTGGCCGGGGAAGGGAACCACTGGGTGGGGTTGAAGCTGGAAGGCACAACCTCGAACCGTGATGCGATCGGTGCGCGGATTACCTGGTCCGCCGGTGGCGTCAAACGGTCACGGCTCAAGAACAATGGCGGCAGCTATCTGTCATCGCACGATCCGCGCGAGGTGCTGGGGCTGGGCACGGCGGCGAAGCTGGATTGGGTGGAGATCAAGTGGCCCGCGCCATCCAAGCGCGTCGACCGGCTTGAGAACCTGCCCATTGACCGGTATCACCGCATTGTCGAGGGCAAGCCGCCAGTGGCGTAGTCCGGGAGCGCCCGGCGAAATCCGCTCCTTTGCGGCGAGCGGCTCAGTCACGCGGATGCTGCCGAGCCGCGCGCGCCAGCAACCGGTGTTCAGGCAGCCGCACGATATGGCATGATTGCTCAGAAGCTTTAGTGATCGATAACAGACAGGGATCGGGAGGAAAGTGAAATGGGAATGGTGAGCGAGTTTCAGGATTTCATCAAGCGCGGCAACGTGCTGGATTTGGCCGTCGGTGTCATTATCGGCGGAGCGTTCGGCAAGATCGTTTCGTCGGCCACCGATGACCTGATCATGCCGGTGATCAGCCTGGCGACGGGCAAAATTGACTTCACCAATCTGTTTGTGGCGCTCGACGGCAACACCTATGCCACGCTCGCGGAGGCCAAAAAGGCCGGTGTGGCCGCGGTCGCCTACGGCAACTTCATTACCGCCATCATCAACTTCTTGATCATCGCGATGGTGATCTTCCTGATCGTGCGGCAGGCCAACAAACTGAACGCGCCTCCCGCGGCCGCGCCGGCCCCCCCGCCCGGCCCGACCCCCACTGAGGCACTGCTGGGCGAAATCCGAGATCTGCTCTCGAAGCGCTAAGCCCGCAAACGAGGAGCGGGGCGGGTCAGCGAAACCCGCCCCAAGGAGCGATGAGCGAACTGAAAGGACCCTGGTTTCTACCGTCACCTACTTGCGGCGGAAGAAGAGACCTAGGGCCAGCAGTGCGCCGCCCATCGAAGCGAAACTGGCAGGTTCCGGAACCGGGGTGTCAATGTTGAACCCGCCGGAGGTGTTGGAGAAGTTGATCACCTGATTCTTGGTCTTGGAGCCCGAGACGAACTTCGTGACGCTGTTGAGGAACACGTTGTTGCCCTTCAGACCCGTGCTCGAAAGGCTCTGCGAGAAGTCGGCGTCATAGCTGCCTTGCGATTTGAGAAAATTCTTCACCCCGGCGTTGCTGGAGGAGTACATGATGTTGGTGAAGTCGCCCGTACCGCCGCCGCCCAACGTCGTGCCGCCAGTGGTGCCGGAGTAGGAGGTCAGCGCGGTGGACTTAACATCGGCCCGCAGCACGACGTCGTTCTTCGTCCAGTTCTTGTTCGTCGTGCCCACGTAGGTGAACAGCAGGAACCCGGTGAAGTTATCCTGTGACACCACTCCATTGGAATTGCCCGTGGTGGTGGAAGCCAGGTTGAACGTCAGGTTGACGTCCCCGGTGTCCAGCCCCGAGATGCTGGCCGGGAGAAAATCGATGGCCACTTTGACGGTTCCGTTGTGCGCCAGAGTTGCACCGGAATTGGTCGGGGTCAACTTGGCGATGATCTGATTGGCCGGGCCGACGTAGTTCCAGCTCATCAGGGTCGCCTGAGAAGGAAGGGCGGCCGCCATCAGGCTCGCCGCCACAAGCAGGGATCGGTTGAGTATATTTTGTTGTTTCATTTGTATTTTGTCTCCGATAACGTATCTGGGAGTGTTTCCAGAAAGTCTCTGGCCTGTTCCCTGAATCGAGTCTGCCGGACGCCAGCGGCCACTCGAAAGCTATCTTTGGATGGCTTGTGTTTTAGATGCAATGCTTTACGGCTGCTTTCATGAACTTCAGTCCTAGTACAGAACCGCCTTTTGGAGCCTTTTCTCAGTCCCTGGATCGGGGGCTGGACTGGCTGATCGAAAGGCGTCCCCTGGCCCAGTTGATGACCCTGTTGCTGGTGCTGATGAATGCGGTGATCGATTGGGTCGTCGTGCAGAACAGCGGCCTGGGGTTCCTGTACATCTTTCCGATGATCGCCGCGGCGGTTGCCCTCAGCCGGGTGGAGGTGGTGCTGCTGGGGGTGGGGTGTTCGATCTTGCGAGAGGCTTTTGCGCCGTTTGCAGGCGATCCGGGCATGGAAATGCGCTTATTTCTCGTCACGGTGGGGCTGACGTTCCCGGCGCTGTTTGTCGGCGAGATCATCCGCAACCGACGGTTGATGCTGGTCCATCTGGCGGAACGGGAACGGCAGGACCGGACGTTGCGGCAGGTGGAGCAGCAGATGCGCGCCATCATGGACACCACGCCGCTGGCCATCTTAACGGTCAGCGCGGATGGCGCCATCACGATGGCCAACTCCGCCGCGGCCCGCGTGTTCGCCGCCGAATCCGGCGGACTGTTGGGCCTCGATATCGTCGAGCTGGTACCGGTACTAAAAAGGCTGGTACGGGAGCATTCCACCCCCGGATTGCGCACCATGCTGGAGGCCCAGGGGATGCGGCGCGACGGCCGCGCGTTCGTGGCCCAGATCTGGTGCTCCGTTTACCAGCGCGACGGGACCAGCCAGTTGGCGGCGGTGATCTGGGATGCCACCGACACGATGCGGAGCCGGGAGGAGGCCAGTCTGGAGCTATTGGGCAGCCTCACGCGGGTGGCCATTGGAGCGGTGGCGCACGAAGTCCGCAACCTGGCGGCGGCGGCCACGATGGCCCACGCCAATCTGGGGCGGTCCGCGGTGGTGGCGGCTGAAGCTGAGTTTCACGTCCTCGGCACGTTGATCGCGGGCGTGGAGAAACTCGCTTCCAGCAACCTGGCGTTCAGCCGCCGCCGGACCCACGAAGTCACTGAGCCGGGGGCCTTACTGGACGACTTGCGGGTTCTGCTGGGGCCGATGTGCGCCGAATCCGGGATTGACCTGGTGTGGGATTTGCCACCGGCTCTGCCGGCGTTAGCGGGCAACCGGGAACAGTTGATGCAGGTGTTCCTCAACTTGACCTTCAACGCGGTGCGGGTGCTGGAGGAGTCACCCGGACTCCGGCAGTTGCGGATTAGCGCCGAGCGGCTGCCGGAGGCGGTGACGGTGCGGGTTCAGGACTCCGGGCCCGGCATCCCGGACCCCTCGCGCTTATTTCACCCCTTGAAGAACGATGGCGATCCGGGCGGCTTGGGGCTGTTTATCTCCCGCGCGATCTTGCGGGCCGCCGGCGGCGATCTGGAAGTGGAAGCGGTGGAGCGCGGAGCCTGCTTCAAGGTTCTCCTGCCCATCGCTGCCGCCGGTGGCCCGGTGACGGTAGCAGCGCCTTCACCGCCGGCGGACAGAGAAGGAACGCCCCATGCTTGAAGCGGGAACGCCTGGCACGATTAGGGTACTGATTGTCGACGATCATGCGGTCTTCCGTGACAGCATTGCGCGCGCGTTGCGCAGCGAAACCGGTATTGAGATCACCGGCCATTGCGGCACGGTCGATGAGGGCCTCAAAAGCGCCCGCACCCACCCGCCGGACGTGGTGATTCTGGATTACGACCTGGGGTATGAGCGCGGCACCCGCTACGTGCGGGAGGCCGCTGAGGCCGGGCTGCCGGGTGCCATCCTGATGCTGACTGCGTTTCTGCATGAGGATGAAGCACGGCGGCTACTACAGCTGGGAATTCAGGGCATTCTCCTCAAGGTGCACCCGCTTGATGTTGTGCTGGAGGCGATCCGTACTGTTGCCCGCGGCGGCATCTGGCTGGATGCGCCGTTCCAGCAGTTGGGCCGCGCACCGGACGCGGAGCTGGAGGCCACGGACGACGCGCTGTCGGAGCGGGAGCAACTGGTGTTGGGTCTGATTGTCCGGGGCCAGTCCAACAAGGAGATCGCCGGCGTGCTGAACGTATCCGAACCTGCGGTGAAGGCCACCTTACAGCGGCTGTTCAATAAGCTTGGCGTCCGGACACGGGCCCAACTGGTGCGCGTTGGGATTGAGCGCAGCTTAGTCCCCTAGGCGGCTCGCGCTGGCACGCCTCACCCGATCCCCAAGCGGCCCACCGGAACGCCCCGGAAATCGGCTACAATCGGAGAAGCCTTGCAAGCCGAAGTGGCGGAACTGGCAGACGCAACGGACTCAAAATCCGTCGGGATTCACTTCCCATGTGGGTTCGACCCCCACCTTCGGCACCAACTCAACAAAAGGCTTCTGTAAGTTTCAACGGCCTCAGCAATGAGGCCTTTTCCTTTGGCCGGTGTGACCATCGTGCGACAAGTTTTCGCGGTCGTGGTTTCGTTGGCCTTTGCCGACTCTTGAACGTGGGCACTCAAACGGCTAGCAGCCAACAGAAGCGCGCGTTCCGTGACGATGTCGACTAGCCTTCATGGAGCCACCACCGGCAGTGGCAAGCGGCCGATGCCCAGCACTTCGAGCATGCTCCGCACTTCAGTCCGTCCGATGATCGATGCCGGTGCCATCCCCCGCGCCGGTGGATCGCAGACCGGGCGCGGAATATCTGCCGCGATATACTTGACGATTATGTTTGTTCGCGCTCTACTCTTTCGGGTTCTCGCCCTTGTATGTCTGCCCGCGGTCCTGCTCGGCCAAGGTACGACGTCACGCATGACCGGTACGATTCTTGACTCAAGCGGTGCCGCGCTGGTCGGGGCGAAGGTGGTGCTGACCAATGAAGGCACCAACCAGAGTTTTTCGGTGACAACCAGTGAAGCCGGGGGCTACGCCTTTGAGGCCTTGCAGTCTGGTTCTTATGGTCTTCAAGTTGAGGCTCCCGGCTTCAAGAAGTTTCTGAGCAAGAACAACATCGTTGCCATCGGCCAGCCGACGACGTTGAACGTTCGCCTGGAAGTGGGCGACAACCTGCAAACCATTGAGGTGTCGGGCTCCTCGGAATTGGTGCAAACCTCCACCTCCGGCAATATTGGCAACGTCTTCAGTGACCGGGTGATCCGGGACTTGCCGATCGTCGGAACCCGGGGCCGCAATCCGCTGGATCTGGTTACCCGTCAGCCGGGCGTCGTCTCCGGTGCCAATACCGGTGGCGGTGTGCACGTCAACGGGGCCCGGGATCGCGCCTGGAATTTCACCGTCGACGGCATCGACGCGAACGAGACCTCGGCGGGCGGCGGCAACTTCGCGCCCATCCGAGCCAACCCCGATTCGTTGGCGGAATTTAAGGTTCTCACCAGCAACGCCACGGCCGAATATGGGCGTAACTCCGGTGGCCAGGTGGCGATGGTCACCCGGTCGGGCTCCAATGAGTTTCACGGGTCGGGCTTCTGGTTTTACCGGACGCCGCGTCTCAATGCCAACGAGTGGGAGTTCAACATCGACAACCTCCAGAAGCGCCAGTTTGTACAGAACATTTATGGCGGCTCGATTGGCGGACGCATCATTCGGGACAAGACGTTCTTTTTCGCCAACATGCAGCGCTTGACGGCCCGGGAGTCAGCGATCGTAGACCGGACGGTGTTTACCCAAACGGCTCGCCAAGGTATCTGGCGTTACAACCGTGGTGGAAGAAACCTTCCCTTCGGCGTGGCGGGCGGTATCGTCGATCGGGATGGCAACGTCGTGCCCGGCGCGAACATCGGCACCTACAACATCTTCCAAAACGACCCCGACCGTCTCGGCGCCAATCCCCGAGTGCGCGACCTGATCGCCTCGACACCGCTGCCGAACTTCTTCGATGGCGGAGATGGCTTGAATACGGCCATTTATCGCTTTGCCGCGCTGCAGAACGAATCGCAGAAGGACTTTACCGTTAAGGTCGACCACATCATCAATTCCAGCAACACGGTGTTTGCCCGCGTTTCGTGGGGCGATCAGAATACTCTTTGTGATCGGGCCAACGGCGGGGCGCCGTTCTTTCCGGGGCAGGAGTGCATTGTCAATACGCTGCGGAATCCGCGTAACATGGCCTTTAATTGGCGGACCACTCCTACTTCCCGCTTGACCAATGAGTTGGTGGTGGGGCGTAACTTTTTTGCGTTCGACTTTCAAATACCCCAGAACGACTTAGCCGGAGTCTCGCTGGTCTCTCCGTCGGTTACCCTGCCGTTCACCGCAGACTTTGGCAACAAGCGGGAGCTGAATACCTGGCAGATGGTGAATACCACCTCCTACTTTCGCGGCAACCACACGTTCCGCTGGGGCACCAACATCCGGTTGGCTTCGCATACCGATGTGCGGGGATCGATTGGCGGCTCCAATTCCACCACCCAGGTTGACTTCAACCGGCTGATCAACACCGTGGCTCCGGACCGCTTTAACCTGCCGGCCGACATCAACCAAGCGTTTGACCGCAATCCGCTGGAGTCCAATATCAATCTGCTGCTGGGCCGCGTCGGGACCATCTCCCGGGGGTTTGTGGCCGACGGAAGCCGTTTTGTGCCCGGCGTGTACAACTTCAAGGCCCACTTTAATGAATTCGATTTCTTCTTCCAGGACACCTGGAAGGTTCGCCGGAACGTGACGGTTGACCTGGGTCTCCGTTGGGAAGCGAAGATGGCCCCCACTTCTTCACCGGACGGCCGCCTGCGCCGCCCCAACCAGTTGGCCACCGCGGGTGCCGCCCCGTCCACCGCACTGCGCTGGGAGCAGGGTTCTCTCTACAAGAACGACATGAACAACTTTGCTCCGTCGGTGGGCATCGCCTGGGATCCCTTCGGCGACGGCAAGACCTCTGTGCGCAGCAACTACCGCATGGCGTTTGACCGCATCAACACGTTCGTCTTGTCGAGCTCCATCTTCCAGAACCTGCCAGGTATCGTCCAGGGCCGCACCGAGCAGGCCTTTGGACAGAATGGCGGCCGCCTCCAAACCGTCCGGCCTCTGGAGCCACCCACCAATGATCCATCTACCTTCGCCCAGCCGCCCGCCTTTTCCCTCAACAACATCACCGTGGCCGACCCGGCCTTTGAAACGCCCCAGACTCACCAGTGGAGCCTCGGAATCCAGCGCCAAGTGGCCAAGAACACTGTTGTCGAGGTGAACTACATTGGCCGCCGCGCCCACAATCTCTTCGGTGCCTACAACTCCAACCAGGTGCAAACCACGCGCAACGGCTTCCTCGATGCTGTCCGGACCGTGCAGGGCGGCGGGCAGTCTCCCTTGATCAACCAGATCATGGGCCCGGATGCGCGCCGCAACGCGGTCGAAACGGGCTCCGATGCCATGCGCCGCCTGTATGCCGCCGACTTGCGCAACAACGCGGCCGGCACCATCGCCAACGATTTGGGCCGCCGCACGGTAGCGGGTGGCCGCACGCAGATTGAGGCGGCGGGCCTGCCCGCCAGCTTTTTCTTCCCATTCCCACAGTTTGCCGGGGGTTTGTTTGTCCTCGACTCGAATGACTTCTCCACTTACCACGGGCTCCAAATGCAGCTGGATCGCCGCTTTTCGAATGGCCTGACGTTCCAGGTGGCCTACACGTTTTCAAAGTCGCTCGATACCCGCAGCTTTGACCCGGCCTTTACCGTTGCCGCATCGGGCAATGCCCAGTCCGCGGCTTCCTCGCCGTTTGACATCAACAACCGGCGGTACAACTATGCCCCCAGCGACTTCGATCGTCGGCACGCGCTGCAGTCTTACTGGGTGTATGAATTGCCATTCGGTAAAGGAAAGCGGTTCGGGGCGGGCTCCGGTGCGGTCATGGACCGTTTGCTCGGGGGATGGCAAGTGGCCGGCCTCTTCACGGCTCAGAGCGGCCGTCCCTTTACGGTGTTCTCCGGCTTCAACTCCGTGTTCAACACGGTCCAGTCCACCGGCGATTGCGCCAACTGCCGCCGGGATTTTGGGAGCACCCGCGATGAGAACGGGTTGAAGTGGTTCTTCAGTCCGGAAGAGCGGGCGGCCTTTACGTCCGTGGCCGCGTTGGGGACCACCGGGTCAACCGGCCGCAATTTCTTCCGTGGGCCGATGGCTTTCAACATGGATATGTCCTTCAGTAAGCGCATCCGGGTAACCGAGAAGACCAACTTCGAGATTCGTGCGGACATGACCAACTTCACGAATACGCCGACGTTCGGCTTCCCCACCGCCACCGTCTCCTCCGCCGTCTTCGGCCGGATCCGCAACTCGGTCATCAGCGGCAGCCGTAAGGTTCAACTTGGGGCCAAGTTCAATTTCTGATCGGCTTCGTGACGGGGCCATTCAGAGCGTAGCCGCCAGGCGGTTGGTGCTAACCGGCCGCCACAAGGCAGCGACGGCGGCCCGAATGCAATATCATCAGAGTCTTCCATGCACCTTCTCCGCCTCACAATTTATTCCGTTCTCTTCTCCCTGGTCGCCTTCGGCCAGACCGCCATCACGCCTGCTCGCAAGACGGCCCTCTTCAACGGCAAGAACCTGAACGGCTGGTATCCCTGGATCAAGGGGGAGGGGCGGACGGATACGAGCAAAGTTTTCACCGTCAGCAAGGGCATCATCCACATCTCCGGCGAAAAATGGGGTGGCATTGCTACCAATCAGGAGTTCAAGGATTATCACCTGGTGGTCGAATGGCGCTGGGGGACCAAGACGTGGGGCGATCGTGAAAAGCGGACGCGCGACAGCGGCATCCTGATCCATGCCGTGGGCGAAGACGGCATGGCCAGCAATGGGACGTGGCTGGAATCGCTGGAGTCCCAGATCATTGAGGGCGGCACGGGCGACGTCCTGTTTGTGGCGGGAAAGAACAAGCCCACCGGGTCCGCGAAGATTCGCGAGCTCGGCAAAGAGATCTACTGGGACCCCAACGGCACGCCCACCGACAACATCACCAAGCGCCTCGATTGGTGGGGCCGGTCGCCCAATTGGAAAGACGAACTGGGGTTCCGTGGCCCGGATGACGTCGAGAAGCCAGTCGGCGAATGGAACCGCCAGGAGATCTATGCCGACGGTGACAAGCTGGCCTATGTGCTGAACGGCCGCCTGGTGAACCAGGCCTACAACCTGTCGCACCGCCAAGGCAAGATCCAGATTCAATCGGAAGGCGCGGAGATCTTCGTGCGCAAGGTAGAGCTTCAGCCACTCAAGTCCGCACCGCCCATTCCTGCGTTCCGCCGTTAAATCAAGGTGGCGCAGGCTGTCAGCCTGCAGCGGGACCTTCAGTCCCGCCCGCTGGAGTGCTGCCGTGGAGCAAAACCTTCACCCTTCCTCCGCCTCCCAGGGCGGAATGAATTCCGCCTGCAGGCTGACAGCCTGCGCCACCTGGGATTTCCCCATGAGTGGCCGCGACCGCCCCGCTGTATCATCGTTGAGTAGTCGCTCCCGCAGGCCGGAGCGTGCTGTGGCAGCGGCTTCCGATCACTTCTATGCGTCACAAGAATCTTCGATTCAGGTTCCCGATCATCGGCTTGGCGGCCTTTGCGTTGCTCGTCTTGGCCTGGCCTGACCGGCCATCGGCAGCGCAGGCGAACCAGGCCAGCCCCGCCGCGCCCAACGCGGCCTTTGATCAGCACATCAAACCGTTCCTGAATCAGCATTGCCAAAAGTGCCACAACGCTGATTCGGCGACGGCTGGCGTGCGCGTGGACCACCTGGATGCATCGCTGGACGACAAGCACATCCGCCTGTGGGAAGGCATTCGCCACCGCGTCCAGGACGGCACCATGCCGCCCAAAGGGCTGCCGCAGCCCGACGCCGCGGAGCGCCAGCGGATGGTGGCCTGGATTGATGCCAATCTGGAAACCGCGCGTCTGCGCCCGGCCCCAAAGAACGGCCTAGTCCGCCGGTTGACCGTGGCGCAATACCGCAATACCTTGCGCGAACTGCTGAACCTGGAAGACGACCTCACCGAGATCCTGCCGCCGGACGCGCTCTCGCGCGAAGGCTTCTTGAACCACAAAGACTCGCTGCAGCTGTCGCCGCTGCTGATGGAGACCTATCTCGAGATCGCCGAAGAGGCGCTGAACCGCTCCATTGTTGATCCCAAAGTGCCGCCCAAGGTTCAGAACTTCCGCGTCGACCTGGGTGCCGGCGTCAACCCGGCTCCGCTGCATGAGGAGCTGATCCTGGGTGCCAATAGCCACCTGCTCGAAAACAAGGACGTGCTGGTGACGCAACTGAAGCCTACCAAGCCGTTCCCCTTTGAGCCGTTCTACATGCAGACCAAGTACCGCTTTATTGAGGGCTACCAGGGTAACGACACCGTCCGCGACTGGCGCGAGTACGACAGCATCTACCATTCGGTCTTCGCCTGCATGCGTGGCAGCATGGGCTATCCCAAGGGCCGCGCGTATTCCACCGTGCCGGAAGGGCTGCTGCTGCGCCCGGCGATTCCCAATGAAGAGATGTTTGACGGCGATGGTACCTATGGCCCCAAGGCCAACTTCAAGATCTCTCTCCGCGAACTGCCGGACAACGGGCGGTTCCGTATTACCGTCACCGCCGCCCGCTACAACGACGGCCTGCTGCTTGATACCGGGGCCGCTGCGCTCGACCGTCCGGAATCGATCACGGCGCTCGATCTCACTGCCCCGCACACCGTCACGGTGCCCAAGGCCGGTCTCTATCAGGTGGACCTCTATCCCACCGCCCGCCCCACTCTGCCGTCGCCCGATGCCTCGCGGTTGAATGAGGCGCTGGCCGCTTCGTGGCTGGTGGGTGGCCCGAACAACCTGGACGGCAAGCTAAAGGGCAAAGCCCAGATTGCCCAGTCGCCTTTAGGCCCGGCGCTCTCACTTACCGAGGACAACGACGCGGCCGTGATCCCGCGCGACAGCACGGTCAGCGTCGGCACGGGCGACTTCACGGTGGCCGCCTGGATCAACCCCAAGCAACTGCGCCGCGCCGGCATCGTCAGTTCCGGTGGCTATGGCTATGTCCAGGGCTGGACCTTCGCCATGGCCGGCAACAACGGAGCCTTACGCCTGGAAACGTTAGGCCCCGATTATCTAACCAACGGCATCATCACCTCACAAGCGGGCGTACTGCGCGAGAATTCCTGGCAGCATGTCGCCGCCGTGGTTCGCCGTGGCCAGAAGGAAGCCTGGCTCTACGTGGATGGCTACCCGGTGGCCAAAGGCGAAGTGCGCGGCGAGAATCTGGATAACCCGAAGCTGAACATCCACCTGGGCCAGGTGAGCAACGGAGCCTCATTCCGGGGCGATCTGGGCCAGGTCCGGCTCTATCGCCGGGCGCTGGGTGAGGCGGAGATCCAAGCTCTGGTGGAACCGGGCCGCCGCTTTGCGCAGGCCCCGCCGCCCGAAAAGCCCCAGTCGCTGGTCCTCACGTTGGGCCAGCGCGAATTCTCGGGCACGCTGCAGCAGCCGGCGTTTGTCGCGCTGCGTTTGCCCGCTGGTCCGCTGGCGATTAGTGCGCAGTATGGCGGCGTTACGCCGCTGGATCGCGTCGTGCTGACCCCGCTTGATCCGGCCAGCGATACGGCGCGCCGGCTGTTGGCCCTGGAGAAGCGGGCCCCCAAGTTAGGCGTGCAACTCGGCCTGCGTCGCGATTGCGGCAGTACCTTTTCCCCGGTGGGCGCACCCCAGACCGTGTCCGCCGACAAGCTGACGCGCTACTTCTTTGAAGGCGCCATCCGCAACTTCCCGAGCCCCGATGTCGAAAAGGACAACGTCAACTACCTGGCCGGCTTCCGAGAGATCGCGGTCCGCAGTGAGTACACCGATGGCCGCGATATGCCGCGGATGCTGGTCCGGTCCGTCGAGTTTGAAGGGCCGTTCTATCAGGCCTGGCCACCGCCAGCGCACAAGAGCATCTTCATCGAATCCACGCAGAAGCCGGGTTCGCTGGCCTATGCTCGCGAGATTCTCCGCTCGTTCGCGACGCGCGCCTATCGGCGCCCCGTGACGGCAATGGAAGAAGCGGCGCTGATGTCGATCTTTGAAAAGTCCTTCGCAGCAAAAGCCGACTTCCGCGGCGCCATCAAGGATGCGCTGCAAGTGGTGCTGACGTCGCCGCAGTTTCTGCTGCTGGTGGAATCAAGCAAGACGCCCGCTCCGGAGCCGGTCAGCGATTTCGAGCTGGCCTCCAAGCTCTCCTACTTTCTGTGGAACGGCCCGCCGGATCGCGCGACGTTGCGCCTGGCCGCCGCCGGCACCTTGCGAACGCAGCTGGACGCCGAGGTCACCCGCCTGATGGCCGACCCGCGCTTCTCGCGCTTTGTCCAGGAGTTCGCCTCCCAGTGGCTCTCGACCGACAAGTTTCAGGTGCTGGAGCCAGACCGCAAGCAGTTCCCCAAGCTCACCCGGTACGCCAAGACGCAGCTCCGCCAGGAACCGGTCGAGTTTGTCCGTTACCTGATGAAGCAGAACTTGCCGGTGCGCAACCTGATCGACTCAGACTTTGTGGTCGCCAACGAAACCGTGGCCAACTACTACGACCTGGGCGCGAAAACCGAAAGCGGACTCGACTTTGTGGCCATTCCCCGTGGTCGTCCCGAACTGGGTGGCGTGTTGACGCAGGCCGCCATCATGGCCGGCCTTTCCGATGGCCGCGAATCGAACCCCGTCAAGCGCGGAGCCTGGCTGGCCCGCAAGATCATCGCGGAGCCGCCGCCGGATCCGCCGCCCAACGTCCCGGCCTTGAAGGAAAGCGCTGGCCTCACCCTGCGCCAGCGCATTGAGCAGCACCGCGACAATGCCGGCTGCCGCCAGTGTCACGCCAAGATCGACCCCTGGGGTATCGCCTTCGAAGAGTTCGACGCCGGTGGCCGGATGAAGACCAAGAAGGTGGACGCCCGCTCGACGCTGCCCGACAAAACCGAAGTGGCCGGCATTGACGACCTGAAGCGCTACTTGGGCCAGGACCGCATTGATCAAGTGGCCTTCAGCGTCTTGAAGCATCTGGCTACCTACGCGAACGGCCGCAGCCTCACCTACCAGGAGTCCAGCTTTCTGAAGCAGGACAGCCAGAAGCTGCGTGCCCAAGGCTACCGGATGCAGGACCTGATCCGATATGTTGTCCAGAGCAAATCGTTCCTGGAAAAATAGCGGTCGAGAAAATAGTAAGCTACTAGCAATACCCGGAGATATCAGATGAGCACCTTCCGCACCCTTGACCGTCGCGCGTTCCTGAAAGGAATGGGCGGCGTCTCGCTCGCTTTGCCAGTGCTTGACGCCATGGGCGCCGAAGTCACCGATGTGGCCCCACGCCGCTTCTGCGCGCTCTATACGGCCAACGGCATGTCACTGCCGCGCGCGGAGAACAACATTCCGGAATGGAGTTGGTTCCCGTCGTTTGAAGCGGAAGGCAAGTTCGTCTTCGGCCAGTCCACGCAGCCGCTGAGCCCGTTCCGTGAAAAGCTCAGCTTCCTGGGCGGCCTGCAGCACCCCAGCGGGCCCAAGGCCGATCCGCACCTGTGCTCCGATATGTGGCTGACGGGCGCTCCGCTGCACAATCCCAAGCCGGGCACGTTCAACTCGGCCGGTCTCGATCAGGTGATCGCGCTGCATACGAAGAAGTACTGCCGGCAGCCGTCACTGGTGCTCTCCATCGATGCCGGCACCGGATTCTTGTCGCGCACCGGTACTATCTCTTACAACCTGGAAGGCCGTCCGATCCCAGCCGAGAACAGCCCGCGCCGCGTATTTGACCGCCTCTTCCGCGGCGACCGTGGCTCGCTCCAGGCAGAGCATGAAAAGCTGCAACGGCGCATCAAGCTGGTGGATGCCGTGGCCAACAATGCCCGCTCGCTTGATCAACAATTGGGCAAGTCGGACCGCGAACGGATGGATCAGTACCTGACGTCGCTGAACGAGATGGAATCGCGGCTGGTCGCTTCGGAAAAGTGGATCGACATCCCGCTGAAGAAGCAGGACTACTCGCACCTGAACCTCGATGCGTCAAGCGAAGGCGAGCCCGCCGAGTACTACCGCAACATGCTGGACTTGATCGCGCTGGCCTTTGACGCCGACATCACCCGCTCGGTCACCTTCATGCTGAACCGTGAGGACGGCATGGGCATCAGCGACACGTTCCCGCTGAAGCTGGGCTTGTCGAAGACGCACCACAACCTCTCGCACGCCACCGATAAGGAAGGCCAACTGCAGTTCGCCAAGTACGACCTGTTCCTGAGCCAGCAGATCGCCCACTTCCTCAACCGCCTGAACAGCTATCAGGACCGCCAGGGCAGCGTGCTGGATAACACCATCGTGCTCTACGGCAGCGGTGCCAGCACCACCCACACGTCCACCAACCTGCCGACGATGGTGGCTGGAGGCGCGAACATGGGCCTGAAGCACGGTAACTACTGGCGCTCCGGTGAAGGCCGGATGTCGAATGTCTACCTGAGCATTCTGCGCTCGATGGGCATTGGCGTCGAATCCTTCTCCGACAGCACCGGCACCGTCAACAGCCCGGTCTTCAGCCGCGCTTAGGCCGGCGCGTCGCCCTTAAAAATCAGAACTGCCTCAAATGAAGGCTCAGCCGTTCCGAGCCGCGACCAGCAGGAGCGGGCTGGCTCTCCGGGCGCGCCTTCTCCTCGGCTGACGGCCAACTTTCATCCGGGAGCTTACACCGATGGGCAAAACTAACCTCGCCGGAATAGACCCCTCCTGCTGGTCGGGGCTCGGACTGAGGCCTAGGCAGCCATCAGCGTAGTCACGAACAGCAGACTCATGGCACCCCCGCGCGGATCGATGCCGCGGATGGCCCGGCGGCGGAGATAGTCGTCGAGTGTCGGCTGCTTGCCGGTCGATTCGCATACATCCACCAGCTCGCCCATCGGTGACGTGCGTCCCTCAATTGCCTCCCACGCTTTGGCGATGAGTGGGCGATACGTGGGCGCGGGCAAAAAGCCGTGCTGCACGCCAAGCTGCCAGGCGGTGCCGATCATCGCTGTCGCGGAGTATTCAAGATACGCCGTCGGATGGTCCACCACTTGCCGCCACAGGCCGCTCGAATCCTGGTGGCGGGCCAGGGCTTTCGACAAGTTCAAAAAAGCAGCGCGCAGTATCGCATGGCTGGGCTGAGCCGGAGGCGTTGCCGTTAAGGCCCAGGCCAGCCCCAGCGCCGGGAACGCATTGCCCCGGCCCCAGGCCGCCTCGCACAACGGCGAATGCCGGTAGAGCCCATCGGGCCGCAAGCAGAGCTTCTCCATGAACTGGAAGTGCCGCAGCAGCAGATCAAAGTAGCGCTGCTCGCCGGTCAGTTGCCCCGCCTTGGCCAGCAGCGGGCAGGCCATAAAGACGGCATCGCTCATCTCGTTGTGCAGCGGCATGGCGGGCAGGGGCGATCCATTGGCATTGAACCCCAAGTCTGCCGCTGCCCGCACGCGGGCCAGATACCGCGGGTCGCGGGTGCGTTCGTACAGGTCAGCAAACAGCAGGTGTCCGGCCAAGTGGCTGCCGGTGGCCTTGGCCAAGCTGTCCTTGGTGCCATCCACCCACGGCTCAGCGATCCGCCGCACATCATCGAGCGCACCCAGCCGCAGCCGACCCATCAGGGCGACGGCGGGGATGTAGACGGCCTCGTCGAGCGCGTGTCCATAGGGCACCGCCAACTGCTCCGCCAGCGCGCGCGGCGTCCGGCGGCGAGGTGCAAATATGGCTTGGATTAAGGTACGGCGCAGCATCGCGCCGACGAGTGTACCGCGATGGGCCCTTCAACCGCTAAGATCAAAAAACATGTTGAAGCTTTCGTTGTTCGCGTTGCCCCTGCTGGCCCTGGCTGCCAATCCCCCGGAATGGAGCCGTCCCTTCCCGCCGCACCGGATCGCGGGACACATCTACTACGTCGGCACGGAAGACCTGGGCTGCTACCTCATCACCGGCAAGGCCGGGCACATCCTCGTAAACACGGGCCTGGAAGATTCGCCCGCCATGATCGCGGCCAGCATTGAAAAGTTGGGCTTCAAGCTTTCGGACATCAAGATCCTGCTCACCAACCAAGCGCACTTCGATCATGTCGCCGGCCTGGCCGACATGCAGAAGATGACCGGCGCGAAAGTCTTCGCCACACCCCCCGACGCCAAGCTGATCGAATCGGGCGGCAAAGCGGATCCGGCCGGGTTCACCAACTATAAGCCCACCAAGGTGGACCGCATTTTGAAGAACGGCGAGATCATTCAGTTGGGCGACATCTCACTCAAGACCATCTATCACTACGGCCACACCCTGGGCAGCTCCAGCTACGAGACGACGGTGACCGAGAATGGCAAGAAGCTCAACTTTCTGATGGTCAACATGGGCACGGTGGTGATGCCGCTCACCTCGCCCGGCTATCCCGATATCGTGAAGGACTTCCGCGCCACGTTCTCCCACCAGAAGACTCTGCGCCCCGAGATCTGGGTGGCAACGCACGGGTCACAGTATGGCTTGAAAGAGAAGTTCGCCACCAAAAGCTTCGTCAATGGCGCAAGCTATCTGGAAGCCGTGGCCGACTACGAGAAGAAGTTTGAGCGGCAAGTGAAGATCGAGCTCGGCAAGTAATTCGGCTTCCCTCAATCTGCATTCGCGGTGTACACTAGCGAACGTGCAGCGCGTATGGGCTATTCTGTTGGCGTTGGCGTTCAGCTTCTCGCTGATTGCGCCGGCGCTGGCTGCCGAGAATCGCACTCGCGTACCCTCCTGTTGCCGTAAGGATGGCAAGCACCGTTGCGCAATGAGTGACGCGGGCACCACGGTGCTGGACACCTTTTCGGTGGCTCCTCCGGCGGGTGTTCAGATCAGCCTGATCGCCGCACACCCGCAAGGTGTTCCCCAAACCGAAGCGCGCCAGCGCCTCGCCTTCAGCCGTTCCGCTCACAAACGCGGCCCTCCCACCTGCTAGCTCTGACCGCCCGTCATTCGCGTGTGGCCACCGCCCACGGTTGATCTCTGGATCACCGGGTCGGCCGATCCCCACGTGCTGCTGCCCCCGCAACGTGTCAGTTCTGCAAGCAAGGAAATCGCATGTTCAAGACTTTCTGTTGGTCAATACTGGTGGCCGCCGGTGTGGCCTGCTCCCAGGAGACCATTCATCGGGCCAGCGTCAGCGGCCGCGTGACGGACCCTTCCGGGGCGCTCGTCCAAGGTGCCCAGATTGTGGCTCGCCACACCGAAACCAACCTCGCCAGCGCCACCGAGACTGATCGTGACGGCCGCTTCCGTCTCACCTATTTGCGCGTCGGCACCTACGAGATCAAGGTGCATCGTGACGGGTTCGCCGATGCCGTCCGCACGCTCGGGTTAAGCGCGGGTGCGGCGCATGAGCTGGCCTTCACGCTCTCGATCAGCGCCGCCGAGACCAACGTCGTGGTGCAAGGCAACATGACCTTGCTTGAATCGGCGCGCAGCCAGATTGCGGGCACGGTGCCCCAATCCGAAGTGGCCAACCTGCCGCTGAACGGGCGGAACTTTCTCGACATCGCGCTGCTGGTGCCGGGCGTGTCGCCCACCAATACCGGCAGCAATCAACTGTTCGCCGAGACCTCGGCGGTGCCCGGGCAAGGCATCTCGGTGGGCAGCCAGCGCAACTTCTCGAACAACTTCGTGGTGGACGGCCTATCGGCCAATGACGACGCAGCGGGCTTGAGCGGTGTTCTTTATGGAATGGATACGGTGCAGGAGTTTCAGGTGGTCACCTCCGGTGCTCAAGCGGAGCTGGGCCGGGCGTTGGGCGGCTACATCAATGTGGTCACCAAAAGCGGCACCAACACGCCGCATGGTGACTTCTACGGCTACTTCCGCAACCAGCGCTGGAACGCGGCCAATCCGCTGTCGAACGCCAAGCTTCCGATGACGCAGGCGCAGTATGGGGTCAGCCTGGGCGGCCCGCTGAAGAAGGACCGCACCTTCTACTTCGGCAACTTTGAGCAGCGCCAACTGAACCAGAGCGGCTTGATCACCATCACGCCCGCCAACATTACGGCCATCAACACGCGTCTGGATGCGGTTGGCTACCGGGGCGCGCGCCTGGCCACTGGCATCTACTCGAATCCGGTGCATCTCACCAATGTGCTGGCCAAGGTGGACCACCAGTTCAGCACGCGTGATCAGTTCAGCCTGCGCTACAGCCTTTACGATGCTGGCAGCCGCAATTCACGCGGAGCCGGTGCGCTGAACGCGGCGACGGCCTCGTCGGGTCTCGACAATCGCGATCAGACCATCGCCGCCAGCAACATCTTCACGCTGTCACCGCGCACGGTGAACGAGACGCGTGGTCAGTTCACTCACAGCACCCTCTCGGCTGAGCCAAGTGATCCGGCGGGGCCGTCAGTCAGCATTGCCGGCGTCGCGTCGTTTGGGCGGCTTTCCGGCTCGCCCACGGGCCGCGAGAACAAGCTCTACGAACTGGTGGACAACCTCTCGCACCAGGCCGGCGCTCACGCGATGCGCGCGGGGTTTAGCTTCTTGTACAACGACAGCCTCATCACCTTTCCCCGCTCTCTGCGGGGCACGTACGCCTTCTCCTCACTCGCCAATTTCCTAACGGGCACTTACAACAACGCGGGCTACACGCAAACCTTCGGCAACACGCAGGTGCCGCAGACCAATCCCAACGTCGGCTTCTACGTGCAGGACGAATGGAAGGTCAGCTCTTCACTCACTCTGAATGCCGGCCTGCGCTACGACCTCCAGTTTCTGGACAAGGTGGCGACCGACCGCAACAACGTCTCCCCACGCGCGGGCTTTGCCTGGTCACCCGGGGCTGCGCGCCGCACCGTAATCCGCGGCGGCTTCGGGCTGTTCTATGACCGCGTGCCGTTGCGCGCTTTGGCCAACGCTCTGCTGTCCAGCGGCAACTCGACCACGCTCAACTCCGCCAGCCAGATCAGCATCAGCGTGGCACCCACGCAGGCCGGTGCGCCCATCTTCCCCAATATCCTGTCGAGTGGTGTGCCCGCCGGCGTGCTGGTGAACTTCACCACCATGGACCCTAACCTGCAAAACGCCTTTTCCAAGCAAGGCAACATCGAGGTGGAGCGCCAGTTGGGCGCGCACAGCACGCTCAGCGTGGGCTACCAGCATTTGACCGGCAGCAACCTGATCATCGCCATCAACCAGAACGTCCCCACATGTGTGGCGGCGGGGACCAACAACGGTTGCCGCCCGAATCCCAACTACTCCAACAACAGCCAGTACCGCTCCCAGGCCGAATCCCGCTACGACGCGCTGCATGTCTCGTTCGTGCAGCGGCCGGTGCGCTGGGGCAACTACCGCATCTCCTACGCCTATTCTCGGTCGGACAACAATGTGGGCGAGTTCTTCTTCAGCTCGCCGATCGACCCGGTTGATATTTCCAAAGACTACGGCCGTTCCGACGACGACCAGCGCCATCGCGTCGTCTTCAACGGCAGCCTGCATTCGCCGATAGGCCCGGCCAAGTCAGCTTGGCAGCACCTGAGCCACGGCTTCCAGTTGAGCGGCATGCTGCAATACTATTCAGCGCTGCCGCTCAACTTGACCACCGGTGTCACCACCGTGCAGGGCACCGCCGCCCGGCCCACCGTCAACGGCCAGTTCATCGCCCGCAACGCCGGCACGGGCAACGATTTCTTCAACGTCAACCTGCGGCTGAGCCGGAACTTCACGCTCACCGAGCGGTTGAAGCTGGAAGCGCTGGGCGAAGCGTTTAACGGGCTCAATCACCGGAATAACCTAACGCGCAATGGAGTCTTTGGCACGGGCGCGTATCCTCAACTGCCTTCAGCCACTTTCGGACAAGTGACCGCCGTGAATGATCCGCGCGGGGTGCAACTGGCGCTGCGGATCCGCTTCTAGCATCTTTCCGCAGCGCGCCCGCCAGTGAGCGGGCGTATCCTGGAGGGGGCCCCTATAGAAAGCCGGATGGCGAAGGCGGCCCTCCTGAAGGAGATTCTCTGGTGAATCGGTTGCATCTCACGCGCGTGGCTTTGGTGGCACTGGCTCTGTCGGCCAGTGGTTGGGCGCAGGTGGACTTTTCGCGTGAGGTCCAGCCCATTCTGCGCAAGAACTGCTTGGCTTGCCACGGCCCTGGGATGCAGCAAAGCGGCTTGCGCCTCGATGACGGCACAGCGGCGCTGAAGGGCGGCTATAGCGGGGCGGTGATCATACCCGGCGACGCGAAAGGCAGTCCGCTGATGCGGCGGGTCCGGGGTGACCAGGGGTTGCCGGCGATGCCTCCGGGTGAGAAGCGGCTGAAGCCGGAAGAGATGGCGACGCTGGAACGCTGGATCATCAGCGGTGCCTCATTCCCAGCCAAGGCACCGGTGCTGACAACGGCGGCGCCGCGCGTCACCTCGAAGCATTGGGCGTTCCAGCCGGTCCAGCGTCCGTCCGTGCCTGAAGTCACTGGTGGCCGCAATGCGATCGACCGCTTTGTGCTGGCGCGTTTGGCGAAAGAGAAGATCGCTGCGTCGCCCGAAGCCGACCGCCGCGTACTGCTGCGCCGCGTCAGCTTTGACCTGACGGGTCTGCCGCCTACCGCTGCCGAGACTGATGAGTTTCTGCGCGACACCCGGCCCGACGCCTATGAGCGGCAAGTGGACCGTCTGCTGGCCTCACCGCATTTCGGCGAGAAGTGGGCGCGGCACTGGCTGGATCAAGCCCGCTATGCCGACTCCGATGGCTACGAGAAGGATTGGTCTCGCCCATGGGCCTGGCGGTGGCGGAACTGGGTGATCGATGCCATCAACACCGACATGCCTTTTGACCGCTTTACGGCGGAGCAGATTGCCGGCGACCTGCTGCCGAACGCCAAGACCGAGCAGCAAGTTGCCACGGGCTTTCATCGCAACACGCTCACCAATCGCGAAGGTGGCATCGACGACCGGCAGTTCCGCTTTGAGGCTACGCTCGACCGTGCGAGCACCGTCAGTTCGGTGTGGCTGGGCTTGACCATGGGCTGCGCGCAATGCCACGACCACAAGTACGACCCCATCTCGCAGAAAGACTTCTACTCGCTGTTTGCCTTCTTTGACAATGCCGAAGAAGTGAACATTGACGCTCCGCTGCCCGGTGAGTTCGGCCCCTGGATCCGCGGTCGCGATGAGTATCAACGCAAGCGCGACGCGCTGTTGGCTGAGTACAACGTGGCTGCTCTGCAAGCGGATTGGGAGAAGAACATCCTCTACACCATCGCCCATCTGGGTGAGCGGACTGATTGGGACCTGGCCTGGGATTGCGTCAACAAGCTGACCGAAGATGGCGACGGCGGCAAGATCGTGCAGATGCCCGCCGCGCAGCGCACACCGCGCGAGCGCGACATCCTGACCGACCACTTTGTGGCCAACTACCACTTCGCCATCGGCAACAAGAAGTGGAAAGAACTGAAGCTGGATGAGCTGAATAAGAAGCTGCGCGAATTGAAGACGCAGTACCCGCAACTGAGCCAAGCATCGGTGATCAGCGAAATGGCTTCGCCCAAGCCCAGCTACTTGCGCGTCCGCGGCGACTACAAGACCAACGGCATTGAAGTGCAGCCCGAGACGCCCGGCGTGCTGCCGGCCCTGAACGCGAACGGCCGGGCGACACGGGTGGACTTGGCGCGCTGGCTGATGGCCCCCGAGAATCCGCTGACGGCGCGCGTGGCCGTAAATCGCATTTGGCAGGAGCTGTTCGGCGCGGGCCTGGCACCGACATCGGATGACTTTGGTGCGCGCAGTGAAGCGCCAACGCATCCAGAGTTGCTGGACTGGCTGGCGGCGGAGTTCCGTGAGAATGGCTGGAGCCGCAAGGCAGTGCTCCGCACCATCGTCACTTCGGCCACCTACCGGCAGAGCTCGCAAGCCCGGCCGGAGTTGACCGAGAAGGACCCGAACAACACGCTGCTGGCGCGGCAAACGCGGCTGCGCCTGCCGGGCGAAATGATCCGCGACAATGCGCTGCGCGTGAGCGGCCTGCTGACGCCCACCATCGGCGGCCCCAGCTTCAACCCGCCCATCCCGCCCGGCGTGATGGAGCTGAGCTATGGCTCGCGCGGCTGGGGCACGGGTTGGAAGGAAGCGACGGGGCCGGAGCGGTACCGGCGCGGCCTCTACATTCAGTTCCTGCGGACTACGCCGTATCCGCTGCTGGCCAACTTCGATGTGCCAAAGTCCACCGTGGCGGCGTGCCGGCGGGACCGCTCGAATACGCCGCTGCAGGCGCTCAACCTGCTGAACGATCCGGTCTTTCTGGAGGCCGCGCAGGCGTTGGCGGTGAAGGTGCTGATGGGTGCGCCCGCCAGCTTTGAAGGCCGCGTGGAAGCGGCTTATCAGGCCGCGCTGAGCCGTAAGCCAACGGTGGCCGAGCAGACCCGGTTGCGGACCTACTTTGGAGAGCAGCAGCGGTTGCTGGCCGATGATACGAAGGCGATCGACCAACTGGTGCCAGTGACCTTGCCTACGGCGACGCGCCTGGAAACAGCCGTATGGACGGCGCTGTCGAGCGTGATCTTGAATTTGGATGAGTTCATCACCCGGGAATAGTTGAAGCCATGAACGAACGCCAATTGTTTGAAACTCATCTGCGGCGGGACTTCCTGCGCCGGTCGCTGGCCGGGATGGGGACGCTGGCCCTGTCGGAATTGATGCAGGGCGCCACCACGCCCACCACCGATCCGCTGGCCCCGCGTGCGCCGCACTTTGCGCCGAAGGCGAAGAACGTGATCTTCCTGTTCCAGGAAGGCGCGCCTTCGCAGATGGACTTGTTTGATCCGAAGCCCGGTCTCGAAAAGTGGCATGGCCAGTCGCTGCCGCCTGAGATGACCAAGGACATGAAGCTGGCCTTCATCAAGCCGACGGCTAAGGTGCTGGCGTCGCCGCGCAAGTTTGCGCGGTATGGGCAGTGCGGCATGGAACTGTCAGACCTGCTGCCGTATACGTCGAAGCACGCGGATGACATCTGCCTGATCCGGTCGATGCGCTCGGATGCGTTTAACCATCACCCGGGCCAGTTGCTGCTGTTCTCGGGCCACATGACGGGTGGGCGGCCTTCGATGGGGGCTTGGGCGACTTACGGCCTCGGCTCGGAGTCGAAGAACCTGCCGGCGTTTGTCGCGCTGCAATCGGGGCCGGGCACCAGCGCGGGGTCGGACTTGTGGACCAACGGCTTTCTGCCGTCGATGTACCAGGGCACGGTGCTGCGCTCCTCGGGCGACCCGATTCTCTACTTGTCGAATCCGGCGGGCTTGTCGGCGGCGTCGCAGCGGGCGCGCTTGGATGCCTTGCGTGACCTGAATACGCAGCATCTGGAGCAGACGGGCGATGCCGAGATTGCCTCGCGCATCCACTCCTATGAGCTGGCCTACCGGATGCAGTCGGCGGGGCCGGAGTTGACGGATTTGACCAAGGAGTCGCCGGAGACGCTTTCGAGCTACGGCATCGACGACAAGGATTCCAAGCAATACGGAACCAATCTGCTGCTGGCGCGCCGACTGGTGGAGCGGGGCGTGCGGTTTGTCCTGGTCATGCACTCCGGGTGGGATCACCATTCGGCCATCAATTCCGGCTTGCCGAAGACTTGCAAGCAGACCGATAAGCCGACGGCGGCCCTGCTGGCTGACTTGAAGCAGCGCGGCTTGCTGAAGGACACGCTGGTGGTGTGGGGCGGCGAGTTTGGGCGAACCGCCATGTCCGAGATCCGGCGGCCGGACGAGGCCGACAATGCGGGGCGCGACCACCATCCCAACGGTTATTCGATCTGGCTGGCCGGCGGCGGCGTGAAAGCCGGGCAGGTGATCGGCAAGACGGATGAGCTGGCGCTGAACATCACCGAAGATCCGATTGACGTGCATGACTTGCAAGCTACGATTCTGCATTTGATGGGTCTGGACCACTTGAAGCTGACTTACCGCCACATGGGGCGCGATTTCCGCCTCACCGACGTGCATGGCAACGTCGTCAAGAAGATCTGCGCGTAATTTTCTCGATCCTGATGCTGCACGAGGGCACCCGGACAGCGCTTGTCTGCTTGTTGCTGTACACTTTGTGCAGCCAACGGCCCGGTCCGGCCTAGACCGGTAAACTTTTATGCTCATTTTGTGGTTCGTGGTTGATACGTTTGCGGTGTGGCGCGTCACGCATCTGATATACGCCGAGGACGGTCCATGGAACCTATTTGTCCGATTACGCAGCTTTCGAGTTTCACACCGCTTGTTCGGCTGCTTTTACTGCCTCAGCCTGTGGATGGCGATTCCGTTCGCGCTGATTCAGGCGCAGAACTGGCCGGAGGGTCTCCGCCTCTGGCTGGGACTTTCCGGTGGCGCCATCCTGCTCCATCGCGCCACGGAGAGCCGGCACGCTCCGCTTCCCCATTGGACCGAAGAACCCAACGCGGTTTCACCAGACAACGCACAGGAGTAACCCCTCATGAGTTGCTGTAATCAACGCTCCACGGGATCGCACGCCTACCAAGCGCATCCCGCCACATCTTCCAACGTCCCGGCCACAGGGTTGCCCCAGGACCCAGTGTTCGAGTACATCGGTGGCAGTTCCCTTTCCGTGACGGGACCGATCACCGGCCGGCCGTATCGATTCGCGGCCAGTGGTGCCCGTCAGACCATTTCGCGCCACGATGCTGCCTCAATGCTCTATATACCTAACCTCAGGCAAGTCGCCTTGCGCCGAGGCTAAACCTAACCCCAAAAACTTTTAAGGAGGAAGTGTCATGGCAACTTTGATTGTCGTCCTGGACGCGCGTCAGATCGCGGTCGCGGAACGCAAACAGCAGAAGATTAAGGTGGCTTTGCAAGGGCCCGACGGCAAGGTGCTGTCAAAGGTGGTTCCGGTCACCGAGGAAAAGGTCGAGGTGATCTTCGACGTTGATCAGAAGGTTCCGTTCACGGCCGCCATCGGCCCCGCGGACTCGACCGACGACGAGATATTCAAGCTTCAGACGCTGACCACGAACATCGCGCCGGCACTTTGGCGCGAACCGAAGTTGGCCGTGCCGATCATCATTGACCCCTTCTATTGGAAGTTCTGGCTTACCTGGTGCCGGCAGATCACCATCTCGGGCCGCGTCATTTGTCCGGACGGCCGGCCGGTTCCGGGCGCTCAAGTGAGTGCCTTCGACGTCGACTTCTTCTGGTGGTGGTCGTCCCAGCAAAAGGTGGGCTTGACGGCCGTCACCGACGCCAACGGCATCTTCAAGATCTCGTTCCGCTGGTGCTGCGGGTGGCTGCCCATCTGGTGGTGGAAGCTCCGCTATTGGGCGCTGGAGCCATTGCTGGCCAGCCACATTCTGCCGATCCTCCGGTTGGACGAGAAGCTCCCCAAACCTCCGCGGCCCGATCCGGTACCGGATTTTCGCGTGTTCCAGCCGTTGTTAGAAGCAACGACCCGCCTGCCCAGCGCCAAAGCTGCCTTCGATCCGGCGGCCATTCCGGCCCTTCGAGGCAGCCTACTCAAGCGCCTCCCGATCGTTCCCGAACTGCAGCGCCTCCGCATCTGGCCGTGGCATCCGTGGACCCCGTGGCTTGATTGCAGCCCGGACATCATCTTCCGGGTCACCCAGAACTGCGGCGACGGCGACAAGGTGATTGTCAAAGAGACGATCTTCGACACGCGTTGGGACATCCCGAACAACCTCACCGTTTCGCTGCTGGCCAACCAGGAGGCCTGCTGCGGCCCCACGCCTCCTCCCCATGGCGACTGCGTGGTGCTCACCAAGGCTTGCGAGACGCTGATCACTGATATCGAGCAGAGCCCGGCCAGTGCGTTGGTCGGCCTAGTGAATGCCAACGACCCGATCAACGATTCCGACATCCCGTTTGCCGGGGTCGTGACCCTGCGCGGGCAGTTCGGCACGCTCAGCAATGTGGACTACTACGAAGTCGAGTTCACGGCCACGCCCGCCAATCCGGCTTCATGGGCACCCATTCCTCCAGCGGCCGCGGGCGGTTTCTCCCGAGTGTATCTGGACATCGCGCCGGGGCCAGTGGTGACGGCACAACCGTTCAGCATCAACTTCGCTGTCATAGACGGCAAGAATGTGGCCGAATCACTGCATCACTTCGAGGTGGCTCATCCGGCACCCGCAGGCGTACTGCGCGTTCCGGTGGGCGGACAGGACGTCCTGGTGAACCTGGCGACCGCGGATAACTTCGGCGATGGCGTCTACTATTTCCGCGTCAAGGGCTACACGGTTTCCGGTGCGCACCTGATCAATCCGCGCGTGTTGCCGCTGTGTAACACCAAGACTGATAACTCCATCGCGCTGCGCCTGGACAACCGGTTTGTGGACAACACATCGCCATTCACTCCACCGTTCACTTCGCCCACGCAGCCGTGCGGCGCGGGAACAGTGCACACCTGCACCACCGAACCGGACACGCGCATCATTTCGGTCCGCTACAACGGCGTGGAGGTTCCGCCTTGCGGCGTGGTCGATACCAGCAAGGGTGGCCCGCTGGAGATCGATTTCTTCGTCTACGATCCCGATGGCTTCCTCTCGTCCTATTCACTGGTAGCCAACTACGGCAATAACTTCCAGATCAACTTACTGGGGTTGCCGGGGGTTTCGCTGGCTCCTGTGAACCTGATCGGACCGCCGCCCGCCGCAGATTCGGTGGGCCCCACCTATATTCAGGCGCTGGCACAGAGCTCCAGCCGTCCCTCCTGGACTGGCGGAGAGATTCGCCTGACAATTCCGAATGTCGCCACGGCATTCCCCACGACGTGTGCTTACCTGCTTCAACTGGACGGGTATAAGCGCAACATTGCGGATTGCGGCTACAACAAGCCGTATCGCAACCGCAGCCACTACAGCCTGACGGTCATTGTCTAGGCTTAGGCCACTGACGCCCGGCTCCTCCTCTATCGGGGGGCCGGGCGTTTTCATTGGGAGCCGCTGGCAAGATGCCGCTGGCTGAACGACAGCGCACGATATCATAGCGGCCATGGTGCGACTGTGCGCGGCCTTACTGTGCGTGATCGGCATGCTCTCCGGTTGGCCGCAGACCCTGCGGGCGGCCGATACCCCGGCTGGCGGTGCCGAGTTCTTTGAACGCTCGGTCCGCCCCGTGCTGGTCAAAAACTGCCTCGCCTGTCATGGGCCATCCCAACAGGCTTCCTCACTGCGCGTTGATTCCCGGGAGAGTCTGCTGAAGGGCGGCAACCGCGGAGCGGCAGTGATTCCCGGTGATGCGGCGTTGAGTCCGCTGCTGCGGGCGGTTCGGCATGACGGCTTGAAGATGCCGGTGGGCGGCAAGCTGAAGTCCGAAGAGATTGCAGCACTGGAGAAGTGGGTGGCAGCGGGGGCTCCGTGGCCCGCGGGCGCGGTGACGGCGAAGGGGCCGGGGTCACCGGGCTACTACGAGGGGATCAAGAAAGAGCATTGGGCGTTCCAGCCGGTGCGGCACAGTCAGGTTCCAGCGGGCGATCCCGCTTGGTCTTCGCATCCGGTGGACCGGTATCTGGCAGAGGGGATCAAGAAGGCGCAGTTGAAGCCTGCACCTCTAGCCGATCGAGCCACACTGCTGCGGCGGTTGAGTCTGGTGCTGACCGGGCTGCCACCGACGCCGCTCGAAGTGGATCTGTTTGTGCGCGACACCACGCCGGGGGCTTATGAGCGGCAGGTGGACCGGCTGCTGAAGTCGCCGCATTTGGGTGAGCAGTGGGCGCGTCACTGGATGGATGTGATGCGCTTTGCCGAGACGTTTGGCAACGACTGGAACTACGAGATCAATGGCGCTTGGCACTACCGCGACTACCTGATCCGCGCCTTTAACGACGACGCGCCGTATGACCAATTGGTCCGCGAGCATCTGGCCGGCGATCTGCTGGAGAAGCCGCGCATCAACCTGAAGAGCGGCATCAATGAATCGCTGATCGGCACCACTTCTTACCGGTTGGGCGAACTGGGTCACGATGACTGCATCCGCTTCCGGCAGATCCGGACCGATGTGGTGGACAACCAGATCGATACCGTGGGCAAGGCCTTTCTGGGCCTGACGATTGCGTGTGCGCGCTGCCACGACCACAAGCTGGACCCGATTCCGACGGCTGATTACTACGCGCTCTATGGCGTGCTGTCGAGCTCGCGCATGGTGATGCGGACGGCGGATGTGC
>JAPKYX010000272.1 GCA_026394075.1 Acidobacteriota bacterium
CATGGAGTGGCTGGGGGCCATCGTCATTCGGATTGATGGCGAATATGAGGCCTCGGTGGCGCGGGCCCGCGAGGATGCGCGCCTGAACGGCTGGCACTTTGTCAGCAGCACATCGTGGGATGAGTTTCAGTCGCCCATTCCCCGGAATGTCATGAATGCCTACATGGTGATGGTGGAAGAAGCACTCGCGCAGATTCCCCGGCTGGATGGGATCACGCATGTCTTTATGCAGGGCGGCGTGGGCAGTATCGCCGCCGCCGTCTTCCTGGGCTTCTATCAACGCTGCCACCCTACGCCACGGTTCGTCATGGTGGAGCCAGTGGAGGCCGACTGTCTCTATCAGACCGCCGTCCACGGCCTCCCCACACCTTCCTCGGGATCGCTCCGCACCATCCAAGCCGGCCTTGCCTGCCGTGCGGTGTCGCCCGCGGCCTGGTCGATTCTCGACTGGCTGACCAGCGATTTCGTGGCCATCCCGGATGATTGGGCGGCCGAGGCGATGACGGCGCTGGCGGCGGGCGAGGGCGATCTCCCCATCGTCTGCGGCGAATCGGCTGCCGGCGGAATGGGTGTGTTGCTCCATGCCGCGACTGACTTGGGCTTGCGCGCGCAGCTTGGCTTGACGCCCGAAAGCCGGGTGGTCCTGTTTGGCTGCGAGGGTGCCACGGACCCGGAGATCTACCAGCAGATCACGGGCCGGACGCCGGACGAAGTGTTTGCGCGGCAAGTGCTTCCGGACCCCTGCCAGACGCTAGATAGACTGAAGGCTTGATTGAGGCCGTTCTCGATACCAATGTTCTGGTGGCCGCCCTGCGCTCCAGCCGCGGGGCGGCCCGGATGTTGCTTATGCTGATCGGCGACCGCCGCTGGCGGCCAAACCTTTCGCAACACTTGATGACTGAGTACGAAGCGGTCCTGAAGCGGGTCCCTTCACCGGGGCGGATCACCCCACAGCAAGCCGACGAACTGCTGAACTACATCGCCAGCGAAGCGAACCTGGTGCAAGTGTTTTTCCGTTGGCGACCATTCTTGCCGGACCCGAAAGACGACTTCCTAGTCGAATTGGCAATGCGGGTGAATGGAGTAATCGTTACCTACAACCAACGGCACTTCCGGGAAGTGGCATCATTGGGATTGAAGGTGATGACTCCGATAGAGTTCTTGCGAAATCTGGAGCTAGCGTGATGACGATTCAAGTGAATCTTCCGGAAGAAGCCTACCGGCGCGCCGTGGATGTCGCGGAGCGCGAGCACTGTACGGTTGAACAACTGATCGCCGATGGATTCTTAAGAGAGCTGGATGCGTGGGACCGTCTCGTGGCGCGAGCCGCAAAGGGTTCGAGGAAAGAGTTCCTTGAATTATTGGCAAGAATTCCTGACGGCGAGCCGGACGAGCACGACCGCCTGCCGGAAGGTTGGGCACCCCAATAGGCGTGGAGTACCTCCTCTGGCTCGAGCATGCTGCCCCTAAATGCGCAATGAGCCACCTCAGTGTTGCCGTCCGCGCTTCAACCGCGCGTCTTCTTGGTAAATCGTTCGAAGTCCATTGACGGCTGAGCTTTGGCTAGTATACATAGCAGTGGTATGTATAATGGTGCTACGTATGGAGCTGAACAAGGACCTCGTGGCTGCCTCCGCGACGCCGCTGGTACTGGCCATTTTGGCTGAGGGGGACAGCTACGGCTACGCCATCATCAAGCGGGTGGCGGAGCTGTCTGGTGGGCACCTGCAGTGGACCGACGGCATGCTGTATCCCGTGCTGCACCGGTTGGAGCGCCAAGGCTTTGTGGAGGCCAACTGGGTGACTTCGGAGATTGGCCGCAAGCGCAAGTACTACCGGATCACGGCTGAGGGCCGGGCGCAACTGGCGGCCCAACGCCAGCAGTGGCAGGTGGTGGATGAGACTCTGCGGGGTATCTGGATGAAGGCGTGTCCCGCATGACGGCCTTCTCTGATCAACCGCTGGAAGAACAGGTCGCCCAGTGGCGGGGCCACTTGCGCCGCCAGCCGGGCGTTCGGGCTGCGGATGTTGAGGAGCTAGAGGGACATCTGCGGGATCAGTTGGCCGACCTGATTGCGGGTGGCTTGACCGGGGACGAGGCGTTCCTGGTGGCGGTGAAGCGCATGGGTAGTCTTGATGCGCTGTCCCGCGAGTTTGCACGCACGCATTCTGAGCGGTTGTGGAAGCAGCTGGTGATCGAACCCCTAGCGGATGAAACGGTGTCGGCCTCGTACACCGAGACTCTGGTGGTGCTGGGATTTGCGGTGGCAGCCGCGATTGCGGTTCAGATGCCGGGGTTGTTCGGCATTCACTTGAACCCGAATGACGAGTTGCCGCTTTTTTATCGACGGAATGCCAGCTTGCTGGTCTTCCCTCTGTTGGCCATCTACTTCCTGTGGAAGCGTGGATCGGCGTGGAGCAGAAGCCTGTGGCTCGCGCTGCCCTTCGTGGCGGGAGCATTTTTCGCCAACGTCTTCCCCTTCCCGGCGGGCAGCCACACGCAGGTGCTGACCGCTCTCCACCTGCCGATCGCGCTGTGGCTGGCGGTCGGCTTGGCCTACACGAAGAACCGAGGGTTCACCGGCGGCCGGTGGATGGACTTTGTGCGGTTCTCGGGCGAACTGGCCATCTATTACGTGTTGATCGCTTTGGGCGGGGGCGTTTTCACCGGGTTCACGATGATGATGTTCAAGGCCATCGATCTCAACGCGGAGTGGTTCGTGTTCGGCTGGATGGTGCCGTGTGGGGCGGCCGGGGCCGTCATTGTTGGTTCCTGGTTGGTGGAGGCGAAGCAGAGCGTCATTGAGAACATGGCCCCGGTGCTGACCAAGCTGTTCACGCCGCTGTTTACCCTGCTGCTGCTCGGGTTTTTGGCGACGATGGCTTGGACGGGAAATCCGATGAATGTGAAGCGCGATCTGCTGATTGGCTTCGACCTGCTGCTGGTGCTGGTGATGGGGCTGGTGCTCTATGCCGCGTCCGCGCGCGACCCGGAGGCGCCGCCGGACTTGTTCGACGCACTGCAACTGCTACTGGTGGTGAGCGCGCTGCTTGTGGATACAGTGGCGCTGGCCGCAATCGCGGCTCGCATCTCGGAGTTTGGCCTCACGCCGAACCGGGTGGCGGCGCTGGGTGAGAATCTGGTGCTGCTGGTGAACCTAGCGGGGGCGGCGTGGCTCTATGGAAGATTTCTGCTTCGCCGAGGCTCGTTTGGGGCACTGGAGCGATGGCTGGTGAGGTATCTACCGGTCCATGCGGGATGGGCGGCGGTGGTGGTGGTGGCGTTCCCGCCGATGTTTGGTTACCGCTGATGGCCTTGACGGGCGCGGCACCAGCCTGGAGGGACACGACCGCCACGCCACACGTCCAATAGTCCCGTGCGGCGATGGCGGGTTCTTCTTCAAAAAAACCGTTCATGAACTTAGGCCACAGAGCAGACGGGAACCTAACGCGGCCCAGGACTTC
Source organism: Acidobacteriota bacterium (assembly GCA_026394075.1). Taxonomy (GTDB): domain Bacteria; phylum Acidobacteriota; class Terriglobia; order Bryobacterales; family Bryobacteraceae; genus JAPKYZ01. The sequence continues at coordinate 3,466 of JAPKYX010000272.1, forward strand.
CCGTCAGTGGCGCTGATCGAGATGGCTTGTTGTAGTACGTCCAATCGGAGGGACGAGCGGCCTTGTCCGAACAGGAATTGCAGTAGAAGGTCGTGAACTCTCGGTCGACACTGTCAAGGTCACCGCCATCTACTTGGTACATATGCAGATTACATCTGAGGACTTTCGGATTCGCCCACTCCAGTGCGAATCGATCCAGCATCGGATCACGGTCCGGGTGTTTCATGATCACCTTGTGTTGACAATCAATCAGTACCCGTGTCGGATCGCTGTCCTTGATGCCTAGTGCAATATGGTGCGGATTCCGCCGAAGGCGAACGCTGGTTCCGGAGGGAACGCGAACGGCAATCCGGGCCGAAGGCGAACGGTGTCGGAGCGTAGCGACGCTGGCTTTTCGATTCTGCCGTAAGTGTTCGTCTTCGTCAAGAGAAACCTGTCCGGAGCGCAGCGGAGGTGGGCTACTGGTAGCGGAGAAAGG
>JAPKYX010000145.1 GCA_026394075.1 Acidobacteriota bacterium
AAAGCCGCTGTTCATCCAGCGTGCGCCGCGTAAAGATCCGCGGCGCTCCATCATCACCGGTCAGGCGTGCAGTCTCAGACCGCTTCTTGAGATGCAGCAGGGACTGGGCTTCGCCCTCTGCTGTCGCCAGCAGAGCAAAGCCCAGCACCCACGCGATCGCTCGCAGGGGGCGTTGGTACATGGATTTCCTTTGAAAGGGGCTTATCGATGCACCAACCGGCGGCTTGAGCGAAAACTAACCCTAGTTGGGGTCTGGGGGTATGCCTATCTTTCCCGAGCCAACGATGGGCGCAAACGCCAAGCCTTAGGGGCGAACCCGATGCCCGCACTCAGGCGGAGACTCAGAGCCATAACCAGAGCAGAATGAGTCAATTACAGAACAGCCGGGAGCTGCTCCGGTCCAACAAACAGATCACACGGCGTCTCGCCGATACTTGCAGTTGAGGTGGCGATTGAATGATTGCGCTTGCGCTAGGCGCGCTGTTGGCCCAAAGCCCCCCGCCGGAGGCCTCGCTGGAGGCAGCGGTGGCGGAACTGGTGAATGAGTACCGCGAATCCGCCGGTTTCGCCCGGCTGCGGCTGGAAGAGGAGATTAGCGCCATCGCCCGGGAACGTAGCCGGCGAATGGCCGCCGGGCTAACCCCACTGGGTCATAACGGATTCAGCTTGCGTGCACAGGCCGCGCGGCTGGCCATCGGACCCATCAGCCGGATCTCAGAGAACACCGCTCGCAATCGCGGCTACGCCAACCCGGCCCAGCGGGCGTTTGACGGCTGGCTGATCAGCCCAACGCATCGCAAGAATCTGGATGGTGATTTCCTAGTCACCGGTGTGGGCATGGCGCGTTCAACCCAAGGAGAGTTCTTCCTGACGCAAATCTTTGTCGCCCCGCGCCTTAAGGCAACGCGCCCGCCGGCGCCACCGCGCGCACACCCGGCCTCCGCGCCGCCTCCACGTCCGTAACCAGTTGGCGGACCACCTTGTCCGCCACATCCGCCGCTGAGCCCTTAAACTTGGCCCCGGACGACTCCTTGGTGGTGGACCAGATCAGGTCTCCATCGCGGTTCACCAGGCGAATGGAAGCCGTCGCCTCATGCTTGCGTTCCATCGTTCGCTGGGCCTCGGTCTGGCCGATTCCGACGCTGGCCAGCGTGTCGGACCGGTTGCCCCGGCCCGCTCGGCTGCTGTAGTCTCCCTCCCGTGTACCCAGGAAAGCCCGCGCATTGATACCATCCCGCGATTCGCGCGTTTCGTTGAACACCGCATCATCGGCCGCGCCGCGGATGAACGCGTCGGCGCGATCAGGATTCTCCGTGATCACCCACAGCCGCGCCGTTTGCAGCGTGGCCATCAGGATGTCCCGCAGCTGATCAGCCGCCTCCCCGCCCGTCAGTTTGTCCACAAAGATGCGCCGGACCTTGGGCAGTTGCGCGGCCACTTCATCCGGATCGGTCAGCAGCGGCTTGACCGAGGCGGGCTCCGCAGCGGTCGGCGTAGGCGTCTGCCCGGCCGCATCCAGCGCGGCACCAAACGCCAAAACACCGAACGTCGTCAAACGCATCAGCAGGTGCAGTCGGGCCGTCACATCTTCCTCGCTTCATCATCCTGATAGCTCACCCGCAAGCCGGTGCGCGCTTCAAGGCTGGCCAGCATGCCCCGCACGTTCTTCTTGGCCACCTTCAGCACCACCGCCTGTTGCTGCCCTTGCGCGTCCGTGTAGCCCAGCGTGAGGAAGTGTTTGCGCGACTTGTTCAGCAGGAACAAGGGCGAGATCAGAATCGCGGCGGCGATCTGGCGGTTCACCTTTTGGCCGTACTCGATCTGGTTCACCTGCCTCCAGGGGACGCGCACCTGGTCCAGCTCCAGTTCGCTCGCGCCGCCCCACCGGAGCGTCAAATCACGGCCGGTTTTCAGATTCAGGGTACCGCCGACGTACTCCACCTTGGCCCCGCTCTCCGCTGTCGCCGCACCCAGCAGGGCGCCAAACAGGAGCGCAACCGGAATAACCAATGCTCGCATGGGGATTCTCCTGGAGCTAGAGTGCGGCCAGCCCGCCAACATTCTCACTAGAATTGGAACAATCTCATGTCCCGGCCTGTCCTTAGCGATCAACTCGAATCGAACATCCCCGGGCTCTACGTCGCCGGCGACCTGGCTGGTGCCCCTGTCGTCAAACTTGCGATGGAGCAGGGCTATCAGGTGGCCACGCGGATCGCCCAGGAACTAGGCGCACCCGGCGGCGGTCTGGACGTCCTGATTGCCGGCGCGGGAGCAGCGGGGCTGAATGCCGCGCTCGAATTACAATCCCGCGGCTTCCGCACGCTGATTGTCGAGAAAGCCGCCATCGCCTCCACCATCGAAGACTTCCCGGAAGGCAAATGGATCTACGATGAGCCCGTGTCGCGCCCGGTGGCCGGTCAGTTGTGGCTGAAGGAATCAACCAAGGAAGAACTGCTGGAGCAGTGGCATCAAGCCGCCGCCGGCCTCGACATCAAGACCGGTGAAGCCGTCACTGCCGTCGCCCGCATCACGACCGGTTTGCGCGTCAGCACCACCGCCCAAACCTACGAGTGCCGCCGCATGATCCTGGCGACCGGGCAGCGCGGCAATCCCCGCTGGCTGGGAGTGCCCGGTGAAGAGCTGCCGGAGGTCCACCACCGTCTGTATTCGCCCAAGCACTACCAGGGCGAGCGCATCCTGGTGGTCGGCGGGGGCAACACTGCCGTCGAAGCGGCACTGGTGCTGGCCGAACAGAACCAGGTGACACCGAACCAGGTAACGCTGTGCCACCGCGGCCCGGAGTTCAGCCGCGTGTTTCGAGCCAACTCCCAGCGGCTGAAGCAGGCCGAAGCCAGCGGCCGGATTGAGGTCCGACGGTCCACTGAAGTGAAGAGCTTCTCTCCCGGCTCGGCTCAGCTATCGAGCGGCAACCTCCCGATGGACCGCGCCTTCGTGCTGATTGGCGCTGAAGCACCGGCCGGATTTTTGAAGTCGCTCGGCCTGAAACTGGAAGCCGAGTGGACCTGGACCCGGGCGCTCTGGCTGCTGCTCTCTATCCTGATCAGCTACACCATCTATGGCGTCAAGCAGGGCCACGGCCAGGAGTTTTGGCCTTTTCGCGGCTGGGGCTATCACGCGCTGAGCTTCTTCGATAAAGGCTGGAGCTTCTGGTACACCGTGCTCTACACCGGGCTGATGACCGTCTTTGGCGCGCAGGCGATGAAGCGCTGGGGGTTCGACAAGAAGGACCGCTTCCAGATCGCCCGCTACGCCTCACTGATCGGCTTCCAGTGGATCTTCTTCTTTCTCATCCCGGAGTTTTTGTTCGCCTGGGCGGTGAAGTATCAGTGGGTAGGCGAGGCTCTCGCCCAAGACCCCAACTTTGCCCAGAACGCCTGGCGCAGCTATGGGCTGGTCTACGCCTGGCCGCTCTTTTTCTACACCTTCTTCGGCGCGCCGCATCAGGTGTGGGTGGTGTGGGGCGCGACGTTGAGCTTTGTCATCATCCCGATCCTGGTGCTCTTCCACGGCAAGCGCTATTGCACCTGGATCTGCGGCTGCGGCGGGTTGGCGGAAACCCTTGGCGACCGCTGGCGGCACTTGGCCCCCAAAGGCTCAGCAGCCATCAACTGGGAACGGATGAACATCATCGTGCTGGTGGCCGCAGCCGTGATCACGGTGCTGATGCTGGGGCGCGACGTGGTCCACGCCTTCGCCAAACCGGCTGATTGGGGCATTGTCTGGTACCGGCTGATTGTCGACACCTGGCTGGTGGGAATTGTGCCGGTGGCGCTCTACCCCTTCTTCGGCGGCAAGATCTGGTGCCGCTACTGGTGCCCGCTGGCCAAACTGATGGAGCTGTTCGCCAAAGCCTTCACCTGGGCGCGCTGGTCACGCTTTGCCATCCATGCCGACGACAAGTGCATTGCTTGCGGCGAATGCACGCGCTACTGCCAGGTGGGGATTGACGTGATGCAGTTCGCGCTGAAGCAGCAGGAGCTGAACAATGCCAATTCGTCCTGTATCGGCTGCGGCATCTGCGTCACCGCCTGTCCCATGGGAGTATTGAGTTTTGGGCCAGTGGCGGCAACTTCCGCAACGAAACTGGTCCAGATCACATCAAAGAGTTAACACATGTTTGGATTCGACTCAAAGCAGCAGGATGACCGTGTACCCGGACCGGCGGATGCGCCCGCCGGAGCCATCGTCAGCCCGGACACTCACCGCACCAACCGGATTCCTCCGGGACAAACCCGGACCAAGAAGTGGCCCGTCCTGGACGCCTCCGGCACTCCGGCCGTGAATCTGGCCGACTGGCGGCTGGAGATCGACGGCTTGGTGAACAAGCCGCTCAAATTTACCTGGGCTGAATTCCAGCAGTTGCCACGGGTGAAGGTGTTTGCCGATTTCCACTGTGTCACGCGCTGGTCCCGCCTGGGCAACGTGTGGGAAGGCGTGGCGACGCGTCACCTGATCGAACTGGCCGGGGGCTTCAAGCCGGAAGCCAAGTTTGTGGTGGCCCATGGGTACGACTACGGCTGGTCCACCAACCTGCCGCTGGATCACTTTTTGGCCGACGATGCGCTGGTGACCATCAAGCACGATGGCGAAGACCTGACCCAGGAGCATGGCGGCCCGGCCCGGCTGATGGTGCCGCAGCTCTATGCCTGGAAGAGCGCCAAGTGGCTGGGTGCGCTGGAGCTGGTGGAGAAAGACCGCGCCGGCTTCTGGGAGCGCAACGGCTATCACATGTTGGGCGACCCCTGGAAGGAGCAACGCTTTGGCCTCCCTTACTAGCCGCCGGCTTTGGCTGGGCGGCGGCGTGTTGACCGTCGGTGCGGGCATTGCGGCCTTCCGTACCATGCCGAACTTCTTTTGGAAGCAATTGCAGGAGGATATGTCGCGCGATCCGATTCCAGCCCCCCACACGCCCAACCCCGCCCTCTGGCCGGATACCGGGCTGCATGCCGCCTGGTTGGGACACTCGACGGTACTGCTGAAGGTGGATGGCTTCACCATCATCACCGACCCGGTTTTCCACACCCGGATTGGCGTGGACTTGAAGGTGGCCACCGTGGGCATGAAACGCCTGGTGGCGGCGGCGCTGCCCATTGAGAAGCTGCCGAAAATCGACTTGATCGTCTCCTCGCACGCACACATGGATCACCTTGATCTGAAGACGATGCGTGACCTGGAAAGCCCCACTACCCAGGTAGTGATGGCCCGCGCCACCAGCGACCTGATCCGGGCGGAGAACTACTCTCGGGTGCAGGAAGTGGGCTGGGGTGAATCCGTCCAGGCCGGCCCGGCCACGTTGCGCGGCTTGCAAGTGAAACATTGGGGCGCGCGCATGCGCACGGACACTTACCGTGGCTACAACGGCTACGCCCTCACCGTGGGGCGCTGGAAGATCCTATTTGCGGGAGACACCGCCGACACCGACGCCTTCCGCGCGCAACGTCAGGGCGATGTCGACCTAGCCATCTTCCCGATCGGTGCCTATGACCCTTGGATCCACGCCCATTGCAATCCGGAGCAGGCCTGGCGCATGTCCAATGAGTTCGGGGCGGAACACATCCTCTCCGTCCACCACCAGACCTTCCGCCTTAGCCGCGAAGGTAAGACAGAACCAATGGAGCGCATCCTCAACGCCGCCGGTAACAGCGAAAAGCGCATCGTGGCCCGTGAGATCGGCACCGAGTTCTCGGTTAGCTAAGCTGGGGTTCGCCTAAAAGCTCAACTGGCCAATCGCGGCATCCAGTTCCGCTTGCAGCTTCTCCTGTTGCTGCCGCAGTTCGCTGATCCGGTCGCGGAGGGCGACCAGCTTCGATTCGGCGGTCGAAAGCTGCTGCGCATAGCGCTGCACCAGTTCCTGCTGGCCGCTGACGGCGTTCAAGCTGCGGATGTTTTCGCGGACGCGGGTCTGGTCTCGCTCGAGATCGGCGGTCTGCTTTTGCGCGCTCTCGCGATCCCGCGCCGTCGCGCCGACTGCCTTAGCCTTCTCCGCCAGTGCCTGCAGTTGACGCCGGGCGGCGTCGCCAATGCCGCGCTGCGCGGCATAGAACACGAATTGGTCCGGCGCCAGCGCGGAAAGTGAAGTCTCCTCAAACCACGTGTGGTCCTCCACCACGCGGAAGGTCTCGTCGGCTTGAGGCCGCAGCGCTACCTGAAACCGCCGGGCGGTGTCGGTAGTCTCCGCCGGTGCCGCGCCCACCACCTTGGAATCCGCATGCAAGGGGTGTTCCAGAATGAGTGTCTTGGCCTTGGCGTCCACGTTCCGGATCTTGTAGCTGGTGGTCCGGCGCTTGATCTTGGTGACGTTCAGCAATCCCTGAGAAGCCTTCACTTGCGTGATGAGATCTTCGCCGGACTCTTCCGCCGTGCTCACGCGCGTGCCCTGATCGACGGCGTAGCTGATCAGCCGTTTGTCGCCCTGCTTCACCGTCTCCACCAGTGCCTCACCGGCGTAGGCACCGCCGTCGAACACTGTAATCGGGCCACCATCGAGAGTCTTGCCCATCGAGTTGGTGAGCTCCGCCGCGTTACGCGGGTTGATGCCTTCGGTCCAGATCAGCAGCTTGCGGGCAGCAATCTTCTGGCTGACGAAGGGCAGCATGGCGGATTCATTGCGCTTGACGGTCACCGGAGCGCTGAAGCCGTACTCGAAAAGCTCGCCCAACTCTTTGGCGGCAATGGTGGTGGTCGCCACGCTGGAGGGGGCCATGGCCATCGAGTCCGATGCTGCGAACGCGCGGTTGCCACCGGCGCGCATCATCATTTCCATCTTTGGCGAAGGAGGTGGCACTCCACCCGGCACCCCACCGGCAATGCCACCCATCACCCCACCACCGACTCCACCAGCCAGTCCCGCCATCGGAGCCATCCCGCCCTCATACACCTTCGGCCGCGCCACATCCGCTTCGGCCAGCTCCACAAACTCCCGCCGTGCATAGCGAGGCTCATAGAGGCGCGACAGAAAGCTCACCGGCCGGCCACTCACCAGTGAGAGCCGGACATTGGTCCAGTCCTCGCCGCTGGTGTTGTCGACAATTGCCCAGCCTTCCAGCATGGGGTCGCCCGCCGCGCCGAAGATCAACCGGTAACTGGACTTCCAGACCGGGGTCGGCGCGATGTAGGAGACGCCCAGGTTGCGCGCCTTGTCGTTCAAGGAATCGATGTAGACACTCTTTTTGTCTTTGGACCGGGACGCGGTCAGCGTGCCCAGATAGGCCCGCAATTGGGCCTGCAAGGCCGCGTCGGCGAACTTGAGGCTGGGCAAGGCCGACAGGTCAAACGATCGCATGACGCCCTCGTCGGTCAGCAGGGTGAGCTGTTCGCGTTCCTCACCTTGGGCGGCCTTGGTCTTGCGGCTCCCCAGAATGACGCCGGCGGCAGCGGTGGTCTCGACGCGCGCGCCCTTCATCTGGTCGAGAAAATCCACCATGGAGCCGCCACCGGCCAGGCGAAACGGAAACTCGCCCAGCTTTTTCTCGAGCGGATCGGAGGAATCGTACCTTACGCCCGCCACCGTGCCGCCCGACGCATCGCGCACCGTCAGCGACTTCAGCACGTCGTTCATCTCGTCGGCGCGAAAGTCCAGCCGGGCGGTCTCGCCCCGGGCCAGTTCCCCGCCCCGCTCAAAGTACCCCAAACCGTTCTTGTAAAGAACAACTTGGCGAACCGGCAGTTCCGCGGAACTCGCGACCAGCGAAAACGCGACGATAAGGCAAACAAGGCGCATCACTCCATTTTGGACGCTGCGCCGCCCGGTAGGGTTCCCGGCATCGAGCTTGACACTTTTGCAAGCTGCAATTCAGACTCTGAATAGCGCTTGTCTGACAGAACAGGTTTTTTGACCGGAAGCCTGCGAGGCATTGTCTGAATGAGAGCCGAGAGGCGGCGGAGGGTTATTTTGCGCGTTCTTTTGCTGGTGCTATTGTCGGCCTTCGCCGCATATCCGCAGGCTGGACAGACCAACCCCGGCGGTCAAGGTGGCCGAGGGACGGCCGGCTTCGGCGGGCCGGCGGTGCTGGGCCGGGCGGCCGGCGGCGGCTTAAACCGTAGCCCCGAAGTGAAGCTGCGCTTTTTCGCCAGCGTCCAGGCCAACTACGACACCGGACTCACCAGCCTGGCGCTGGATGCCAGCGGGAAACCCCTCACCCAGTCCGGCAGCGGCATGCAGGCCACCGTCGGGGTAACAGGAACCAAAATGTTCCGCCGCTCGCAGGTTTCGCTGGCCTTCAACGGAGGCTATCGCCACGTCCAGTCGATCAACGTTTCCAGCGGTTTCAACGCGATCGGGATCATCGGTGCCAATCACGTACTCAGCCGCCGGGCGTCGCTGAGCAGCAGCAACGCGATGGGCTCCCAAGTACAAAGCTTCAGCCTGGCGCTGGCCACCATCCCGGCGCTGGCCCTGGACCCGGTGACCAGCAGCCTGCCCATCAATGACCTGATCGATACCCGCATCAGCTTTTGGAGCAACAATTCCACTCTCACCTATATGCTGGGACCGCGGCTTTCCGTCAGCGCCTCCGGCGGCTTCAACGGCAATAAGCGGACCGGCCGTGCGCTGGCCAGTTCCACCGGCGTCTCGGCGCGCGGTGATATAGCCTACCGTCTGGGCCGGAACCAGACGATCTCCGGCGACTATTCCTTCACCACCTATGATTTTTCCAACTCCTACGGGAACACCGCGATCCACCAGGTGGCGCTGGCCTACTCGCTCTCGATTGGCCGGGCCTGGAAGTTGGATCTGAAGGGGGGCGGTGCTTTGCTCCAGAATGAAGGCCTCCGGCAAGTTAGGCTCGATCCATTCATCGCCGCGATCCTGGGCCAGCCGAGTGGCGTCGAGGCGTTCTATCGGGAAAACTATTTGCCCAGCGTCCAGGTGAATCTCACGCGGACCTTTGGCCGCTCATCCATTACCGGCACTTACCAGCGGGGTATCACTCCTGGCAACGGCATCCTGTTGACCTCGAGGAACACCGGGTACTCGGGCAGCTACCGCTACACGGGCATCCGCAACTGGACTTTGGGCGCCCTGGCCAGCAACAACCAGTTGGACAACCTGCTTTCGTTCCAGGCCTCCAGCACCATCCAGTCGGTCTTGGGCTCAGTGGGCTATCGCCTGCGGCGCGACCTGCAAGTGAATGGAACCGCCGGATACCGCGGCAACAGCCTCAGTACCGGCACGGCCTTCAACCAGCGCGGCATGCGGTTGACTCTGAACATCAGCTATTCTCCGGGAGATGTCCCGCTCGCTCTCTGGTAGTCCGTCGCCCCCGACCAACGGTCGTGTGCTGTTGATTGAAGACCATCCAGTCCTCAGGCAATTGCTGACGGATCTGCTGGTCCAGGACGGCTACAGCGTCGCCTGCGCCACGGCCCAGATTCCCTGCGGCCCCTTTGACATCGTGTTGACGGACTGGCTGGTGCCGGGCCTGGATGTTGGACCACTGGTGGAAGCGCAATTGGCGGCCGACAGCAGGGCAACCTGCGTGGTGATGAGCGGCTACGCGGTGAATCTGGACCAGTTTCCCGCCACGCTGCGGCCACGCCTGCGGTTTCTGGCCAAACCATTTTCGGCGGCGCAGTTAACTGAATGCCTCAGCAGCCTGCGGAGCAACAGCTAGTCCGACGCCAGGTCCGCGAGCCGTTCGGCAAAGTTGCCGCCCGATTCCGACCACAGCAAGCGCCGCTCCAGCGGCAACGCGGCTTCCAGGTCCGACACCAGCTTCAGCAGACTGCGGATGTTCTGCGCCGTCATCCGAAAATGCGCCGGGGCTTCGGTGGCGGGCAGAAACAGAAGTTCGTTCCCAAAATCGATCCGGAGATCTTCGCGGCGCACGCCCGGAATCGGAGGTGCCTCATCGGGATCGAACTGAGGGGCATAGGCGAACAGGTGCACCCGGGCCGGCCGCAGTGCCCAATCCAGGCCATTGGACTGAAATAGATCCCATGACCCTTCCAGTTCCAGGCAGGTGTCGCTGGCGCGCCAGGCATCCAGCACTTCCCGGATCGTATCCATGGCCTCCACGCTTTCGACGGCTTGCTCCTGCAGCGGTGCCTCAATGCTGGAAACAGCGCGCACCGTCGCGATCAGGTTGGGGCGCAGGACGGAAAAGGGGAATGTGCGCGCCATCGTCATAAATCGCTCATGCAGAATGAGCGGCGAAGGCGATTTCAGCCAAACAGAAAGATAGAGCCGGTCCATATAGCAGTTACTCCCATCCGGTCGCCAGACGGCGATAGGTGACACTCAGTTCTTCGGGCAGCACGCGGGTCTCGCCCACCGTCGTCATGAAGTTCGCATCGCCCGGCCAGCGGGGAACCAGATGCAAGTGCAGATGGCCCGCCACGCCCGCCCCGGCGCAGGCACCAATGTTGAAGCCAATGTTGAGGCCCTCACAACGGTACTCCTCGCGCAAGCGCCGCTCCGCCTTCTGGGCCAGCAGGATCAGCTCCGCCAACACGTTGGCCGGACACTCATCCAAGGTGGAGACGTGGGCATAGGGAATCACCATCAGGTGCCCGGAGGTGTAGGGATAGAGATTCAGCAGGACCGCATTGTGCTCTGCCCGATGAACGATCAGCGCTGCCTCATCGTTCCCGGAGCTAAACTTCGCGCAGAACACGCACGCCGGTGGCTCACCGGCATCAGCCGCGGATTCCGTAATGTAACGGTAGCGCCAGGGGCTCCAGAGCCGGTCCACAGGCCCGTTGCCCTAAAGGGCCGCCGGACTGGTGGGCACGTCCGGCTTCACTTCCTCGCCGTTCACCAGATCCTTCAATTCCTTGCTGGGCTTGAAGTAGGGGATGCGCTTAGCCGGCACTTCCACTCGGGCACCGGTCTTGGGATTGCGCCCAATGCGCGGTTGGCGCTGACGTGTCCGGAAACTTCCAAAACCGCGGATCTCGATCTTGTCGCCGTGCCGGAGGCTCTTGACGACACTGTCAAAGATGGCTTCCACGATCACTTCGGAATCTTTCCGGGTCATTTCCACGACGCGCGATACTTCTTCGATCAGATCCGCCTTTGTCATAACTCTCTCCAGAATAACGCGTTCCGGTCCCGGCACAAGTGGCCAGGGGACAATTCGATACTTTACTGACCGTCGCCCTCGTCTAAGCCGGGTACCGATTGAAAGGCTTGCTCCATCGTGGACGTGGCCGCAGCGGCTTCCCGCTGGTACCCGCGCAAGCGCGCACGCTCCTGCTCATCGGCCGCCGCCGCCAGGCTGAGCCCGATCCGTTTCTCGTTCTCGCTCATGCGAATGATCTTGAAACTGTACTCCACACCCAGCTCCAGCGGCGCATCACCGCCCGGTCGGCCCTGGGCCCCCGGAATCTCCGAGTTGTGGCACAGGCCTTCCACACCCGGCAGCAGTTCCACGAACACGCCAAACTGGGCGGCCCGCTTCACGCGGCCCACGACAATGTCGTTCACCATATGCTCATGGAAGAAAGACTCCCAGGCATCCGGCTGCAACTGCTTCACACCCAACGAGAGACGGCGGCCGTCGGTATCGATCCCCAGAATCACCGCCTGCACCTGCTGCCCCTTGCGCACGATCTCGGATGGGTGCTTGATGCGCTTGGTCCAGGAAAAATCAGAGATGTGGACCAGGCCGTCGATGCCTTCTTCGATCTCAATGAAGGCCCCAAAGTCGGTCAGCTTGCGGACCCGGCCTTCCACCACTGAACCAATGCTGTAGCGCTCCGCGACCGTGGTCCAGGGATCCGCTTCCAGCTGTTTAATTCCCAGCGACACCCGCCGCTCCTGCGGCTTGATCTCCAGCACCACGGCTTCCACCTGGTCATTCACATGGACCACTTTGGAAGGATGCTTCAGCCGCCGGCTCCAGGTCATCTCCGAGATGTGGATCAACCCTTCCACCCCGGCTTCAATCTCGATGAAGGCGCCATAGTCGGTGATCGAGACCACGCGGCCAATAATCCGGCCGCCTAACGGATAGCGATCATGAATGGAATCCCACGGATCCGGGGCCAGTTGCTTGATGCCCAGTGAGATGCGCTGCTTCTCACGGTCGTACTTCAGCACCTTCACCGTCACGGTTTCGCCCGGATTCAGCAGTTCCGAGGGGTGCCCCACACGGCCATGCGAAATATCGCTGACGTGCAGCAACCCGTCAATGCCGCCCAGGTCCACAAACGCGCCGTAGTCGGTGAGGTTCTTGACCACGCCGGTCACCACCGCGCCTTCCGCCAACGCCTCCAGCGCCGCCGCCTTCCGGGTGTTGTACTCTTCCTCCACCGCCAGGCGCCGGGAAACCACCAGATTGCCCCGCCGGCGGTTGATCTTGATGACGCGGACCGGAATCTCCTGTCCCAGCCACGGATCCACGCTATGCACCGGCCGCACATCCAGGTGTGAGGTCGGCATAAAGGCCTCGGCCCCGACATCCACCAGCACGCCGCCGCGAGTGCGGGACACAACGCGGCCCGTGATCACGCTGTGTTCACGCTCCGCCTGCTCCAACACGTCCCAGGCCCGCGCAGCCCGGGCGCGCTTATGGGATAGCAGCAGGAACCCTTCCGGCGTCAGACCGCCGCGCTCCAGCATCACCTCAATTTCGTCACCTTGCTGCACGGTGACTTGTCCATCCGGACCCGTCAACTGCTCGATCGGAACCACACCTTCCGACTTCTGGCCGACGTCGACAATCACTTCCTTCGGATTGATCTTGAGGACCAAGCCGCGAAGCACTTCGCCATCGCCGGCCAGATGCGCCTGTTCGGCATCCTCCAGCTGATGTTCAAAGTCGTCTCCGTCCGACAGAGCAGCTTCCTCAGCCGCCATGGCCGCCATGGCAGCCGCGAAGTCACTAAAGTCGGGGTCGTTCTCCGGCGCAGCGTTCGGCAGATCCGGTGAATCCGCGGGGGCGCCAGGCATCGGGTGATCAGGGCGGGTGGCCATAGGAAAGAGTTATCTCCGTCAGCGACAGTTGAGCAATTGCTGTCTAAAACACTGAGCTATCAACAGAATGTCTGGTTCCGAACGGTCCGGCGACTTGGGCGGGACGAGATGAAGCTAGGAGGTCGCGTGTTCGGCTTGGGTGAGACGACAACCCATTGATACAACAGTACTTTTGAAATATACCGGAGGAATCAGGGGAAGTCAATGGGGTTTCGCGGTGGAATCCAGCCCCGGATACGGCCCGCAGCCCGTTGCTCCGGCCACCGTCTAGACTTGAGTGATTATGGCTTCCCCTGCTAGTGCGCCTCGATCCCTGGATCAGCTGATTCCCGGTCAACGCTATGTGAAGTGGATCGTCGCGGGGCTGCCGAGCCTCGCCATGTTGGCAGCGGCCTTCTTTAAGTTGACCGCCAGCCCGGAGATGGTGGCCAACATCAAAGACATTCCCGAACCCCAGCTTTGGCTACCCCGGTTGGGCGTCATCACGCTCGTCTCGGTGGCACTCTACTGGATCCCCAGAACATCCCTCATCGGGACGATCCTGTTGACCGCCTACCTGGGTGGCGCCGCGTCCGCTCACTTGCTGATGGTGCAGACCAGCCCCGCCTCGCCGATCGTCCTGGCCGTGCTGTTCTGGGTGGGCTACGGAATGCGTTACCCGCGCGTCATGGCGGCGGCGGACTTGCTTCCTCGGCGCTAACGGCCCGCACCAAAGCTCAAACCGCCGCCTGGGACGAAGGCGCGACGTCCACGAGCGGCTGGTCCGACCCTGCTTGTAGAAGGAGGTTCTTTACCGCTCCGAAGAAAGTCCTGTATTCTGGACGGTGTAATGTACTCGGTACGTCACTCTACCAGGAGCCTACTCGTAGCTTGCACGCTCTCATTCGAGCTGCACGCGCAGGCGGCCAAGGTAGAACTGCTGGGCATTGTCCGGGATAGCGCGGGGCTGGAAGTGGCGGGTGCCACCGCCAGCGCCACCAACCTCGCCACCGGCTTCCGGCAGAGCGTCAGGACGGGCAGCGACGGCCGGTATCACTTGTTTGGGCTGTTGCCGGGCCGCTACGACGTCCAGATCGAAGCCTCAGGATTTGCCGCCTTTATCCGGCCCGCGCTCGAGTTGGCGCTGGGAGACCGCCAAACCCTCGACGTCGCTTTGACCGTGGGCGACGTGCAGCAATCCGTGGCCGTCTCTGCCGCGGCCCCGCTGCTGGAAACAACGCGTGGCTCCGTCAGCCGCGTGGTCGACCAGCGGCGCATCGTCACGTTGCCCATCGACGGGCGTAACTTCGTTCCCTTGATCGCGCTGGCCCCGGGCGTCAACCTGCCGCCCACCTCCACCCTGCCCCGGATCAACGGCAGCCGCCCGCGGGTCAGCGAATACATCTACGACGGCATCAGCGTGCTGCAACCGGAGCCGGGCCAAGTGGCCTACTTTCCCGTGCTCGATGCCATCGACGAGTTTCGTGTCGAGACCAACAGCTATTCAGCGGAGTATGGCCGCGCCAACGGCGGCGTCATCATCGTCAACCAGAAGTACGGCGGCAATGCGCTACACGGCACGGTGTTTGAGTTTCTACGCAACGAAGCGCTGAACGCCCGGAATCTGTTTGCCCCCACGGGTGCCAAGCCGCAGTTCCGGCGCAACCAGTATGGGTTCGTGATGGGCGGCCCCATCCAGACCAACCGGACCTTCTACTTTGTCGATTGGCAAGGCACGCGCCAATCCACCGGCAACATCCGCCTCAGCACCGTGCCCACCAACGCTCAACGGTCCGGCCGTTTCTCGAACGCCATCTTTGACCCGGCGACAACGCAACGGGTTGAGGCCGGCTTTACGCGACAGCCCTTTGCCGGGAACGTTATTCCCGCCGCCCGCTTTGACGCCGCCACCGTGAAGGTTCTGGACCGATACCCCGCGCCCAACCAGTTCTCCGCCACAGGCGCCGAGCTCACCGCCAACAACTACCGCCGCGTCGGCAATGAGTTGATCGCCCAGGACCAGTTCGACACTCGCCTCGACCGGTACTTCGGCACCGCGCACCGTCTGTTTGGCCGCTACGCCTACCTGCGCGACCATTCGCAACCCATCACGCCCCTACCCGACGGCAGTGGCAATATTGCCTCCGGCGTCAT
>JAPKYX010000139.1 GCA_026394075.1 Acidobacteriota bacterium
CGCGCGCGATGCTGACGCGGCTGCGCGGCGCTGGTGCAGGCGCGGGCGCCGCTGCACGTTCAGCGCGCATCCGGGCGCGCGACCGGCACCGATTCCGCGTGAAAACCTCGATTTCCCGCCGGCACGATTTCTGCATCGTCCCGGCATCCAGGCCGTCGGCCTCCGGAAACACCGCCAGGGGATTGCCCTCCAGCTTCTGGTCGGTGAAAACGTCCACGATGCGATAGCGATAATCGGCCATAGCTCGATTGTCTCAGCCGTGCCTCGTTTCCGACTACTCGCCAAGGGTGAAACCGTGGTCCCGCCACTGCGTCACACTAGTGCGTGAACCGATATACTTTGTGGGTTTAATGTTCCTGATGCGCCGACCGGTCAGACAGCCCGCTCCAGATAACGCTCGACACCTCGCCGGCTGCACGGTCAGGTTCTTTTTGCTGGCTTCGATGCTGGGCAGCGCGGCCTCCTGGGCCGCCGTCGCCCCCATTGGCACTCACATGGAGATCCGGCTGCAACAGGAGGTAAACTCCTATTCCGGTGCTCGCGGACAGGCCATCCGCGCCATGCTGGTGGCTCCGGTGATGGTGGATGGGGTGATGGTGTTGCCCCCCGGAACCGCCGTTTGGGGCAAGATCACCGCCGTGCGGCGGGTGGGCCTGGGACTGGGCGCGGAAACGGCCAGCCTCACCTTGGACTTTACTGAGCTGGAGTTGCCCGACGGCCGCTGGCTGCGCTTTGGCAGCCGGGTGATCGAGGTGGAGAACGCCCGCGAGAAGGTGGATCAGTCGACCGGGCGGATCAAAGGTATCCGCTCCACAGCCCAGCCCGGTTACCGCGCCGCCGGCACCCTGACTTGGATCGCCGCCGTGGACCCGATTGCGCTGCTGTTCTCCAGCGCTGCTTTTGCCACCATCCTGCGTTTCTCGGAGCCGGAGATCCGGCTCACTCCGGGTACGGAGCTCTTCCTTACCTTGACCCAGCCGCTCGATACCGGTTTGGCCGACACCGGCACCAAGCCCCAAGTGGCCCAGACACCCGTTGAACGTAAAGCCTTGGCCGAACTGATCCGCAACTTGCCCCATCGCACCCAAACCGAACGCGGCGACAAGGATTCCGACCTCACCAATCTGGTGTTTGTCGGAGACCGGGCGGCAGTGGCGCGGGCCTTTGGCGCGGCCGGATGGGTGGAAGCCGACGACGAGAACGCGGCCACCCGCTACCGCACGCTGCGGTCCTTCGCTGAAAGTCAGGAGTATCCCCAGGCTCCGATGTCCAAGCTGCTGCTGGGTGGTGAGCGGGCGGTGTTCAACCTCTCAAAGAACCTCAACACGTTCCAACGCCGCCACCATCTGCGGATCTGGGAGACGACCGCCGGATGGGACAATCTCCGCGTCTTCACCGCCGCCGCCACGCACGATCTGCGGATCGTCTTCTCGCCTCAGGAGAAGCGCCTGATTCACGTCATTGACGAAAACATTGATAACGAGCGGGCCAAGGTAGTGAACGATCTGGTCTTGACCGGCTGCGTCGATGCCATCGAAACCCGTGACCGCCCCTGGGTGCCACTGGACCTCCGCAACGGCACCGGCCAGCGCCTGGAAACCGACCGCGCGGTGGCCGTGTTGCGGCTGAATGATTGCCAGCAGCCTCGCCGGTTCGATCAGCATCTCAGCGCCGCCGCTGGCCCCTACCGTGGGTCGCGCCTGGAACGGGGTACCCGGCAGGCCTTCCTGACGGTCCGAAACGATCTATTGCGCGGCAACTTCCTTTGGCAGGGTGTCGCGTGGGGTACCCGCAGCTGGCGCATGATGGCCCACCGCAATCGCTTGACCACCCGGCGTCCGCCGCGAACGCTGCTGGAAGATGCTGACCGGCACCGTCTGGAGGAAGGGGCCCCCACCGCATTTCGCGGCGGTCCCCACGCCCCGGAGATGATCTACTCGATCGTCCCTGCGAGTATCGACCCCAGCCCCCGGCCGGCACCCGCTGGCCAGGGAGCGCAATTGGAGCAGCCGCGCTGGAGGCCGGTGTCAGTGGAGCTGGGCTTCAGCGTGGGCGAGTCGATGTTCTGCAACTCTTCCGTGGGCCCGGAAGGGGTGATCATCTCGCGCCGCGAACCCTCGGGGGCCCGGCAGCTGTTTGCCTTGGAGGCCGGCAACCGAATCTCGCCGGGGTTTTCACTGGGCGGCACGGTGACGCTGAATTCCAGCCGCTGGATCTCCCATGAGTTGGGCTTTCAATATCTGCGCGGCTCATTTCAGATCGGTTTGGCGGGTCTCGATGCGCACGGCACGGCCATCGCCGATGTGGTGGAGGAGCAGCGCGCCGGACTACTGACGCGGCAGTTTTCTTACAGCACACTATTCAATTTCCGCCCGCGGGAAAGCCGCTGGCGGCCCTATGTCGCCTTAGGCCCCGCCTTGCAGTTGGTGCACTTGACCGACGCCCCCTTCCGCAAGGCACGTGGAGTGTTCCGTCTCGGCCTGAACAACGTGGGCATGCTGCGGGCCGCCTACAACTTCGGCCAAGCGGCGCCCCTGGAAGGAGGCGGTATTTTCCAGCTGGGAATCCAGGGCGGTGCTGGTGTCCGGGTCCGGCTAAATCAGAGCTGGATGTTCCGCCTGGACTACCGGACAACCATTTCGCGCAAGCCCGATTTCCTGACGCGTTCCCTGGCCGCGGCCATCCAGATGCCTGATGGCACAACAGAAGTGCAAGGCGTCCCGAATCTCTCCAGCCGCCTGGCCCAGCAGCGCATCTCCGCCGGCTTCTCGTTCACGTTCTGACAGGCTAGGACTTCGGCACGGTGGCCCAGTCTTTCAGGAACAGCTCAATGCCCGCATCGGTCAGCGGATGGTCGTAGAGCTGCTTCATCACGTCATAGCTCATCGTGCAGATATCAGCGCCGCACAGCGCGGCTTCCAGCACATGGGTGGGATGCCGGACGGCGGCCACGATGATCTCGGTCTTGTAGCCGTAGTTGGTGTAGATCGTCTTGATCTGCCGCACCAAGTCCATGCCGAAATGGCCAACGGCATCTAGACGTCCCACAAAAGGGCTGATGTAGGTGGCACCGCATTTGGCCGCGAGCAATGCTTGCAGGGGCGAAAACGTCACCGTGACGTTGGTCTTGATGCCTTCCTCGCTCAGCGCGGCCACGGCCTTCAAGCCTTCGCGAGTGAGCGGCACCTTCACCACCACGTTCTCGTGCAGCTTGGCCAGCTCCCGCCCTTCGGCGATGATCTCAGGCGCGGTCAAGGTGATGGTTTCGAGACTCACCGGACCCTTCACGATCCCTAAAATCTCGCGGTACACTTCGGCCGGCACGCGGCCCGTCTTGGCCACGTGCGTGGGGTTGGTGGTGGCGCCGTTGATGATGCGCCAGCTCCACACCTCCCGGATCTGTTCCACGTCGGCGGTATCAATGAATAGCTTCATTTCTGGTTCACTCCCTCATTCCGCCAGCAGCGGAGCGATGCGCGCCGACACGCTGGCCTCATCAAACTTCAGCGGCAAGCCGCCGTGGATCTCCCACTGTTCAACGTGCTCCACCATCGCGCCGGGCGCAACCAGTTGGAGCGGTCCCAGCGTCTCCAGTTCCAGGAACCGGTTGTTGGTGAACAGCTCCACCGTTGATTGGTAGTCCGGATACCGCGCGCCCTCGATCACCGGGAAGCGCTTCACAAACAGCGCATCGCCCAATGCGTAGGCCGTCCAGCCGTCGTTCGCCATCACGCCGATCTTGGCCCGCTCACTTGCTTCCGGACGCCCGCCATCGTGGCGGAGCAGCACGTAATCCTTGCCCAGCAGGTACCGGCCGTCGGTCAAATCAGAATACGGCCACAAGGCCAGCGCTCTATTGGGCAGCAGCCTGTCCGGGTGGCAGGCCTTGGGCATCGGACAGATGGCGAAGCCGCCCGGGGCCATCACGCTCAACGCCCAGGGGGCCAGCTCCACCGGCCACAAACCGTGATTGATCAACCGGTGCGAAACGGTGGCCTTCGCCTCGGTTGGATGCAACTCCACCGTGATCTCGCGGCCGATCCGTGACTGGGGCTCAACCGGCGCGATCAAGGTGAACCCGCGCGATACGGGTTGCACCTTAACCGGAGCATTATCCGGCTCCCGTGTCCGCACAATGTCCTCTGGGGCGTGCCACAGCCGGTGGCCGCCGTAGTTGCGCCATTCAGCGCCGCCGGTCAACCCGGCGAACTCCTCGCGCACAAACAGCAGGTTGTCGCCACCCGTCAGCCGCAGCGAGATGATCCGCGGACCCACGTCAGCCGTGGCGATGATCTCCACCGCATCGTTGGCCACGCGCCAGCAGTTCGGCCAGCCGCGGAACGCTATGTTCTCGACCACACAGCTCATTGGCAACCCCCTTACAATCCACTGGAGAGCGAAATCGAGACATGCTTGGTCTCCAGAAATGCGTCCAGCCCCTCGCTGCCCAACTCGCGTCCCCAACCGCTCTGCTTCACGCCGCCAAAGGGGCAGTTGCTCGTCGTGGGCACGCCGTCGTTCAACCCGATGGTGCCCGCTTCCAGTTGTTCCACCACGCGCAGTGCGCGGTCCAGATTCTCGGTGAAGACATAGGCGCTCAGCCCGAAGATCGACCCATTGGCCAGCGCGATGCCTTCCGCCTCGGTCGAGAACTTGGCGATCGCCGCCACGGGCGCAAAGGTCTCCTCCTGCATGCAGAGCGCGTGGGCGGGCACCTCCGCCAGCACCGTCGGCGGCAAAAAGTACCCCGAACCCGGCAGCGCTTCACCCCCCGCCAGTAAACGCGCACCCTGCGCCACGGCGTCGCGAACATGGGCGACCGCTTTGTCGAGACCCGCCTGATCAATCAACGGACCCACGTCCATCCCGGGCTCCAGTCCGTTGCCCGTCTTCAGCTGACCGACGCGTTCCACCAGCGCCGCCACGAAGCGGTCATAGATGCCGGCTTGCACGTAGATCCGGTTGGCGGCAATGCAGCTCTGGCCTGTGTTGCGGAACTTGGCGATGATCACGCCCTCGACGGTGCGGGCCAGGTCAGCATCATCAAACACCAGCACGGGCGCTTGTCCACCTAGTTCGAGCGAGAGCGGCTTCACCGTCTCCGCCGCGCCGGCAATTAGCAGGCGGCCCACTTCCGTGGACCCGGTAAAGGTGATCTTGCGGCACTTGGGGTTGGCGAGAAACTCCGCGCCCACATCAGCCGCCGGTGCCAGGATCAACTGAAAGACGCCTTTCGGCAGCCCCGCCGCATGCACACATTCCGCAAACGCCACCGCGCATAACGGCGTCTGCGCGGCGGGCTTCAGCACCACGGGACAGCCGGCCGCCAAGGCCGGTGCTACCTTGCGCACGGCCAGCACCAACGGGAAATTCCACGGGCTGATCGCGCCCACGACGCCAATGGGCGACTTCAAAACCAAATGCCGCTTGCCATCCACCTGATGAGGGACCACGCGGCCATAGCTACGCCGCGCCTCTTCTGCAAACCAGCGTAGATGGTCCACCGACATCGCAATCTCACCCTTGGCCTGCCCCATCGGCTTGCCGTTCTCAAGCGTGATCAGCCGCGCGATCTCATCCGTCCGTTGCTCCAGCTGATCGGCAATGCGGTGCAGGTACTGGCCGCGCGATTTCGCGGGTAGCGCGCGCCAGGCTGGATAGGCGGCGTGCGCGTCATCCAGCGCCTGCGCCACGCGCGCCCGGTCCGCCACTGACATTGTGCCCACCACCTCTCCGGTGGCCGGGTTAAGCACGGGCCGCGTCGTCGAAGTTGTCACCCATTCGCCGTTTAAGTAGAGCGCTGAAGTCTGCATATCCAATGGGAGTACGATATCAAGGCGGCCCTGGGGGCTGCCCAGGCGCTTGCGGTGAAGCGACCGTGAGCCCGCCAGATTGAGGAGGTGCCTGAAGTTGATCTGTGAACCGATCGAGCACGCTTTACCCGGGCTGACGCGCCGGGCACTGCTGGCCTCTCTAGCCACTCCGCTGCTGGCCCCTTCCCTGCTGGGCGCGGCCAAGCCCCAGGCCGGCTGCCAGACCAATGCCTGGCGCATCGACGCCAAGGACCCGCAAAGCTTCCCCGCGATCCTCGACAAGATCCGCGGCTACGGCTACGCCGGCTTTGAAACCAGCTTTCGCAACTTTGAAGGCCGCAGCCCGGACTTCAAGTCCCGCCTGAGCCAAACCGGCTTGAAGCTGATCGGCGTCCACATCTGGATGCCGCAATACGGGCCGAACGGAGTGCCGGAAACCGACTTGATGGCCCGCGTGATCACCATGGGTGCCACCTTCGGCGCGGAGCGGCTGATCATTAGCGGAGCGCCCGCCACTGCCGGGATCGGCCCCAAGACCGCCGCCATCAATGCGGCCCATCAAGCCGCCAAGGCAGCTGGCCTCGGCTTCGCTTATCACAACCATGGTCCAGAAGTAGCCAACAATGCGGCGGAGCTCAATGAGATCTTGAAGCGCACCGACGCGCCGCTGCTGCTCGATGCCGGACACGCCTACCTGGGTGGCGCGGACCCGGCAAAGTTCTTCCAGCAGCATCACGCCCGCATTGCGGGCATCCACCTGCGCGATTTCAAGGCCCGGGACCAGGTGATTCTGGGCGAAGGGGAAGTGGACTACAAGCCGCTGGCAGCCGCGATTCGGTCAACCCAATGGAGCGGCTGGGTGATGAATGAAGAGGAGCGGTTGAGCGACGTGAAGCCCGGCGATAGCGCCGTTGCGCCAGCCCGCGCGGCGCTCAAGAAGCTGTTTGGAGTCTAGCCATGAATCGACGTACTTTCCTCGCCGCCACCGCTGCCTCCGCCAGCCGCGTCTGGGGTGCTAATGGCCGTCTGGGCGTGGCCCTGATCGGCAGTGGACGCCGGGGCCGCGAAGTGATGAAGGCCTTCCTCGATACCGGCGCGGCTGATCTGCGCGCGGTGGCCGATGTCTACGACGTACAGCGCGATCGCGCCCGCGCTCTGCTGGGCAAGCCGGAGCTGGAGTGCGTGGCCTACCAGGATGTGCTGGCGCGCAAGGACGTGGATGCGGTGCTGATCGCCGCGCCGGACCACCTCCACCTGACCATCGCGCTCGACGCCCTGCGCGCGGGCAAGCATATCTATCTCGAAAAGCCCGCGCTCCACTGGCCCTCAGAAGGAGAGACACTGCGCGCCGCCGTCCGTGCCTCCGGCAAGGTTTGCCAGGTGGGCACCCAGCAACGCTCCGGTGAGCATTACCGCCGAGCGAAGGAAGAGATCTTCGCGAAGAGCTTGCTGGGCACCGTCACCATGGTGCGGGCGAGCTGGTCAAACTTCCCGTGGCAGGCCCGCCGGATCGCGCCGCAGCCCAAGCCCGTGGGCCTTGATTGGGACCGCTTCGTCGGACCCGCCCCGGCGCGCGCCTATGACTGGGCCCGCTACGATTCCTGGCGCGGATACCGCGATTACGGCGGCGGGGTGCTGGCCGATATTCTCAACCACTGGGCCGATGTCGCCCAGTGGATGATGGGCGATGCCTCGCCCAAGTCCGCCCAGGTGGCGGGCGGCATCTTCCACTTGAAAGATGGCCGCGAAAACCCCGACACCGTCTCCGCCTCGATCGAGTACGCGGGCTGGAACCTAAGCTTTGAATCGACCGTGCTGCCGGTGAGTGACGACCGGCCGACGGTGCTATTTCAAGGCACGCAAGGCACGCTGGACTTGGCGCGTGCCAGCTACATCTTCAAGCCGCACCAGGGCGCGGCGGTGGAGGTGAAGGCCGCCGGATCGCTCGAGATCGCGCACACCCGCAACTTTATCGACGCCATTGCCGCGCAGCGCGCCCCGTCCACGCCGATTGAGACTGGCTTGGATGGTTTGCGCCCCTGCTTCCTCGCGCGGCAGGCATACTGGGATAGACATTCATGAGTGACGTAAAACCCGCGCGCCTCATCCGCGCCCACGATGCCGGCGTGACCTTCCGCCAGCGCTTCACGCCGGAGACGGCCAATCTCGAATTCTTAAGCTGCGGCGAATTCACGCTGCCACCGGGCTCGCGTTCGCAGAGCTTCTGCCTGCCGCGCGCCGAAAGCCTGCTGTTCCAATGGCAGGGCTCCAGCACCGTGAACGTCAATGGTCAGGATTATTGCCTGGGCCACTTGGACACGCTCTACATCCCATGTGGTGCGGAGTTCTCGCTCGCGAACGCCGCCGCCGAGCAAGCCACGCTGATGCAATGTTCCGCCACGGCCACCGTCGCGCACCCGGTCCACCATTCCCGCTTCGCCGAGATCTCGCAACGGGAAGACCGCATCCGCCACCTGAAGGGCAAGGACGTGTACCTGATGTTCGACGTCAGCGAACCGGCCGAGAAGCTGGTGGCGGGCTATACGTTCTTCCTGCCGAACCAACGTTCCTGGCCCCCGCACAACCACACGGACCAGGAAGAGGTCTACATCTTCATTGAAGGCTCGGGCGCAATGGAAGTGTACGAAGAGCCGGAAACGCTCAGCTTCGTGCACTCCGTGAACCGTGGCGACATGGTGACCATCCCGTACCTGAACTACCACCCGGTCTTCTCCCAGGCCGAACCCGTGCACTTCATCTGGTGCATCGCGGGCGCGCGCTATTGGGTGGGCGACAAGAACCAGGACTTCATGAAGGGCGGCACCGGACCCATTACGACCTAAGTGTCGTGCCTCAGAACTTCCGCCCACTGCACGTGTGGCGCAGACCTACGCCTCTGAAGCCGAAAGCAACTCCGGAAGCCCTTTGCGCCTTAGCGTCTTTGCGGGAACCTGAGCCGCCTCACCGCCCGCCCTCAAACACGAAGTACCCGTAGGCGCTCCGGGCAAAGTCCGCGATCACCTGCTCGGCCGCTGACGCGCCGGGGCCGCCTTTGGTGAAGGCGCTGACTACCAGGTGTCCACGACCCTCCGGCAGCGTGACGATGCCGACGTCGTTGACAATCCAGACCGTGGGGCTGAGGCTGCCGGTCTTGTGGGCTACTACGGTTCCGGCGGGCAGGCGGCCTTTGATCCGCTGGTCGCCGGTCTGGCAGCGGGTCATCACGTCCAGCAGATGGGCGGTGGAGGCGGTGCTCAACAGCTTGCCCGCCTTCAGCTGGACCAGTAGCTCTGCCATCCCGTCCGGCGTGGCCGTATCCTGTTCGCCGGTCAGAAAGCGCTCGGCCGCGGCTTTGCGGGTGGCTGGCGGGATGGCGGCCAGCAGCGGGTTCAGCACTTCAGGCGAATGGTCGTCCGGCAGCTTGTCCAGCCCGGCAAAAGCCGCCGTTGAGACCGCCGTGGGCCGGTCGACGCGCACTCCGCGGAGATTCAGCTTGGCCATCCGGGCCATCACCGCCGTCGGGCCGCCTGCTTCACGCAGCAGAATGTCGGTGGCGGAATTGTCGCTCACCAGCAGCATCAGCTCCATCAGGTTGCGGATGCTCAACGCCAGGCCGGATTTGTTCACTAGCTGGTACATCGTGCTCGAACCGGGCGACAGATCGCGGGGCGCAATGGTCACCATGCGGTCCATGCGTTCCTGCCCTTCATCAATGCGGGCCAGGATTTGGATGGCGATCGGGATCTTGCGGGTGGAGGCGGCATAGAACGCCTCTCCCCCGCGCCAGGAGGCCGACCGGCCGGATTCCACATGCCGGACCGACACTCCGGCTTGACCGGGAAACGCCTTGGCGCTCCGCTCAAAAGCCGCCGCCAGCGCCGCCTCCGGGGCGGCATCGAACAGGAAGAAGTCATGCGCTGCTCGGGCAAATTCTGCCACCACGCGCTCACGGTCTGCCAGCGGAGCCGGAGTACCCTTGACGAAGGCCGCAATTGCCAGATGGCCCGCGCCATTCGGCAACGTCATGATGCCCACGTCGTTGGTGACCGTGGCTCCGGTAGCGCCGCCCATGCTGCCGGTCTTGTGGCCGACGGTGGTGCCGGCCGGAAGAATGCCTTTTACGCGAGCATCCCCGGTCTGGCAACGCGCCAGGATGTCGAGCAGCAGCGCCGTCGAAGCGGGCGAAAGCAACTGGCCACGGTACAACCGATCGAGCAGCGCCGCCATGGCTTGCGGCTGCGCCGTGTTGCGCGGGTCGGCCAGGAACGTCTCGAGCGCCGCCGTCTGGGCAGCCGGGGTGACGGCGGCAAAGCTTTGGCGGAACTCCGCCTCGGTCACTCGCTTCGACAGGGCGAACCCGCGATAGCCGGCGATCAGCTGCATGCAGTCGTCATCAATGCGGATGCCCGCGATGTCCAGCTTCGCCAGCCGCGCGTTGATCGCCTGGGGGCCACCTACTTCGCGCACCAGCATGTCGGTGGCGGAATTATCGCTGATCAACAACATCAGCTCCACTAAGTTGCGCAGGCTCATGGCGGCACCGGGCTTGCTGAACAGGTTGCTGATGATGCCGCTGCCGGGAGAGAGATCGGTGGGGCCGAACTCCACCATGCGGTCGAGGCGCTCCTTACCTTCATCCACCAGCGTGAGTAACTGGATGGCCACCGGCACCTTAAAGGTGGAGGCCATCGGGAACGCCGCCCCGCCATTGAACGACACCCGGCGGCCGGATTCGATGTGGACGACGGTCACCCCTGCTTGCCCGCCAGGCACCTTCCCTACCCGCGCGAATGCTCGCTCCAATTGATCAGGCGAGGCCGCCTGCGCCAGAACGGATGCGAAGGTCAGTAAGAGAATGCGCCGGTTCATCAGCAAAGTGTACTACCCTTGCCGATGCTCAATTACTAATGCCCCGAAAAGAAGAAGTCTCCTCGGGAGATCACTTCCACCGGACCCGTCAGGTAGAGCGTCCCATCCTGCCGCAGCTCCAGCGGCCCCGCTTCGGTCAGTACGGTCAGCGGCGGCTGCACTAAGCCCTTGTGCATCGCGGCAAAGGCCGCGCCGGTGGAGCCGGTGCCACTGCTCTTGGTCCAACCTGCGCCGCGTTCATAGAAGCGGGCCTGCACGGTGTTGCGATCAATGGCGCGGACAAAGGAGATGTTGGACCGGTTGGGCCAGCGGGGGTCGCTTTCGAGGTGCCGGCCCAGGTCCACCCAGTTCTCCGGGATCTCATCGCAGACCAGGGCGCATTGCGGGTTGCCCACCCACATCACCACCGCCGGGTAACCGGCCAGCGTGGTCTCTTCGCGAACCTCCGGCAGTCCCATGTCCATCTCGAACTGGTAGCGGTGGCCGTCGCGGTGGATCAGGCGCAGGTGCTTCTCCCCGGCGCCCGTGTGGATGACGACGTCTTCGCTGGCAATCCCGGCTTCGACCAGCAAGGCGGCGGCGCAGCGGGTGCCGTTGCCGGAGATCTCGGCGTCGCTGCCGTCGGAGTTGATCAACCGGATCGCGGGCAGGCTCCGCTCCACCAGAATCCAGCCATCGGCACCAACCCCGGCGTTGCGGTCACAGATGGCGATGGCGGACGCGCGCAGGTTGAGATCGGCGGGCACTTCATCGCTCCAGGTGAGGATGAAGTCGTTCAGTGCGCCGTGGGCTTTGGTGAAGGGGATGGTCATTTGGGCTCAATAAAATCGGACTTGCGGCGGTATATTTCCAGTGCCGCTTGGCCGGGTACTTCGACGATTCTGACACACTCCAGCTTCTGGCTCCGCGCCATTTTCGAGACTCTGTCTCCGGCGCGCGCGATCACCCACTTAGACCGCAGGAACAGGTCCGGACGGGCCAGCGTGGCGTCGAAGATCAGGCCGTTGCCTTCGTGATAGCAGTTGCGGAAGGGAATGCCGGAGGTGCGGAGGATGCCGGAAAGATCTCCAAAGGAGACCATCAGTTGATCGCCGCGCCGGTACTCATTGCGCAGAAAGTCGCGCGCCCCCGTGGTCCACAACCGGCGGGCGGCGGAGTTCACCTGAGCTTCTTTCCACACCACCCAGTTGTCCTGCCGCGGGTAGGCGGCCCACGGGGCGATCGACAGCAGCAGGGTCCCGATCAGCGCCGCCGCGCGCCACGGGATCACTGCAACCAAGCCGGCGGCACAGAAGGCCGCCAGCGGCAGGATGGCCAGGCCGTAGCGGGTGTTGTAGTAGCTGTTCGGCCACAGGCCGGGCACAAAGATGGGCGTGCCGCCCGAATGGACGCTCGACACATAGAACAGGGGCACCGTCGCCAGCAGCAGGAAGCCCCAACCGGCGCGCTTCATGACGACACCGACGAGGCCGAATCCGGCGGCGATCAGCACGCCCCACCCGGCGCAGAGCTCCGCCGCGGTGCGCACTTGCAGGAAGGCCAACTGCCAGTCGCCACGGCCGGGATAGGGCTTGTCGCCCTGGATTGCCATGGCCGAATAGGGGCCGTTGTAGAACTCCAGCCAGCTTGAATAGAACCAGCGATTGTGGATCAGCCAATAGCTGGGTCCCAGTCCCGCCACCAGGCAGAAAGTGAGAAAAGGCCCCCAGCGCCGCCCGGAGATCGCAATCGCCAGGGCAGCCACCGGCAGCAACACCCAACCGTCATACCGGACCAGTGTGCCCGCGCATCCGGCCAGGCCCGCCAGCACCACCGCCACCCATTTGCCGGACAGCGCAAACCAGACCACCGCCGCCGCCAGGCCCAGCTCGCAGGCAAAGAAGAGCGGCTCCGTCATCGGAGCAGAGGACAGGTACAGCAGGTTCGGGTTCAGCACCAGGGCCAGCGCCGCCGCCGCCCCCGCCGCTTCCGACCGGAAGCTCATCCGCGCCAAGGCGAACGCGAACAGCGCGGCGACGATCAGGCAACAGCCGCTGGTGATGGTCCCGGCCAGGCCCGATTGCCAAAACGCATCGATGCGCGTCAGCGGGATCAGCAGCCAGTGCAGCAGCGGCAGCCAGACGGTGCCGATCTGCTCGTACCCGGGCGTCTTGGAATCGACAATGCGGCGGGCGATGTTGAGGTGCGCCTCGGCATCGCCGTACCAAAGAGACTGGCCTTGGTGGTGGAACCACCAGCCGCTCACCGCCGTGATCGTGACCAGGGCTGCCGTCAGCAGCGCCAGGGCGCCCTTAGAAGTGGGTGAACTCTTTGAATTGGTTGTAGCGCGCGTCGATTTCTTCGCGCGTGAGCGTGCGGAAGCGGTCAACTCCGAACCTCTCGCAGCAGTAGCTGCCCATCACGGAGCCGAACACCACGGCCCGGTTCAATTCCTTCTTGTCGAAGTCCGACGCCGGATCGAAGCCGATACCGGCCAGATAGCCGAAGAAGCCGCCGGCGAAGCAGTCGCCCGCCCCGGTGGGGTCGAACAGCGAATCCAGCGGGTACGCCGGGGCCACAAAGTAATGGTCCGCCCGGTAGATGGCCGCCCCATCGCCGCCGCGCTTGATGATCAGCGTCTTGGGGCCCATGGCCAGAATCTTCTCGGCCGACTTGCGCAGGCTCTTCTCGCCCGACAGCATGTGCGCTTCTTCGTCGTTGATCACCAGCACGTCCCATTCGGCGATGGTCTTCAGCAGTTCTTCGCGCGCGATATCGATCCACAAGTTCATGGTGTCACCACCGGTGAGCTTTGGCGACTTCATCTGTGCGCGCACCTGCCGTTGCAGTGTCGGCTGGATGTTGCCCAGCAGCAGGTAGTCTTCGTCCTGGTAGTGCGCGGGCAGCTTCGGATCAAACGTTTCAAAGACGTTCAGATCGGTCCGCAGGGTGCGGCGCTGGTTCATGTTCTCGAAGTATTCGCCCTGCCAGAAGAAGGTGAGGCCGTCGGCACGCTCGAGGCCCGCCGTGTCGATGCCGCGGCCGGTCAGCAGTTGGTGATCTTCTTCGGCAAAGTCATTGCCCACGACGCCCACAATGCGGACCGGCGTGAAGTAGCTGGCCGCCAGCGAGATATAGGTGCACGCACCGCCGAGCATCCGCTCGACACTGCCGTGCGGCGTCACGACGCCATCATAAGCCACACTTCCGACGACAACCAGGGACATGGGGGTTCCTTTCAAGGCCTCACGGTGCCCGGCGAGAACGCCGGTATGGGAGACGGGGTGCGCGCCTCGGCTTGCTCCGAGGCACACCACTACTTTCAGGCTACGGGATGCGGCGCGGAAGCGTCAACCTTAGCCGGAACCTTAGAGTGGTGCGGTGAGCACTCAACTCCGCGCCCGCACCAGCACCTTGTCGGTGTAGGCCAGCACTACTTCGCCGGTCTGCTTGGTGACGGTGGTCTCATACGTCACGACGCCCCGGCCTTCGCCACGGGCTTCCAGCGCCACCACGCGTTTGTGGGCGGTGATGGTGTCGCCCAGGAAGGTGGGCTTCACAAAGCGCAGCTTGTCCAGGCCATAGAAGGCCAGCACGGTGCCTTCGGTGACGTTGAGCTGGGTCATCAGGCCGACGGAGTAGCTGAAGATCATGGCCCCATGCGCGATTCGCTGGCCGAAGGGCGAGGCGGCGGCCTTGACGGCGTCGACATGCAGGTAGGTGTAGTCGCCAGTGAGCCCGGCAAACTGCACCACGTCGGCTTCGGTGATGGTGCGGGACCGGGTGGTCCACTCCTGGCCAATATTGAAATCCTCAAAAAAGAGCGACATGCGGAACTCCTCACTCACCGCCACCCGCGGGCGGCCCATACCTTCGGCATCATACGATGATTGAAGCCGCCCATGGAAGCACTGCCACCCATCATTCAAAAGGTCTTGCCGGTGGTGCCGGCCTATGCGGTGGAGTTTGCAGCCTACCTCGCGCTTGCCCTTGGCCTGTGGGCGAAACTGCCGGCCCGGTGGCTGACCGTCGCCTTGCCCGCCGTCGCCCTGCTCTCCTACGCCCTGCTGCCGCAGTCGCACGGCCAATGGTGGCAGTTGTTGGGGTTGGTGCTGATTCCGTCGCTATGGTTTGCGGTGCTGCCGCGGAACCGGTGGTTGGACCTGGCGTTTGTGGCCGCCATGGCGCTGGTGCTGTTGTCCTCTGGTTTCAACGGCCTCTACTCCGCGCCCAAGGCGGATGCGCTCGGCAAGGCGATGTGGGTGCGGACGGGCATGATCGCGGTGCTCTATCTGGGCCAGGAACCCGGCTTGAACTTTGGCTTCTGGCCGACGCGTGAGGAGTGGCGTATTGGTGCGCGCGAGTTTCTCTATCTGCTGCCAGTCATCGGCCTGGTGGGCATTCTCATCTCTTATTGGAAACTACCCGTCAATCCGGACTGGGGCAAGAATGCCCTGAGTGGACTGGGGATGTTTATCGGCTCGCTCTGGTTCGTCGCCCTATGGGAGGAGTTCTTCTTCCGGGGCTTACTCCAGCGATGGCTGGGCTTACCCGTGGCCGCGGTGCTGTTTGGGCTGGCCCACCTGCCGTTTCGCGGCTTTCCGAACTGGAAGTTCGCGCTGCTGGCGATGTGCGCCGCTGTCTTTTATGGCCGGGCTTTCCGGGCGGCGGGCTCGGTCCGGGCCGGCATGGTGACGCATGCGCTCACCAATGCCACGTGGGTATTTGTCATGGGAAAAGTATGACCGCGTTTCCGATCTAACTTCTCCGATTTTTCCTTGGCTGCGAGCTCCTTGTTCATTCACTTATCCGGCAATGTTTATTTGATGCTGGTGTATACAAAACGCTTGCACTTGGCAAAGCTTCGTGGCAGTATGTTGCGAGGCTAGGTGTAGGAATATGCCTATCCTTGCGTCGGCACGAGCCGTGCGCCGTAGTTTGCACAGGAGGAAAAGCATGAAACGAGTATGGGTTCCTTTGGCCAGCGCGATCGTTCTGTTCGCGGCCGCGGCCACTGGGGGACCGCTCCAGGTGTCCGGCAAAGAGTATGCCGACCTGGGTAATGGCGGCACGATCAAACTATGGGATGGCCTTGGGAATACGGTCTCCGTAAACCCAGGCTTCGATAGGGGAGATGTCGATGCACTGGCGGCACAGTATGACCTGTTCTTTCCAGAGTTGCTCACCAACTGGGCGGCGCTGCTGGTGACCTTCGACGGAGACCCCAACATCTACATCGAAGACAATTTCGGGGTTAACTATACGTGGGCCGTGCCGGCCCAGGTGGATTCTGCGGGCTACACGATGATTGAAGCTCTGGAAGTGTGGGGCCCCGAGGGGGTCTCCGACGCCACCATCTATTCGCTTCGGGGCGATCCGGGCGGATGTGCGGTCCTGGTGTTGGGTGGCGGCTGCCTGTACACGAACGCTGCTGTGGGCGCGGCCATTGGCCTCTCAAGCGGCGCTCAGTTCGACCTGGACGCCTTGATGGCGTATGGCGACCAGATCGTGTTCTCGATCCGGCCGGTTAGCGATCCCACTGGCGTCTCCTTTGACGGTGGCGAGATCTGGCATTGGGATGGCAAGGCGGCCAGCGCCAGCTTCCTGAACCACGGTGGGCATCTGTGGGATACGGCGTTCGACGTCATGGGTACGTTCGGCGTGAATAGCGAGAACGTGGCCAGTATCGAAGCCGTGCCGGAGCCCGCGTCCATGGCTCTGGTGGTCGGAAGTCTGGGTTTGCTAGCCGCCGCCATTCGCCGGCGCCGCTAGTGGCCGGCTGACGGTCATCAGATTGAGTAGCTAATCAGCCGCCCGGAGAATGAGCCCGCGCTCGTTTTCCGGGCGGCCGTTTTATTTGTGCCGATGCCTCACCACTTGCTGCTTGCTGGAACCGGTGGCGCGTCCAGGCATCGGGTGAGAAGCTGTCCGGCGTCGTCATCGGCCAATAGCAGCTCGCGATGACGGGGCTTCAGTAACTGCTCCGCCACCGCGTGGTCCAGCAGCGCGATTAACCCAGCAAAATAGCCCGCCACATTCAGCAATCCGGTTGGTTTGTGATGCAACCCCAACTGCGCCCAGGTCAGAATCTCGCACAGCTCATCCAGGGTTCCGAAGCCGCCCGGGATGGCGATGAAGGCGTCGGAGAGCTCGGCCATCAACGCTTTTCGCTCATGCATTGATTCGACGACGTGCAGCTTCGACAGGCCGGTGTGGGCTACTTCCTTTTCCACCAGCAGCCGTGGCATGACGCCGATCACTTCACCGCCGACCGCCAGACACGCATCGGCGACGATGCCCATCAGCCCCACGTTGGCGCCGCCGTAGACCAGCGCCAACCCCCGCTCCGCCAGGAGTGTCCCTAGCGCCGCCGCCGCTTGCGCATACTCCGGCCGGCGCCCGAGGCTCGAGCCACAAAAGACACAGATTCGCCGCCGGTTGAGGTTTGCCATCCGCAAACTACTCAGGCTACTTCAGCTTCAGCAGTTCGTCCAACACCATTTTGTTGGTGGGCCGGACCTTGTAATCCTTTTCGGTGAACTTCCAGCGCACCACGCCGCCTTTGTCCAGCACATAGGTGGTGGGGTGCGGCAGGAACCGGCCTCGTTCGGCTGCCTGCTCGTTCAACAGGCCATAGCGGTCGATCACGGCATGATCGGCATCGCTCAGCAGCGTCACCACGAACTCGCCACCCGTGCGAGACTTTACCTTGGGGATGATGTCGCCCAGCTTCTCCATCGCGTCCGGCGCAATGGCCACGATCACCGTATCGGCCTTGCGGTCAGCCAGTAGCATCGAATGCAACTCCACGAGTTGCGTGGCGCAGTAGGGTCACCAATAGCCGCGATAGAAGACCAGGACGACATTCTTGCCCGCGAGCGTTGCCAGTGAGACCTTCTGGCCGTCAGCAGAGGGCAGTTCGAAAGCCGGAGGCTTGGCCCCTACCGCGACGCGGTTGAGGTCAGCGGGCGAATCCGCCGCCAGCAGGGCGGACGCCACCAACAGGAATGGAAGTTGCATCTGGCAATAGCATGCCATTTGCCCGCGCGCTTATTCCACCGAATCGAGAATTGTGGTGGACTCTCGGCGCGGAACTTGCAGTTGATCGAGATAGGCCTGCAGCCGGTGGATCTGGCGCTGAACTTCCCCCAGATCGCCGGCGACGGCCCCGGTTTCCATGGCGCGGCCGATGTCGCTGATCTCCGGGAACCCGTAGCCCCTGCCGGAGCCTTTCATGCTGTGTCCGATGATGCGAATGGCGGGCATATCGCCGCCGCTGACCGCTTGGGCAAGCGCGGCAAGATCGTTCCGGCGATTACCCAAATACCAGGGCACCAGTTCTTCGATGCCATCCGCCAACGGTAGCGGAGCCTTCCAGTCCGGCACTGGCGATGCCAGCACAGCCAGTGGCTCGGGTGTAGCCGTCTGGCCAGGCTCGGGTTCAGCGGCTAACAGCCAGCGGGAGATTGCTGTGATCAGCATCAGCTCGTCAATGGGCTTCGAGATGTAGTCATCCATCCCCGCGGCCAGGCAACGTTCCCGGTCCTCCGCCATGGCATGGGCGGTGACCGCGATGATCGGAGTGCGGCTGGGCCGACCTTCCTGCTGAGATCGAATGGCAGCCGTCGCCGCAAAGCCATCCAGGCGCGGCATCTGGCAATCCATCAGCACCAGCGGATAGTCGCGTTCCGCCATCATCTCCACGGCTTGCTGGCCGTCAGAGGCTATGTCACAGCTGAACCCGTTCCGCGCCAACAGGCGGACGGCCAGCTTCTGGTTGCCCACATTGTCTTCCACCAACAACAGCGGACGCGCCGGAGCTGTGGATTCGGGGCGGGGAGGGGCAGTTGGTGGTGGGCTGTCGATCCCGGCCGGAGTGAACAGCCGGGGGCCCAACGTGCGGACGATCGCCTTATGAAGGACGTGTTTCCGGACGGGCTTGGTGAGGAAGACGCGGATGCCGGAATCCCGGGCCGCTTGGCGCCGCCGCTGGTCCTGGAAAGCCGTCAGCATGATCAGCGGAGTGCCGGCGATCTCCGGATCGGCGGTGACGATCCGGGCAAAATCGACACCACTGACCCCTGGTAGGCCACAATCGAGCAAGACAAGGCCGAAGGGCTGGTTGTCTCGTGCCGCCTGCCGGATGCTGGTGAGCGCATGCAGACAGTCGGGGGCGACCTGGACCGCCATCTCCCATCCCTCCAGCGCCGCCCGGAGCATTTCGCGGCTGGCTTCCGCGCAATCCACCACCAGAACCCGGATTCCCGCCAACAGATGCGGCGTCAGATCGGGGTCGGCCGGTTGAGGCGCTTGCGGCACGCTGAAGGGCAACTCCAGCGCAAAAGTGGATCCCTGGCCGGGCTCGCTGGAGACATCAATGCGGCCGCCCATCATCTCGGCCAGACGCTTGGAGATGGCCAGGCCCAGGCCCGAGCCACCATACTTGCGCGTGGTGGAACCATCCGCCTGCGTGAAGGCCTGGAACAGGCGGCGCTGAGCTTCGGCCGAGATTCCGATGCCGGTGTCCTGCACGGCAAAGCAGACTACCGTCTGGCCGGGGGTGTGGTGCCCGAGGCTGACATTCAAACTGATCTCGCCCTTTTCGGTGAACTTCAGCGCATTCCCGATCAGGTTCGTCAGAATCTGCCGCAGCCGGCCTTGATCGCCGCGCGCCCAGGCGGGCACGTCGGAAGAAACGGAGCACGTCAGTTCCAGACCCTTTCGCACGGCCTGATGGGAGAAGAACTCAACGGTGTCTTCGGCCACCGAGTCGATGCTGAAGTCCTCCAGATCCAGTTCCAGCTTGCCGGCTTCCAGACGGGAGAAGTCCAGCACGCCGTTGATGATCCGGAGTAGCGATTCCGCGCCACTGCGGATGGTCTGGGCGTAGTCCGCCTGGTCTTCGGTTAGTGCCGTATCGGCCAACAGCCCGCTCATCCCGATGATGACGTTCATGGGCGTTCGGATCTCATGGCTCATATTGGCCAGGAATTCCGACTTCAGTTGCATCACTTCCTGGAGCTGTTCTTCCGCCAGCTTCCGCTCCGTGATGTCGATGAAGCTGCCGACGAAGCCCGCATACTCGCCCGGCTGGGCGAAGCGCGGCGTCATCGAGGCCAGCACCCAGCGGTAGTTGCCTTGGGCGTCGCGCAACCGGATCTCGGATTGCAGCGAAAGGCCCTGGCGGATCTGGTCCAGGCCCTGGGCGGTGTGGCGCAGATCCTCCGGATGGACGGCGTCCAGCCAACCCGTCCGGCGGGACTCGTCCATCGTCTTCCCGCAGAAAGCCAACGCGCGCCGGTTCACATACTCAATCTGATGCGCGGCGTCGCGGGTCCAGATGGCCACCGGCGTATCGTCGGCCATTAGTTCGAAGCGGCTTTCTGATTCGCGGCGCGCCTTCTCGCTTTCGCGCAGGCGGTGGAGCGTGATGCGGGTTTCAATCATGGCGGCCACATGGGCGGCCATCTCACTCAGCAGCAGCGTCTGCTCCTCGGTGAGAGTCCGGGGTGTGCGGTCGATGACGAACAGAGTTCCCAGCGCCGGCCCGGAGCCGCAGCGTAATGGGACACCGGTATAGAAGCGGATCTCAGGTTGCCCGGTCACCAGCGGATTGTCCGAGAATCGCGGATCTTTGGTGGCATCTGGCACCACCAGCATGCGGTCCGGCTCGCGGATGGCATGCGCGCAGAACGCCCAGTCGCGCGGAGTCTCGCGCACATCCAAGCCCACCGAGGACTTGAACCATTGCCGTGCTTCATCCACCAGGCTGACGGCGGCGATCGGAACGCCGCACATCCGGGCCACCAGGCTGACAACGGCGTCATAGGCCGGCTCCCGCGCGGTATCGAGCAGTCCGGCTTCCCGTAACTGATGGAGTCGGGTTGATTCGTCGGGCGGAGGAACTGCAATCACGAAAGAATCACCCTCAGCTTCATTTCGGCTGGGGCGGCTGAATCTCGAAGAGATATCTCCTGACCTGCTGGCAATACTCCCGGTCTGTTCTCCGCGCTTAGGCACGGTAGATTATTGTTCTTCACTGTCCACTGCCCCCAACTGGGGCATATCGGCGGATGTGGCGGACACCGCAGAATTTCTTTGGGCGGGATTGCCTGTATCGCTCAACTTCCGGCAACCTATGCCGGCTAGTGCGCACGCTCGCTGGACCGGTCCGGCAACTCCGAGAGAAAATCTTGCAGGCGCTTGATCTGCTGCCCGAGGCCGGTTGGGTCCTGGGCGTCGGCGCATTGCTCGATGGCCCGCCCAATTTCGGTGATCTGGGGGAAGCCGTAGCCGGTGCCGGACCCCTTCATGCCGTGGCCGATCACGCGAGCCGCTGGAAGGTCGCCCGTGGCGACGGCCTCAGCCAGCATGATGACGTCGTGCTTGCGATTGTCTAGGTAGCTAGGGATCAAGCCTTCCAGGATCGGGTCAGAGGACTGTGGCGCGCGGCCCACCGAGGCCGGAGGAGCGGCTCCGGCGGCTGTCAGCCACCGCTCAACGGTGGAGACCAGGGTCTTCTCATCAATGGGCTTGGCGATATAGTCGTCCATGCCGGCCGCCAGGCAACGGTCCCGGTCTTCAGCCAGGGCGTGGGCGGTCAGCGCGATGATCGGCAAGTGGCGTGGTGGTGCCTGCTCCTGCTTGCGGATGGCGGCGGTGGCCTCAAAGCCATCCATCAAGGGCATCTGGCAATCCATCAGCACCAGCGGGTAGTTCCGCTCCGCCAGCATGCGCATCACCTCCAGCCCGTTGGACGCAATGTCGCAGCTGAAACCATGTTTGCGCAACACCCAGACGGCCAGCTTCTGGTTATCGATGTTGTCCTCAGCCAGCAGCAACCGCGGACCCTGAGGTGTGGGTGCCCCGAGCGCGGCCGCCCGTTCCGGTTGCGCTGGTACCGTTGCCAACGGCGGATTCGGGTTCAGCGCGCGCAGAATGGTCCGATGGAGCAGGTGCCGGCGCACGGGTTTGGTGAGGAAATGCATCACGCCCAGGCTCTTGGCCCCCTTCACATCTGCCCGGTCGTCATAGGAGGTCAGCATGATGGTGGGCGTGGCTGCCAGGCGGGCGTCGGAACAGAGGATCCGCGCGACGTCCGTGCCGCTGATGCCCGGCATCCCACAATCCAGGATCAGCAAACCATAGGGATCGCCAGCGCCAGCGGCTTCGCGCAAACGGGTGATCGCTTCAAACCCGTTGGCGACACAATCGGGCCGCATGCCCCAGGTCTCCAGATACTGCTGGACAATGGTGCGGTTGGACTCCACATCATCCACCACCAAAGTCCGGATGCCCTCCAACCGGAAAGCTGGAGCATCGTCGGCGGGCTTGGCCGTCAGCGCCGCCGTGACCGGGACTCTCAAAAGGAACTTCGAGCCCTGCCCCAGGGCGCTTTCCAGACTGATGACGCCGCCCATCATCTCGGCCAGCTTTTTCGAGATCGCCAAGCCCAACCCGGACCCGCCATACCGGCGCGTGGTTGATCCGTCGGCCTGCGTGAAGGCGCTAAACAGATGGCCCTGGACATCGGGGGCAATGCCAATTCCGGTGTCGCGCACTTCAAAGCAGACCATGCTGCGAAACTCATCCCGGGCGATGGTGCTGACGTGCAAGCTCACCTCGCCTTGCTCGGTAAACTTCAGGGCGTTGCCGATCAGGTTGGTGAGAATCTGGCGCAACCGGCCGCGGTCGGCCCGGGCCCAGGCGGGCACATCGCTCGACACAAAGCAGTTCAAGTCCAGACCCTTTTCCAGGGCCTGCTGGGCAAAAAATTCCACGGTCTCTTCCGCCATTGAGTCGATGCTGAAATCTTCCGGATCGGGCTCCAAGCGGCCAGCCTCAAGTTTGGAGAAATCAAGCACGCCATTGATGATTCCCAACAGGGACTCCGCGCCTTTGCGAATCGTGCGCGTGAAATCCGCCTGTACTTCGTCCAGGCCGGTATCCAGCAGCAGCCCGCTCATGCCAATGATCACGTTCATCGGGGTCCGGATCTCGTGGCTCATATTGGCCAGAAATTCTGACTTCATCTGGGCCACGCGCTTTTGCTCGCTGATGTCCCAATTGGTGCCGATCATCTTGGTGGGCTGACCGGCATCGTCCCGGAGCACGACGGCCAGGGCGCGAATGGTGTGGATTGTGCCATCGCCCCACACCACGCGAAACTCGGTGTCGAACTCCTTCTCTCCCCGGAGAGCCAGCTGCACTTCCTCGTCTCCGCGGGCTTGGTCATCAGGATGGATACCCTGGCGCCAAGCCTCATAAGCACCGCCGAACTGGCTGCGCACGGTGCCGTAGAGGCGGAACATCTGAT
Source organism: Acidobacteriota bacterium (assembly GCA_026394075.1). GTDB lineage: Bacteria > Acidobacteriota > Terriglobia > Bryobacterales > Bryobacteraceae > JAPKYZ01. Next base: position 22,978 of record JAPKYX010000139.1, read on the forward strand.
CGTCCCAGATCAACTCGTTGGTAGTGAGGTTAAGCTCCCAGATTCCTACTCCGGCAGCGCGGGTTGCCAGCCGGAGACGCTCCACCGAATGTTTCAAAAGGGCCGCGCTGCGACGCCATTCGCTGATATCGACCACCGAATAGAGGATCGAGGTCTCCTGGTCGGTCTCAATCAGATTGAAGCCGATGGAAACCGGGAATGTTGATCCGTCTTTGTGCAAAGCCAGCCGGTCATGGACGGCTTCCGCAAAAGCAGCGTCGGGGTCCAGTTCATCGCTGAACTCCCGGCCTGGCGCACCGCTCATCGACTTGGGGAGAATCTGCTCCACGGGCAGCCCAATCAGCTCACCCGGCAGGTAACCGAACATTTTGGTGGCGGTGGTGTTCGCGGAAGTAATGACGCCCGTACGGCTCAAAAGCAGAATGCCATTGGGTACAGGCTCCGCCAGAGCTGTCGTCTCCGGGCGGGAGTCGTTGGATCGGGCCCTCATGGGCATGCGTGATTCTCCAGTTGCGACAGCGGTACCTGCCAACACTGGGCCCAGGGTTGGGTGGAGCGGCCGGTCATGCCGGGCGGGGCTGGCCGTCTCTCGACGCTCCCACGGGTGCGAATTACGCCAGCCGCGAGTACATCTGTCGTAACCATAATAAGCTTATTACGCCAGCACTCCCGGCCGATGATTACGGTATGCGACAGCATGGCTTTCCCCCCGAGCCCCTCGCCTCGTTGATTCACGACCGTCACGACGATCCTGACTCAGCAACCGCGGGACCCATTCATGTACTGCTGGTCGAGGACGACGCCGAAGCCGCCATGCTGGTGCGGATGAGCTTGACCAAGAGCGAACAAGAGGGGTTCCAACTGGAATGGAGCCCGAACCTGACGCAGGCGATGAAGCGGGTCGGACACCCGGGCATTGATGTGGTTCTGCTGGACCTCGGGTTACCCGAGATGACTGGTTACCGCAGCCAGCGCGCCCTGGAAGCTTCGACCGCGTACCGCGTGCCGATGGTGATCCTGACGGGTGATGATGCTGAGCTGTCCCGGGATCTCACCATGGGCAACAGTGTGTCGGCGTATTTGGTGAAGGACCAGACTTCCCCTTCGCAGATCCGCCAAGCCCTGTATCGCGCCGTTCACGAACACCGTTGCGCGCCCTGCGCCGCTTAGTCGTCGAGAGGCAGGCTTACTGGTAGGCGGACACTGACTTGGCGGTCATGGCGTAGAACGTCGGCCCATAGGGGCTGCTCCGCCGGCCGACGAAGATTGCGCCTTCCACCCACACCGCATCGTTGAGTCCGAACGCCGCCTTTTCACCTTTCAGCATCTTCACGTAGATCATCTGGTTGGGCGGGGGTGGCGGGGTGTGCACGCAGGCACCCATGTAGGGCACCAGCAGAAACTCGGTGATCTCCCGGGTATCGTCGTCCAGGGGTACGATGTAGCCCGGCACTTTCACCGGTTTGCCATCAATGGCGGCTACTTCGCTTGACGACTTGCCGGTGTGGTTATCCAGACCACGCAGGGTGGCCCATTCCACCACCGGGGTGCCGGAAGTGTCTTTGGCGATGGTGCGGCTAAGCCCGGCGCCGATGGGTGATTCGCGGTTGACCAGCAGAGCCAGGCCCGCCATCACCAACATCACCAACAGTGCAGTCTTCCAGCGCATCCGTTCCGATGGTAACCCGGTGGGGCCTGTACAACGGCTTGGTCCACGATCAACTTGGCTAGCGGCCTGATTCGAGGTCCAATATTTTTGCCACCTGAACGCGGAGAACGGGTGCATGATCCACGGCGGTCTGCCAAACCAAGGGCCAATGGATACCGAAGTACTCGTGGACCAGAATGTTCCTCAAGCCTACAATGTCGGCCCATGGAACATCCTGGTTCCCGACCGTCAGCGAATCGGTCAAGCGGGCAGCGGCTTCGCCCACCACCGTCAGTTGTTGCGCCACCGCAAAGCAGAGTGTTTCGTCAGCCGCAAACTCGTCTTCGGTGCGATTGGCGATCGCCCGCGCAATCCAGTCAAGAGCGTCGAGGATATCCTGGAGCCTCTGGGGGTCACGCCGCATAGAGCGGCCGGGCCTCCGCCAAAATACTCGCGCGGATCAAGGGTTTCAGTGCGGGTTTGACGGCCACGTCGACGTGACGCCCCAGTAGAGTCGTCAGCTCACGGGTCATCGCCGCCAGTCCCAATAGCCCTGGACGGGCGGCGGGCAGGAACTCCACCAGGAAGTCCACGTCACTGTCAGGACGCATCTCACCTCGGGCGGCAGAGCCAAACAGGCTCAGCTCGCTGACTTGATATCGGCGGCAGATCTCGACGATCGCCTCCTCCGGCAGTCCGATGCTTTGGCTGATGACCATTTCACAGTTCCTACCTGAATTATCAGCTATTCCTGCCGCAGCGCCACTGTCGGGTCGCCGGCCGCCGCTCGCCAGGCGGGCAGTAGAGCGGCCACAAAGGCACAGGTGCCCAGCAGGATCACCGAGGCGGCCACGCTGGCCGGGTCGAGCGGTTTCAGTTGGAACAGCACGCCCTTCTCGATGAAGCGGGTGGCGTAGACGGCACAGGTGGTGCCCAATACCAGGCCCAAGGCGGTCAACGCCAGGCCGTCGCGGAGAACCAGCGTCACCACGCTGACGCGGGTGGCCCCCAGGGCCATGCGGACCCCAATCTCGGTGCGGCGGCGCGAGACGGCGTAGGAGATGACGCCATAGAGGCCGACTGCGGACAACATTAGCGCGAGCACACCG
>JAPKYX010000082.1 GCA_026394075.1 Acidobacteriota bacterium
ACTCCGCCAACCCCAACATTGACGACTTCGACGGCAACAACCGTCGCATCCGTGCCCGCGTGAATTCCACCGGTGCCGGAAAACTGGACGTCGCGGCGGCCTTGGGGGTCAGCTTGACAGCAGACCCCGCCGCCCTGAGCTTCGGCGTCTACGCCGGTACATCCAGATCGATCGGCTTGCGGCTGACCAACAGCTCCACGACGGCGGCCACCATCTCGGCGCAGATCCAGGCGCGTGATGCTGATGCCAGCGCCCGGCTCACGATCACGCCCTCCAACTTTTCGATAGCCCCAGGCCAGACCACCCAGTTGAGCGTCGTGCTCAGCGGAGCCCGCCCGGCGGCGGGCAACTATGAAGGCATCATTTCCCTTACCGGTACCGGCACCACGCTCCGCATCCCGTATCTCTACTTGGTTGGCGACGGCGTCCCGTTCAACATCTATTCGCTGGCCGGCAATAGCTTTCTGGGCACTCCCAATCAAGGACTCAACGACCAGCCCAGACAGCCGCTGATGTCGCTGAAGGTGCTGGACAAGTTCGGCGTTCCGGTCCAGAACCAGCCGGTGGTGTGGAGCGCGGTCTCCGGCGGTGGCCGCATTGAAACCGTCAGCACCAGTTCCCGCACCGACGAATATGGCATCAGCGAAGGTTACGTCAGCCTGGGCCCGTCGCTGGGTGAGCAATCCTTCCGCGTCACCGCCGGCGCACTCACCCAGTTTTTCGAGGGCCGGACCATCCCCATACCCGTGATCAACTCCAATGGCGTCACCGATGCCGCGGCGTTCGCGGTCGGGCGCCCCGTGGCCCCCGGCTCCTACATCACCATCAAAGGCGCAGCGTTAAGTGAACTGACGCGGATCTACTCAACGCCATCGCTGCCCGTGTCGCTTTCCAACGTCAGCGTGACGTTCGATTCACCGGATCGCCGCATCAGCGAGCCCGGACGCCTGCATTTTGTCAGTGAAGGCCAGATCAACGTCCAGGTTCCGTGGGAGTTCGCAAACCAGACCGTGGCGCGGATGAAGGTGATCAACAACGGCATTCGGACCGCCGTGATCGACGTGCCGCTGGCCGAATTCGCGCCGGGCTTCTTTGAGTTTGACGACGCTACCTCTGGCCGGCGTCTGGCGGCGGCGCTGGATGTGGATTACCGGCTGCTGAACAGCGCCAACCCGGCCCAGCGCGGCAAGACCATTCAGCTGTTCCTCAACGGCCTCGGCCCCATCACCAACACGCCCGCCACCGGTGAGCCCTCGCGAGTTCCACCGCTGTCAGAAACTTTAACAAAGCCAACCGTCACCATCGGGGGCCGCACCGCGTCTGTCAGTTTTGCCGGGCTCACCCCAGACAGTGTGGGTTTGTACCAGGTAAACGTGATTGTGCCGGAGGATGCGCCCACCGGTGTCCAGCCAGTTAAGCTGAACATAGGGGGCGTAGACTCCCAGACGTCGCAACTATTTGTCCGATAAGATGCGGATGCCCCCACCGGGTGCATCCCGGTGGAGGAGATGACCGTGATGAAGGCCTTTGCTTCGCTTATTTTCGCGTTGCTGCCATTGAGCGCTCAACTGGTGCCCGGGCGATATCTGGTGGAACTGGATACGCCTTCTGTGCTGGAAGCGGCCGCCCTCGCCGAGCCCACCACCTCTGCCGGCCCAACGGCCTTACGCGGTACCCGCAACATCCTCGCCGGCCGCGCCGCATCCAACCAGCGCTTGACCATCCAGCGCCAGCAAGCCCAATTCCGTCGAACGATGGAGGCTTCCGGCGTTGAGGTCCTGGGCCAAATGGATACCGTGGCCAACGCCCTCAGTGTCCGGATGAGCGCCGCCGCCGCACTCCGACTGGAAGGGGAGCCCGGGGTAAAGCGAGTCGTAGCGGTCTACCAGCGCCACGCTCTGCTGGACCGTGCCGCGCAGATCCACCGCGTCTCGCAGGTGTGGCAGACGTTGGGCGGCGCCGACAAGGCGGGTGCGGGCATCAAGATTGGCATCATCGATACCGGCATCGATCCGGATCACCCGGGCACGAAAGATACATCGCTCACCATGCCGGAGGGCTTTCCCAAAACGCGCCGCGAGGCCGACAAGGACCTGATCAACGGCAAGATCATCGCCGCGCGCAGCTATGACGACCTCTATGACGTCGCCGAAGCTACCTCCGCCCGCGATCGGGACGGTCACGGCACGGGTGTAGCCATGTCGGCCGCGGGCGCACCAGTCAAGGCCAACTTCGCGCGTATGTCCGGCATGGCTCCCAAAGCCTTTTTAGGTGCCTACCGCGTATTCCCCTACGTAGGTGGCGGCGCTACCGATGACGTGGTGATGATCGCGCTGGAAGACGCCATCAAGGATGGCATGGATGTCATCAACCTCAGCCTGGGTAGCCTGCTGTCGTCGCGAGACGTGGACAGCATCTATCAGAATGCGGCCCAACGCGCCTCGGCGGCGGGCATATCAACCTCAGCCTGGGTAGCCTGCTGTCGTCGCGAGACGTGGACAGCATCTATCAGAATGCGGCCCAACGCGCCTCGGCGGCGGGCATCGTGATTGTGGCGGCAGCGGGGAACGAAGGGCCTGGCCCAATGACTGCGGGGGCCCCCGCCACCGCCCCGGACATCATCTCGGTGGCCGCCAGCGTGAACGACCGCACCTTCCGCTTCCCCGTTTCCGTGGGCGCCCTCACCGCTTTTGGTGTGTTGAGCGACGGCCCCAACGCCGCTGATGCGATCTCGGGGACGTTGATTGATGTACAGAAGCTGGACGGCGATGGCTTGGCCTGCGCTCCGCTACCGGCAGATTCGCTGAAAGGGCAGATCGCCTTCATCCTACGCGGCAGCTGTTTCTTTGAGGACAAAGTGAACAATGCCGCCGCCGCCGGTGCCACCGCGGCGTTGATCTACACCACGCCCACCTCCCCCCGCCCGGCATCGTTCACCATCCAGTCCGCCAAACTGCCCACGATCATGATCGGCAATGCCGAAGGCGTGGCCATCAAGGCCTCACTAGCCCAGGGGACCCAGTCGGCCCGCTTGGCCTTTAATGGCGAACCCGTCGATACCGAATCCCGGCAAGTGGCGTCGTTCTCGTCGCGCGGCCCCAGCCAGTATCTGACCATCAAGCCGGAGGTGATCGCCGTCGGACAAGCGGTCTACACCGCGGCCGGCACGGCGGACAATACCAGCCGCTCCTACAACGCCAGCGGCTACATCCTGACCAACGGCACCAGCTTCTCTTCCCCGATCGTGGCCGGAGCCGTGGCCACCCTGCGCGGCGGACGCCCGGGACTGACAGCGGCGCAATACCGGTCGTTGATCATCAACGGAGCCAGCCTCTTTACGCCCTCCACCACCACCCAATCCTTCCCCGTGGCAGCGGCCGGCGCCGGGCTATTGAATCTGGAGAATGCCTTGCGCTCACCGCTGACCTCCTCGGCGGTTTCGCTCGCCCTGGGCAGCGTGCCGAGCGGAAACTTTGCGGTCAACCGGGAGTTCACCATCTCGAACCTGGGCCCGGACCCGGACCAGGTAAAGGTGGAGGTACTACCGCGGGAAGGCACCATGGCACCGACCATCTCCACCTCCTCCTTGACCATTGCCCCCGGTGAAGCCGGCACGTTGGCCGTCAGCCTGCAAGCCACCGGAGTGCCCACGGGCATCCATCAGGGAGTCGTCCAGTTGACCAGCACGACGGGCACGACGCTGCGGATCCCCTATTGGTTTGCCGTGCCCAGCCAGGAGGCCAGTTCCTACACGGTGCTGGACCAGTCCCCCAGTTCACCGCGGCTGGGACAACAGGTGCAGTTGGTCATCCGTGTGTTTGACACAACCGGTCTCCCGGTGTTGAGCGACCAGTTCACCATCCGCCCCGTCTCGGCCGGTACCACGGCTGAAGAACCAGTGAATCTTGACCGCCAGGTCCCCGGCACCTATCTTGTCCGGGTCAAACTGGCCGACGTCGGGGTCACCAACAGCTTCACGCTGGAACTGGGCAACTACCGCGGCGAACTCTCCCTGCGCGCGACAGGCGGCAACTGAAGCGTATAATCATCGCTAGAAGTACTGACGTGATTGAGCTAAAGAAGAAACTGCAAGCCGAGATCGCGGCTCTGGAATATGAGCTGCGCAATGAACTGCCCAAAGAGATCCTGAAGGCCCGTGAACACGGGGACCTAAGCGAGAACGCGGAATATCACGCCGCCAAGGAGCGGCAATCCTACGTCAGCGCGCGCCTGGCTCAGTTTCACCAGCGGCTGAAAGATCTGTCGATGGTGGATGTTTCCAAGATCGCCACCGACCGGGTGGGTCTGGGAAGCATCGTGGTGGTCTACGACTCCCAGAAAGAAATGGAAGTTACCTATTATCTGGTCACCAGCGAGGACGCCGATGCGGCGGCGGGCCGGGTCTCCACCACTTCCCCCATCGGCAAAGGCCTGCTCGGTAAACAGGTCGGCGACGAAGTGCGCATTGTGATCCCGGGTGGTAGCCGTACTATGGAAGTACTAAGGCTGACAACCATCCATGAGGTGAGCTAGACTCGTCAGCGGGAAGCATTTTCGCATCCCGCAATTGATTACATGACGCTTACCAAAGCCATCGGCGAAGGCTGCAACGCGATTATCCGGCTGATCGTGCGCGGTTTGGCGCTCGCCCGCATCCATCCCAACGCGCTGACCTTCATTGGACTGCTGATCAATATCTGGGCGGCTGTCCTGCTGGCCGGCGGCAGTTTCCGCTGGGCAGGCGCGGTGATCATCGGCGCCGGCATCTTCGACATGGTGGATGGCCGCGTCGCCCGCGAAACCAACCAGGTCACCAGCTTTGGCGGCTTTTTCGATTCCGTGATCGACCGCTACTCCGATTTGGCGCTGCTGATGGGGCTGCTGGTCTACTATGCGTCGATCAACCGTAATTTCTATGTCGTCCTCACAGCTGTGGTGATGACCGCCTCGGTCATGACCAGCTACACCCGGGCGCGAGCGGAAAACACAATCCCGACCTGTAAGGTAGGATTTCTGGAACGCCCGGAGCGAGTTGTGTTGTTAATTATCGGCGCGTTGTTTGATCGCATGGCCCCCGTACTGTGGGTGATCGCGATCCTGGGCAACCTGACAGTCATCCATCGGATGCTGTTTACCTGGCAGGATTCACGCCGCCTGGAAGAAGCCCAGTTGCGCCCAGCCCTCTCCAAGAGCACCGCCAACTAGTTCTTTCGCCGGATGAATTGTTGGCCAGCCCCATGCGTGAGCTTGGGGCTTCTTCCTGGCCCCGTCAAATAGCCCCAAGCTGACGCATGGGGCTGTGCGAGCCCAGTCCTTCGAACCCCAGCAAACGAATCAGGCGGTCGACGCCCTACGCACCCGGCTCTTTCTCTTTACCTTCCAGGATCACCACCGCCATTGCCACGTCTGCGGTATGCGTCAGGGTTAGCACCACATTCACGGCTCCGCGCCGCGCAGCCACCTCGGCGGCCACACCATGGAATCGGAGCGTGGGCTCGCCGGAGGGCTTGTTAGCCACCTCAAAATCCTGCCACCGGACCCCGCGGCTCCACCCCGTGCCAATCGCCTTCATCCCCGCTTCTTTGGCCGCAAACCGGGCAGCGTAACGCTCATATTTATTGGCCTTACGTTCGACATAGCTAATTTCAGCGGGAGTAAAAATGCGCTGGACAAAGCGGTCGCCATAGCGTTCAATCGCCAGCCGGATACGGCTTACTTCCGCTAGATCTGTTCCAATGCCAACGATCATAAAATCTGTAGCTGCCCTCTTGATCGTACACTGGAGCGTACAATTGAAGAGTTACGGAATGCAGCCCCACCCCTCGCCCTTAGTCCAAGTTCGCCAGCTCTCCTACTCGTACCCCGATGGCACCAAGGCGCTCGACAATATCAACTTTGAGATGTCCGCCGGCGAGACGGTTGTCCTATTGGGAGCCAACGGGTCGGGCAAAACGACCTTCGTGCTCCATCTGAACGGCCTGCTGTTAGGCCAAGGTCAGGTGCAAGTGGGTGGGGTCACCGTCACCCGAGCAACACTGAATGAAGTGCGCCGCCGCGTGGGCATCGTCTTCCAGAACTCAGACGAGCAACTCTTTATGTCCAGCGTTCTCGATGATGTGGCCTTCGGCCCGCAGAATCTCGGGATGCCCGCCGAAGCGGCATATGGGTTGGCCCGCAAGATGCTACAAAGGGTAGGATTGGCGGGAGCGGAGCAGAAGATCCCCTATCATCTCAGCGCGGGAGAAAAGAAACGGGCCGCAATTGCGGGGATTTTGGCAATGGAGCCGGACGTGCTGGTTCTGGACGAACCAACCGTCTATCTTGACCCGCCAGGGCAGCGGACCTTGATCGAACTACTCCGGGAACTGCCCCAACCAAAGATTGTCGTGACGCACGACATGGTACTAGCGCGGGCCGTGGGCACCCGCGCTCTGTTCTTTGAAAAAGGGAAAATTGCCGGAGAGGGGACAGTCACGCAGATGATGGATCAGTTCGGATGGGATCCGGGCCAAGCCATCCCAGGCGCCGCCTAAAGGGCAACTTGTCTTAGTGAGAAAAACCGCGACTAAGCGGTCTCGCCACCCTGCTTTTTGCGGTACTCCGCCCAGCGCTTCTTCTGCGCAGCTGCAATACGCTTGCGCGCTTCCGGGCTCAGGAGGCGCTTCTTGCCAGAAGCAGCCGGCTTGCTGGCGGCCGACTTACGGGGGCGAGCCACCGTGGCACCGCCACCCAGGGCGGCGCGGACGCTGGCAATCTGTTGTTCCAAACGAGCCTGCTGCATCAGCAGACCTTCAAGTGCGGCATTTAACAAAGCCGGGTCAGAAATAGACATTGTTTTTGATTCTCCCTACAACTTTCTGTTATCAGTATGAAGTTGTGAACAACTCATGTCAAATATCTTTTCGATCTTTTTTGTGATTTGGTGATTCCACGATCAAGGTAATCGGCCCTTGGTTAACCAGTTCGACCTTCATTTCGGCCTGAAAGCGACCCGTCTGGACCGGTATCCCGGCCGCGCGCACCTGCTCGACAAAATACTCATACAAGCGGCGGGCGTCCTCCGCCGGAGCGGCTTGGTCAAAGCTGGGCCGGTTACCCTTGGCACAGTCAGCGAGCAAGGTAAATTGTGAGACGGCCAGTATAGCTCCGCCAACCTCACCGATTGATCGATTCATTCGGCCATTTTCATCGGGAAAGATCCTGAGCGCCGCCATTTTGCGGGCCAGATACGAAGCATCACTCGGCTCATCGCCGCGGGCTACTCCCAGCAATATCAGCATGCCCGGCCCAATTTCCCCGGTCACTTCGTCCGCCACAGTCACCCTCGCGGAGGCCACGCGCTGCGCGACGGCGATCATTTCACTAACCCCCGGTCATGCCGGATGATAATGTCGCGTATCCGGTTCGTCATGGCCCTCATGTCCGGGCGTTGGTCCAACTCTTCCAGCGTGACCGTCATCTTGCGCCGCCAATTGGGATACTGGGCCGTGGAACCTGGCAGATTCTGCTGGTAGACCTCTCCAGTTAGCTCCTCCTGGTTCACCACCAGAAGTTCACAACTGGTTTGGGCAAGAAGTTCAATGACGCCGGCCACCAATTCCGGCCCTAACTGCGGAATCTCCGCGGCCAGCCGCGCTGTCCCGGAGGGCACCAACTGCCATTCGTGCAAGCAATCAAGCAAGTTCTGGCGATCCCGGGCGCGCTCCGCCCGGTGCCGGGCACAAACTTCCTCATCCGCAAGTCCCGCCGCCCGTCGAGCCTCAATGTCGGCCCCGGACCAGAAGCCCGCCAGCGTAGGCAGATCATGAGTGGTGACGGTCGCCACGGCCTGCGACGAATAGCGGGACGGGTGCTTGAAGCGGCCGTCATGTTCGCGCTCAAAGTACAAAACGCGATAACCAAGAATGCCCGACTCATTCAGCGCCTGCCGCATCGCGTCGGTAACCGTACCCAGATCCTCCCCAATGATCCGGACACCCAAGGCCGCGCTTTCGCGCGCCAGCACCGCCAGCAGATCGGCCCACCGTTCTTCGACGTAAGTGCCGTCCTTCGCCGCAAAGCCCTCCGGAATCCAGAACAGACGGAACAAGCGCATCACATGGTCCAGCCGGAGCGCGCCGCCATGCCGGGCGTTATTCCGGATGGAAGCGGTAAACAACTGGTATCCATCCCGGAGATGCTGTGCGGAGTTAGGGGGTGGGAACGCCCAGTCCTGCCCTTCGGGCGAAAAATCATCCGGCGGCGCACCCACGCGGCAGCCACGCGCAAAGTGGTCCGGGTTGGCCCATAGGTCGCACCCATAGCGATCGGTGGCCAACGCCAGATCATGATAGAGACCCAGCGGCATCCCCGCATCACGAGCATGCTGCTGGACGGCGTCCAATTGCCGGTCCAACTGCCACTGCAGCCACATCCAAAACTCGACGGCCCGCGTGTTCTCCTTAAAGAAAGCGCGGCTGCCTGAGTGACGCGGGTGCTGGCAATCGGCCGGCCAATCAGTCCACAGCCAGGTGCCCGGCCGGGTGCGGCGAAAGTGCTCGTCCAAGGCACAGAACAAGGAGAAGTCTTCCAGCAGTTCGCCTTGCTGCCGCTTGAACTCATCAAACGCCGGATCGCCCTGGAATCCGTCAAAGGTCCGTTGCAGCACCCCCAGCTTCAGCTCCGCCACCCGCTCATATTCGACAAACTCGCTGGCCCGCAATTCGGCCAGCACAGTCGCCGGCGGCAGGTACGGCCCGGTACCGGGCACCGCCGCCACATCCAGATACAGAAAGTTCCGGTAATACGAGCACAGCGGCAGATAGGGCGACGTATTGTAGGGCTGGCGGTTGTGGATGGCGTGTAGCGGATTGAGGGCGATGAAGGATGCATCCAGCGCCCCGACGGCCCAGTCAATCAACTGGCGCAGGTCTCCCAAGTCACCGCAACCCCAGTTACGCTCCGAACGGAGGCCATAGAGGCTAATGGCGAGACCAGCACTTTTCCGGGCCACCGGCGGTTGCCAGACGCGAGGCACCGTATGGTCAGCAGCCGGCTTCGCTGGGACAGATCCGGCTGGAACCTCCGGCGCGGGGCCTAGCGCGTCCAGAATGCTTTGCAACACGGCGTCGCTAGCCTCATGGCGGCGACCGAAGACATCGTAGTACGCAGGCTGAATTCCGCGACTGAGGGCAACGCTTTTCAGGTCCAATCTTGATTCTATGGGATACTCGAAGCTGGAAGTCATGGAACTCGAAAATCGCATCGACCTGGGACCCATCCCGCAAGACTTTTTTGAGCGGATCGACGACGAAGGCAACGGCGGCGGACTGGGCGACGGCATTCTGCTCACCACGCTCGACAGCGTGCTGAACTGGGGCCGCGCCAACTCCATCTGGCCGATGGCCTTCGGCTTGGCCTGCTGCGCCATTGAGATGATGTCGATGACCGGTTCCCGGTTCGACATCTCGCGCTTCGGAGCCGAAGTGTTCCGCGGCTCGCCGCGCCAGGCGGATCTGATGATCATCGCCGGCCGCGTCTCGAACAAGATGGCGCCGGTGGTCCGTCAGCTGTACCAGCAGATGCCGGAGCCCCGCTGGGTGATCTCGATGGGTGCCTGCGCCACGTCGATGGGCGTGTTCTCCAACTACGCGCTGATCCCAGTGAACCAGGTGATCCCGGTGGACATCTACGTACCCGGCTGCCCGCCGCGGCCGGAACAGCTGATCTATGCCATTACGTTGCTGCAGCAGAAGATCGCTGAAGAGCGTGGCTCCATGACGCGCGCGCTGAACTTGGCCTAAGGCGTTCGCAGCCCGACCAGCCCCATGCGTCAGCTTGGGACCTTTTCACGAAACCATCAGCCCCATGCGTAAGCTTGGGGCTTTTTCGTGGTCCCCGAAGAAGCCCCAATCTCACGCATGGGGCCATAACCGAAAATAGAAAAGGGGAGCGAGTTCATCGCTCCCCTTCTTTTGTTTTGAACGGTGACTACCGGAAAGCTACTTGGCAGCCTTCTTCAGGGCCGAAGCCTTGTCAGTCTTTTCCCACGTGAAGTTCTTGCCGTCACGGCCGAAGTGGCCGAACGCCGCGGTTTCACGATAGATCGGACGGCGCAGGTTCAGGGTCTTGATGATGCCCTTGGGCGTGAGGTCAAAGTTGGCGCGAACAATCGCGGTCAACTTGGTCTCTTCCACCTTGCCGGTGCCAAAAGTGTTCACCATCACCGAAACCGGCTCCGCCACACCGATCGCGTAGGCCAGTTGGACTTCGCAACGGTCGGCCAGGCCAGCCGCGACGATGTTCTTGGCTACGTAGCGCGCCATGTAGCAGGCCGAACGGTCCACCTTCGTCGGATCCTTGCCGGAGAAGGCGCCGCCACCGTGACGGCCCATGCCGCCGTAGGTGTCGACGATGATCTTGCGGCCGGTCAAACCGGTGTCGCCATGCGGACCACCCACTTCAAAGCAACCCGTCGGGTTGATGTGGTACTTGGTGTTTTTGTCCACCAGTTCCTTGGGGATCACCACGTCGATGATCTTTTTGCGGATATTGTCCACCAGGCCGGCGGGCATGGTGTTGGGCTTGGTGGGGTGCGGATCATGCTGCGTGGACAGCACCACCGCTTCAATGCGGGTGGGCTTGCCATCGACATATTCCACCGAAACCTGGCTCTTGCCGTCCGGACGCAGGTGGGGCACTTCGCCCGTGCGGCGGACTTCAGAAAGGCGCTGCACCAGCTTGTGAGCCATCATGATCGGCAGCGGCATCAATTCCGGGGTTTCGTTGCAGGCATAGCCGAACATCAGTCCCTGGTCACCGGCGCCGCCCGTATCCACGCCCATCGCGATGTGCGGAGACTGGCCATGGATCAAGTTCATCACCGAGCAGGAGCGGTAGTCGAAACCATACTCCGAGCTGGTGAAGCCGATGTCCTTAATGACCTCACGAACCAAGTCCGGAATGTCCTTGAAGAACTGAATATTCTTCGTCGTGATCTCGCCCGCAACCACGACGGTACCGGTGGTCACCAGCGTTTCGCAGGCGACACGGCCCATCGGGTCCTTCGCGAGAATCGCGTCGAGAATGGCATCCGACACCTGGTCGGATATCTTATCCGGGTGACCTTCCGTCACCGACTCGGACGAAAAAATGAAACGCTGTGATTCTGCCACGGGCGTTAACTTCCTCCTGAACACAATGCGATCTGTCCCCGAACTTGGCGCTTGATCATTCTCCGCGGGCGGCGGAGCGATGGAGAAACTACAACCGGAAACGCAACATTTCTAAGTTTACCGGGCCATTCAGGGCACGTCAATTCAACCATTTGCCGCAAGTCCTGGAACGGATTACCTACTAGCGCGCAAAACATCGCGTAGGCCGCAAAGCGAACCCGTGTAGGCGGGCCTGCGGAACACGAATCGTTTACGCAATCAGCCGGGCGTCGCCATCACGCCGGGTGATGCGTTCGCGGTCCAGAAACTCGAGCAACGGAATGGCAAACTTGCGGGAAACCCCCGTCCATTCCTTAAACTCCGCCACGCCAAAGCGCTGCCCCCGGCGCGCCGCCAGCGCCTGCTTAAGCTGTCCGACGGCGTCGCGATGATAGATCAGCCCGGCCCCGATGCGCACCAGGCGGCCGTCCCGCAGCAGCAGACTGAGCAAAGTCTTGGCGCGCCCGGCTTCCACCCCGCAGCTGGCCAGGACATCATCCGCCGCCGGAACGGCCAGTCCAGCCTGCGCGAAGGCGTTCTCAATCTTGGTCAGGGCAGCGTCCTCGTCCTGCTTCAAGTGGAGCCGGTGGGACTTTAGCCGCACCACTTCCGCCTCCGCCACCAGTTCCTCGCCCAGAAGGCTATCGAGCAGCGTCGCCGGTGCCCCCGCCAGTTCCCGGCTACGGAGCTCTTCTTTCGGCATCCCCGGAGCCAGTGGATGCTCCCGGTGAAACTCCGCCACGACGGCCGCCAACTTCTTCCGCAGTGCCAGGACGCGCGCCGGGTCAATCAGCGGGCTGGCGCCCACTTCCGTCGTGGTAAACCCGCGAGCCAACAGCTCGGCGGGCTGCAAGCCAAACGGAGCTTCCTCCACCAATAGCTTGATCTGCCCCGCGCGTCCGGCGGTATCCAGCCGCTCCAGCCGAGCGGCCAGCGGCCCGCGCCGCAGTTGCGGGGGGTAGGGGTCGATCACCCAGCCGCCGCCGATCGTCTCCACCGGCGAAAAGCGCCGCAGGATAAACCGGTCGCCGGGCAGCAGCAGCAGCGGCTCGGCCAGCACCAGCCGAGCGTAGGGCGCCACAGCATCCAGCAGCCGGATCTCCGCCTCCACTTCAGCGGTGCCCACATGAAAGTGCACCGGCGTGCGAGCTTTCAGCGGCGGCGCGCCCTCCAGCATCTCCAGCCGGACACCGGCATCGCGCGTGGCCCTGAACACTCCCGCCGGGGCCAGCGTCTGCCCGCGGCGCAGCTGCCCCACTTCGACGCCCGCCAGATTAATGGCCGTCCTTTGCCCGGCTCCCGCTGTGGCGGCGGCAGCGCCATGGGCTTGGATGCCGCGGACCCGGACACGATGGCCGTCCGGGTAAAGCTCCAGCTCATCCTCCAGCCGGACCGTCCCCGCCGCCACCGTCCCGGTGACCACCGCGCCGAACCCGCGCATGGCAAAAGCCCGGTCCACGGGAAGGCGAAACGGAAAGCCGCTCCCTCTCGTCGAAGCTCCCATGGCCGGTTTTGAAGCTCCGCTGGCAAGGCTCCCCAGACGCGCAATCTCCGCGCGCAGTTCCGGCAAACCCGCACCGGTGATCGCACTAACGGCGTGGATGGAGGCGGACTCCAGAAACGACCCGGCCACCAGCTCCTCCACTTCCATCCGCACCAGTTCCACCATCTCCGCGTCCACCAGATCCGTTTTCGTCAGCGCAATGATGCCGCGTTCCAACCCCAGCAGCCGGCAGATATCAAAATGCTCCCGCGTCTGCGGCTTAATGGATTCTTCGGCCGACACGACAAACAGCACAATGTCGATACCGGTCACGCCGGCCAGCATGTTCTTGACGAACCGTTCGTGTCCCGGCACGTCAACAAAACCAGCCCGCAGCGGCCCCGGCAGGTCCAGGTGCGCAAAGCCCAGGTCGATGGAGATACCGCGCGCCTTTTCTTCCTTCAGCCGGTCGGTTTCAATGCCGGTGAGGGCGCGCACCAAGGCTGTCTTGCCATGGTCAATGTGACCCGCCGTGCCCACAATAATGTTCTTGACCTTGATGGTTCCCTGCCCTCCGGGCGGCGGTGGCGGTTGCAGCGCCGGCCAACCCGCATAATGACAATGATGCTACGGCTGCTCCTTCTATTCTGCGCGCTGCCGGTGCTGCCCGCCGGAGCCGGTTCGGGCGGAGAAAGGCCAGCACCTCAACAGCCTGTTGCGCCGAAGGCCACCTTCCGGGCCGACGTCTCGGAAGTGCGCGTCGACGTGCAGGTTCTGGACGGCAAGAAGATCATCACGGGCCTGGGCCCGGCGGATTTCCAGATCACCGACGAAGGTCAACCGCAGACGCTGCTCCGGTTCGGAGAAGAAGCCGAACCCGTGGCGCTGGTGATCCTGATCGATGTCTCCGGCAGCATGAAAAAGTATGCCCGCCAGCTGGCCTCCACCGCGCAGTCCGCGCTGCAGCACTTAAAGCCGCAGGACCGGGTAAGCGTGATGGTCTTCTCGCGTGGCACGGAGCTGCTCAGCGAGTTTTCCAGCAGCCTGGAGGAAGTGGCCCGCGAGATCGAAGTGGGCGTCGAGCAGCACCGCCTGCCCAGTGGCACCGCCATCTATAACTCCGTCCTCGAAGCCAGTCGTCTGCTGGCCACCGACAAAGACAAGAACCTGGCCAGCCGCCGCGCTGTGCTGATCCTGACCGACAACGCCAGCCTCAACTACCAGATCACCGAGGCCCAGGTGCTCCGCGAACTCTGGGGCGTCGACGCGGTGCTGAACGCACTGGTGACGGACTCCGCTGAGCGGCCCAAACTCGTGCGACCGGGAGCCTACCGCAACCCCGACTTCGTCCCCACCGACATCTTCAAGCTGGCCGACCAAACCGGTGGTGAAGCCTATCAGGTAGACCGGGCCGACCGCGCCTTTCCGCAGATCATGGAGCGCCTGCGGAGCCGCTACACCGTGATCTACCGGCCACCACCAGCACCTCCAGGTGTCTTGCGGTCAATCAAAGTAGAACTCTCCCCCGCCGCCCGCCGCCGCTATCCCGGGGCCCGCATCCGGACGCGTGCCGGCTACTACACCGCTGAGTAGGGTAAAGAAGCTACGATACGGTTTCCGATGAGCAGAGCCACACGACAGCAGGAACTGGAGCGCCGCCGCGCCGCCGCGGAAGCCGGAGGCGGCCCCGCGCGCACCGAACGACAGCACAAAGAAGGCAAGCTATCCGCCCGGGAGCGGGTCCGGCTGCTGCTCGACGAGGGCAGCTTTGAAGAACTGGACAAGCTGGTCCGCCACCGTTGCCGCGATTTCGGCATGGAAGAAAACGTCGTCGATGGCGACGGCTTTGTCACCGGCTTCGGCCTGGTGCATGGACGCCTCGTCTACGTCTTCGCCCAAGACTTCACCGTGCTGGGCGGGTCACTGTCAGAGACCAACGCCCAGAAGATCGTCAAGATCATGGATCTGGCGATGAAGAACGGCGCGCCCGTGATCGGCTTGAACGATTCCGGCGGCGCGCGCATCCAGGAAGGCGTGGTGTCGCTGGGCGGCTATGCGGACATCTTTCTCCGCAATACTCTGGCCAGCGGCGTAGTGCCCCAAATCTCGGCCATTATGGGCCCCTGTGCGGGCGGTGCGGTCTATTCACCGGCGCTGACCGACTTTGTGTTGATGGTGGAAGGCACCAGCCACATGTTCGTCACCGGGCCCGACGTCATCAAGACCGTCACCAACGAAGAAGTGGACAAAGAGGACCTGGGCGGCGCGGAGACCCACAACACGCGCAGTGGCGTCGCCCACTTCATGGCCCCGGACGATGCCGCCTGCCTGCGCCAGATCCGGCGGCTGCTCTCGTTTTTGCCGTCCAACAACCGTGACGAACCGCCCCGCAAACCTTCCAGCGACCCCATCGACCGCATGGACCAATCGCTCGACACCCTGGTGCCCGAGGAATCGAACCAACCCTACGACATCAAGGACGTGATCAGCCGCATCGTCGATGACGGCGACTTCATGGAAGTGCACGAACACTACGCCCGGAACATTGTCGTCGGCTTCGCCCGCCTGGATGGCCGCACCGTGGGCATTTGCGCCAATCAACCCGCGTTTCTGGCCGGCTGCCTGGACCTGAACTCATCGGTGAAAGGCGCGCGCTTCGTGCGGTTCTGCGACGCCTTCAACATCCCGATCATCACCTTCGAGGATGTCCCCGGCTTCCTGCCCGGCACCGACCAGGAGTGGAACGGCATCATCCGCCACGGCGCCAAACTGCTCTACGCCTATGCCGAAGCGACGGTGCCCAAGATCACGGTGATCACGCGCAAGGCCTATGGAGGCGCGTACTGCGTGATGGGTTCCAAGCACCTGCGGACCGACCTGAACTACGCCTGGCCCATGGCCGAGATCGCCGTGATGGGGGCCGAAGGTGCGGTGAACATTGTCTACCGCCGCGAGATCGCCGCCTCCGCTGACCCGGAAGCGACGCGCGCGGAAAAGGTCCAGGAGTTCAAAGACCGTTTCGCCAGCCCCTACGTCTCCGCCGAACGCGGCTTCATCGATGACGTGATCGAACCGCACGAAACGCGGCCGCACCTGATCCGGGGTCTGCGGATGCTCGAAAACAAAGTGGACACGATGCCGAAAAAGAAGCACGGCAACATTCCGCTGTAAAGTGACCAGCATGGCGGTGTTGACGCGCTACCGTGTCTCGGACTTAGCCACGCTTGAGGCACTCAGCTACTCGAAACGCCACTCCTGCCGGGCTTCTCGGTTGCCGTGGAAGAGTTCTTTCAGCGTTAGCGCAACACGGGTTTGTCGAGCGTATCCCAGCCATAGGCCCGCGCCACCCGCTCCCGAATTTCACGCGTTAGAATGCCGCCGGCGTCGCCATTGGTGAGAATCACCACACCATAGCCCTTCACCCGGTGCGCCACCATGTCACTGCGGAACCCGAAGTTGGCTCCGCCGTGCTCAAAATACCAACCCTCGCCTGACTTACCGATCTGGAAGCCGACGGCAAACGGGCCCACGCCCACGGGGGTCACCATCTCTTGCATCGTCCTCTGGTTCACCACTTTGCCGCTCTTGCCTTGCAGCGTCAGCTGCACTTCGATCAGGAACTTGGCCAGATCGGTCGCCGTGGTCCAGAGCCCGGCCGCCGCCATCTCCGGATAGACATGCCAGCGGGCGGCGCTGCCCTTGCCCGCCCCATTGTGGGCTCGCGCGGCCTGTTTCTCGCGCTCGGCGGGCAACGGTTGCTGATAGGTGCTGTTGGTCATCCCAATCGGGCCGAGCACCCACTCCTGCATCAGGGGAGCGAACGGTTTGCCCGCAGCGTCACTCAAGGCAATCTGCTGGATGGTCACCGCTCCACCCGAATACTGCGCGGCTTCAAAAGGTGGCCGGACCAGCTTCACTGCGCCGGTATTGGAGGGCGCACGTCCCTCCATCATCTCGACGACGGTGGGCAGCATTGAGCCTGGCGCATAGCCTGGATAGCCGAACCCATCGCCGGTCCCGGAAGTGTGGCTCATCAGCCCGCGTGGCGTCACCGGACGTCCGGCGGCAAATGGGTTGCCGGGCACCTTCCACGTCTTGAGGATCGTATTGACGTCCTGATCCAGCGTGAACAGGCCTCGTTCAACTGCTTTTAAGCTGCCCAGCGCCGCCACCGGTTTGCTCATCGAAGCGGCCTGAAACATTGTTTCGGGAACAACGGGAGTCTTGGCTTCGGCATCAGCGAAGCCCCAGCCCTTCGCCCACTGCACTTCAAAGTTTCGGATCACGGCGACGCTCACTCCCGGAACGTGGAACTTCTCCATCAGCTCCTCGATGGTGAATCCATCCAGCCCTTGCCGGTTCGGCGTCTGCTTGCCCTCCACCAGCCGCACGGCCTCGCTGGCGGTCTGCCCCCACGCGCCCAGCGCCATCAGCACCAACACCATCAGTGATCTCATGCCGTTCTCCTCGATCGCTACTACTGCTTCCGCCCACTGAAGTTACTCCAACACAAAAAAAGACCCCGAGCCGAAGCCCGGGGCCTTTTCACTTGCTTGCTTGTGTCCTGACGCTTTAGAAGATGTACTTCAACGCGAACTGCAGCTGGCGCATGTTGGTGCGCGTGCCGGTGAGGACACCGAAGTTACCAGCGTTGGTGATCTGGCCCGCGGAGTTGCGGACGATCTGGCCGGCGTTGGTGTCCGGGTTGCCCCAGTTGGGGTGGTTCGGCAGGTTGAACGCTTCAAAACGGAATTGCAGCGTGTGGCCTTCCACCGGCATGTTGAAGTTCTTCAGCGTGGAGAAATCCATGCCAAAGATCGACGGGCTGATCAGCGTATTGCGGCCCACGTTGCCGAAGGTGCCGAACGGTTGCAGCACGTAGGCTTCGGGGTTGAACCAGCGGGTCGGGTCCGGGTTGCTCAGGTTCGGGTTGACGCCCGCATTGTAGAGCGGACGGTCAAAGCCGGCACCCGTGTTCGACTGGTCACGGCCCGAGGTGACGGTGATCGGGAAGCCGGTCGACATCGTGATGATCGAACCCAGCTGCCACCCGCCCAGCACGGCATTGGCGAAGCGGTTGGAGATATCCCAAGCCTTGCCCTTGCCCACCGGCAGGTCATACAGGATCGAGGTGACCGCGCGGTGACGCGTGTCGAAGGTCGACAGGCCACGCTCGCAACGCATGCAATAGCTGTTCTGCGGGAACAGCGTATCGCCGTCGTTGACGCGGATGCCGGACGTCTCGTCGATCGACTTGGCGTAGGTGTAGGACACCAGCGCCGACAAACCGTTGGCATAGCGCTTGGTCAACTTGACACCCAGCGAGTTGTAGTTGCCCCGGCCACCGTTGTCCACCAACTGGATGCGGCCGAAGAACGGATAGGGCGACCGTGAAATCACCGAACCGGTGGTGCCCGGGATCGCTTCATTCACTGCGCGCAATGATTCCAGCTTGCGGCTGATCGAACCCAGGTAACCCGCTTCCAACACCAGGTTCTGCGAGAACTCGCGCTGCACGTTGAACAGGTACTGCATGACGTACGGCGTCCGGCGCTCATAGAGGTTGGCAAACGTGTAGGGGTTGGCAATCTGCGGCAGGGCGCCGGTGATCGACGCAAAGCCATTGGCCCACTGCGTGTCGGGCCGGGTGCTGTCGGATTCTTTGCGGAAACGGCCGGCCGTGTTGCGGGCCATGTCGAAGCGGGGGTTGCCGGTGTCCTGGGTGTAGAACATACCGGCGCCGGTGCGGATCACCCACTTGGACGTCGGGTTCCAGCTGATGCCGATGCGCGGCGCGAAATCGTTGTTGTCGCGTTGCACCAGGCGGTTGCCCAGGCGGCCATCCTGGGCCACGTCGATGCCGGGCCAGCGGATGGCGATGCCGTCGTAGGGGTTGCTGCCATTGCCTTGACGCAGGAACACCGGGTAGCGGCTGCGATCGGTGATGCCGGGTGTGGAATCCATGTAAGGCATGAAGGCGGTGAACAGGCGGCCGCTGGAATCTTCCCAGGGCGGCGTGTTCTCGTAGCGCAGACCCAAAGACAGGGTCAGCTTGCTGGTCAACTTCCAGGTGTCATCCACATAGAACGCCCAGCTGGTGGCGCGGAAGCGGGCGCTACCGATGGCCACGGCGGTCTCGGCGCGGCGGACTTCGCCCAGCAGGAAATCAGCAAAGGCGTCGCCACCGGCATTGGCACCCGTCGGTGCGCGGCGACTGGCGTTCACTTCGAAGCCAAACGAACCGCGAGCGAACTGGTTGCCGTCCTGGTTGAAGTGGTCGGTGCGGTACTCTCCGCCAAAGCGGATCGTGTGCTTGCCCTTCACCCAGCTGGTGTTGTTCAGGAACTGCATGGAGCGGTTCTTGTTCTCGTACGGACCTTCGGAGTCGTCGCCAAAGCCGGAGTAGTTGGTGAGGCCGATGGAGGGGATGCCATAGGTGATCGGCGCGCCGCCCTTCAAGCCGGGGATGGCGATCTCGGTCACGACGTCGCGGACGCCCGCCAGTTCGCGGGCCGTCGAGTTGTAGAACCGGGTATACCCGAAGCGAGTCTCATTGACGATGTTGGGCGACAGCGTCCGGGTGTTCGAACCCATGTACTGCTCAACATTGGTGAGAATCTGCGCGCCGTTCAGCTTCAAGCCCTGATTGAACTGCACTTCATCACCCCAGCTGTAGCGGCCGGACCACTGGGACCGGGACGATTCGTTCCAGTCCATGCGGAGAATGAATTGATCGCGGTTGATCGGCGCACCCTGCGCCTGCTGGAAGTTGCGCACGCGCGGCACGGCGGTGGCGGTGTTGGGTGCCGGATAGAACTCCATCAGCTTCGTCGAGATCGGCTGGATGCGATTGGTGGGGATGGTGGCATTGGGGAAGGGTAGTGAATCCACCACCGTTCCGGCCACAGTCCGGGTGAGCGGGTCAAAAATTCCGCCCGCGATCTCGCTGAAGTTGCCGCCGCGCATCGCGGCGCTGGGCAGGCTGTAGATGGCCTGCGTCTGGCGGCGCTGGCGGAACGCTTCATAGTTGCCCATGAAGAACAGCTTGTCCTTGCCATTCAGCAGCTTCGGAATAATCACCGGACCGGAGAACGTACCGCCGTACTGGTTCCACTTAAACGGATCCTTGGGCGGGCGGTTCACGTTGAACGCGTAGTTCTTGGCGTCCAGCTTGTCGTTGCGCAGAAACTCGAATGCGGTGCCATGGAACTGGTTGCCGCCGGACTTGGTCAGCACGTTGATCTGCGCCGTGGCGCGGCCAAACTCGGCCGGATACACACCGGTCTGCACCTTGAACTCCTGCAACGCGTCGATCGACGGCTGGATGACGAAGGTGTTGAAGTTGGGGTCAGTGTTTTCGACACCGTCCAGAGAGTAGTGGTTGAACGAACTGCGCTGACCGCCGACGGCGATCGAATTCTCCGACCGGAATCCGCCCTGGCGGCTGCGCGCCTGACCGGCCGACGGGAAGCCCGTCGAAGTATTGGGCGACAGGGACACCAGCTGCAGGTAGTTGCGGCCGTTCAGCGGCAGCTCAACGATGCGCTTGTTTTCGACCACAGTACCCAGCGTCGAGTTCTCGGTGGTCAGGGCGCTGGCCTGCGCGCTCACTTCAATGCTCTCGCTGACGGAACCGACCGTCATGTCCAGATCGAGACGCACCGTCTGTTGCACTTGGACTTCCACGTTGGCGGCGGTCGCGGACTTAAAGCCCTGTTTCTCCGCTTTCAAGCTGTAGGCACCAGGAGGCAGAGAAGGAAAACTGTAGATGCCAGCGTCATTAGTGATCGAGCTACGCTTGGCGTTGGTGGCGGTGTTGGTGATGTTGACGGTAACGCCGGGAACACTGGCCCCGGTGGTGTCGCGAACCTCACCCGTGATCTCACCCAAGGTCTGTGCCAACATAGGCAGTCCAAGGGAAATTAACAAACAGAGTACAAACAAAAGCCTCTTCATCGAGGTTTACCCCACTAAAGCAATTTAAGGTCCGCTACGGAGCAGGACGCATTAACACAATATCATTAATTTTGAGTGTGGCTGCTATTAACGATTGTGGGGATTGGGCAGGCGCGTCCAGGCCAGCCCGAGAGGATGGATGCCGGCATCAAGCGCGGCGGAAAGCACGCAACCGCGCCGCCCCATCGGAACGGGACGACACGGTTGTGGAACACTCATGGGCCGGAGTGGGAACCAGTATGGTCCACCCCACCAGGCGCTAGAATTCGAACTTCAGCGCCAACTGCAGGCTGCGGTTCTCGCCCACCGTGGACGTGATGCGGCCCGCCGTGGGCGATCCGATGGCGGCGTTCGGGAAGCCGAAGTAGGGCGAGTTGAAGAGATTGTACGCTTCAAACCGGAACTGCACGTTCATGCGCTCAGCCGGGCCAAACCGGTTGTTCTTCACCATGGAAACATCGAAGTTGTTATTCCCCGGTGAATAGAGAATGCCCCGGCCGACGTTGCCGTAGGTGAAGGCCGACGGAGCAGCAAAGCAGCTGGGGTCAAACCAGCGATCAGGAACCGGATTGTCCAACTTGCCCGAACAGCTGGTGCGATTCGGCCAGCTGGGTGCGCCATTGTTGACGCCCGCCGCCAAACTCGGCGTGAACGGACGGCCCGTGGTCAGCGTGGTGATGCCGCTCACTTGCCAGCCACCCACCACACCGTTGCCGAACTTGTTCCTGGTATCGAACCGCTTGCCCTTGCCAAACGGCAGGTCGTAGACGTAGCTGAACACCGCCCGATGGCGCACGTCGAAGCCCGAAGGGCCACGGTTGCAATCCAGACAAGTGACCGTCTGCGGACCACCCGATGCACCGCCGCCGCTGCCCACTGAACCCGTGTAGTCCAGTGACTTGCCCCAAGTGTAGGCCGCCAGAAATTGCAGGCCGTTCGAGTACCGCTTGGTGGCCTTCATCTGCATGCTGTGGAAGGAACTGCGGGAGCGCCATTCGACGAAGAACATGTTGACGATGTTGTTCAACGGTTGCAGCAGGCGGCGAGGTGCCAGCGCACCCGGGCCGGGCTGCACTTCGTTCGGATTATAGGCCTGGGCCAGATTCATTCCGGTCGAACCGGCATAGTCCAGTTCCACCATCAGCGACTGGCTGACTTGGCGCTGCAAATTGGCGGTCCAGGTCTGCATGTACGGCGTCCGGTTCAGGAAGGAATGGCCGTTGATGCGCGGAGCGGGCGACAGAGCATTCAGCTCCGCCGTGGTCCGCGGCTTCACCGCCTGCGGCAGCGGGAAAGGATTGTCGATGGCGGCGACGGACTGCATACCCACCGGGAAATCGGGGAAAGCCAGGGACTGGGTGAAGAACACCGGGACATTCAACCCGATCTGACCATTGGCCGTCACCGGATCAGGGAAGTAGACCAAGCTATAACCCGCGCGCATGATCGTCTTGCCGTTGCCCGTCAGGTCATAGGCCAAGCCCACGCGGGGGCCAAAGTTGCGCCAATTGGCTTGCTTGTTGGCCGAGGCGGAGACACCGTTTTCGCCCGCATAGATCATGCGCAGCGAACCCAGGTCGAAGTTCGGCAAGCGGCCATACTTTTCGGTCTCCGGCAAAAATGCTTCGTGCCGGACACCCAGGTTGAGGGTCAGCCGGCGGCTCAGCTTGATGTCGTCCTGCAGGTAGAACGAGTTTTCCCAGATGCGCAGATAGAACGGCTCAAACACACCGGAGCGGTTGCCGCTGTTCATGAATCCGGTCAACAGCGTGGCCGGGCCGAAGCCCGAAGCTGCCGGGCGCGACGGGTCCGCCGTGAAGGCGCGGTTGAAGTTCATGTTGCCGCGCACAGCTTCATTGACGAAAGGCTGGGCGTCGCGGCGCACAATGTGCCAGCCGAACTTCAGCGTGTGCTTGCCAATGGTCCAATTCCAGGCGCTGTCCAACTGATAGTGCGTCTGCAAAGGATTCACGGGCAAGAACGCCGGGCCGCCGGAAAGGCCGGTGATGTCGGCGATGTTGATGGTCGGGATACCCGAGGACTGACGATTCAGGTTGATGTTGCGGATACCCAGTGAGCTGGCCGCGTTGATGCCGATGTCCTGCTGCGTGGTGATCGGGTTGGTGCGGGCAAAGCCTGCGCGGAAC
Organism: Acidobacteriota bacterium; assembly: GCA_026394075.1. Lineage (GTDB taxonomy): Bacteria > Acidobacteriota > Terriglobia > Bryobacterales > Bryobacteraceae > JAPKYZ01. The sequence continues at coordinate 22,779 of JAPKYX010000082.1, forward strand.
TCGTGCAGCAGGTTGGGCTTCAAGATACGCGTCCAGTTGAAGGCCGAACCCTGGGTGGTGAGGATGGTGTCCTGCAAACCAGCCACGTACGGTCCCAGCGTAAAGCGGGAAGCCGCGTCCGCCGGCGTCGGCAGGCAGCAATTGGACTGGCCCTGCGGCGCATTCAGGTTGTAGTTGTTGTAGGTGTAACGGAAGAACAGGTTGTCCTTGGTGCTGGCCACGTGATCGAAGCGGCCCGTGTAGACGTTGTCCCGCACCAGACGGTTGGGAACCGAAGTGAAGTTATCAAAGAGACCGTTCACGCGGCCGGGGCTGTTGGGCACCGGGTAGATGCTCAAGACGTTCCGGCCCACCGGATTGATGGCCGAAGACGGCATCACGTTGCCCGGAAAGGGATCCCGGACGGGCGTGGTGGATCCGGCCACAGTCCGCGTGCTGCGCGGGTCATAAATCATCAGGTTGGGGCCACCGGAAGCGATCAACTGGCTGAAGTCGCCGTTCCGCATCGGCGTGGTGGGGACCGTGTTGACGGTCGCGATTCCGCGGCCGGACCGCAAGCCGGCGTAGTCGAAGAAGAAGAACGTCCGGTTCTTGCCGTTATAGATCTTCGGGATCATCACCGGGCCGCCCACGGCCACGCCAAACTGGTTCTGTCGGAAAACCGGCTTCCGCTGTCCGGCGGGAGCAAACACGTTCCGCGCATCCAGCACGTGGTTGCGGTGAAACTCGAACACATTGCCGTGCAGGTCATTGGAACCGGACTGCGTGGAGACGGAAACCACGCCCGCCCCGCGCCCGAACTCCGCCGAAAACACGCCCGTCAAAGTTTTGAACTCGCGGACTGACTCCACTGATGGCGCAACGATGACCGTGTTGAACGTGTATTCATTGTTGTCAATACCGTCAATCAGCCAAGCGTTGGTGTTGGCGCGGCTGCCCAGCGCGTTGAAGTTAGACGGTCCGCGCGGGTTAAACGTCGAAGCACCGGAAAGGTTCTCGCCCGCTTGGCCCGGCGTCACACCGGGATTGAGATAAACCAGTTGGGCAAAATTGCGCCCGTTGAGCGGCAGTTCACGCACGGCGCGCGTACCGATCACTTCGCCCAGTTCCGCCGACTCCGTGCGCACCAGCGCCGCCGCCGCCGTCACCTCAATCGTCTCGGTCACATTACCCACCGCCAACTGGAAGTCGGCGCGCGCCTTTTGGTCAACTTCGAGCGCCAGATTCTGCTGAACGCCCTTCTTAAAACCCTCTTTCTCGACGGTCACGGTGTAGACACCCGGCACAAGGAAGGGGACGTTAAACACGCCGTCTTCATCGGTCTTGATACGGCTAGTCGTGTTCTTGTTGACTTCCGTGATCGTCACACTGGCCGCCGGGACGCCCGCCCCGGTGGTGTCGGTGACGGTTCCAAGAATCGTGCCTGTCGTTACCTGCCCATAGGCAGCCAGCGCGCTCGCGGCAATAAGAAAGCAAACTCCAACAATTCGGCTCATCCGTGACTCCTCAGTCTAGATTTCATGTTGAATCATATCAAAAGAGTGCAGTTCCGGGTGCGCCCTGCCTCAGCGCCCGCCCGAGCAGGAAAAGATTGCACGGCTTTGCCCGGCGCGGAGTCATCACTAAAGAGAGTTGATGGGTTCGGGTGGCGACTGCACATTCCCCCGTCGCTCCAGCATCACCGATTAATTCGTAAGCCAGTGCCGCATAATGAAAGACTGATGACCATGTTTCGTTGGTTCATTGTTGGACTCACCTTGGGCGGCCTCAACGCCCAAACGATGGCCCCGCCCAAAGCCGGCCCCGCCACCATCATGAAAATTGGCGAAGTGAAGGCCGGGCAGAAGGCCATCGCCTGGACCGTCTTTGAAGGCACGGAACCCGAAGCCGTACCCATCGAGATCATCGGCCTGATGAAGAACGCCTGGGGCCCCAAGCAGGACATCATCCTCGGAAAAATGGGCGGCAAAGCGGCCCGCACCAACGTCGCCGGCGGCATGTCCGGTTCGCCCGTCTACATTGACGGCAAGCTGGTGGGCGCCGTCGCGCTCCGGCTGAGCGTGTTTTCCCCCGACGCCATCTGCGGCATCACGCCCATTGAGCTGATGCTCGAAATCAACGAGTTCGACAAGTCACGCACTGCCGAAGCTCGCACTCTGGCCGGCCTTGCTCTACCCGGCGAGTACCTGCCCAGCCAGTATGCGGCAGGCCAGGCCGTCGCGGCCCAACCGCTGATGATTCCCATTGAAGCGCCGCTGACTCTCTCCGGCATCCAGGAAGAGACGATGCGGCAGTTTTCGCCCTTCTTTTCACAGTGGGGCGTCAAGGCCGTCATGGGCGGCGGTGGTGGCACAGCCTACGAAGTGAAGCCCGCGCCCGATTGGAAGACCGCCCTGCGCCCCGGCCAAACCGTCACCGGCGTACTGGTTTCCGGCGACATGAGCGTCACCGGCCTGGGCACCGTCTCCTACAACGACGGCCGCCGGGTGCTGGCCTTCGGACACCCCTTCTTCGGCCTGGGCCCCGTGGAGATGCCCATGTCGCGCGGCGAGATTTTGATGGTGCTGGGCAGCGCGTTTCAACCCAACAAGATCGGCAACGCTACCGAGATTGTCGGCGCACTGAAGCAGGATCGGCACTCCGGCATCATGGGCGTGCTGGGCGACCAGGCCCCCATGATCCCGGTGGCCATGAAGATCCGCAATCTCTCTGACTCCAAGACCGTCGTCAACCAGAAGGACTTCCGCTTCAACATCTTCATCCAGCAAAAATGGACGCCCTTCCTGATGATGTTGACCCTGTTCAACTCCATCCAGCAATTGAACGAGTTTGCCGACGAGGCCACCTACCGGTTCTCTGGCTCCATTGAACTCGAAGGCCTGGGCAAAATCGACTTGAAGACCATGCAATCCTCCGGCGAGATGCCGATGCCCGCGCCGATGGTGCTGGCCGGCTGGTGGGCGGACAAGTTCAACCGGCTTTTCGCGAACTCGATTGAACCACCCAAGTTGAAGAGCGTCAACCTCACCGTGGACGTGATTCCAGACCGGCAGGTAGCCGCCATCGAGAGCGCCTGGACCTCCTCCACCGAAGTGCAGCCCGGCGACGAAATCAGCGTCAAGGCTTATCTGCGACCTTACCGCGGCACCCGGCAGGAACGCACCTTTAAGCTGAAGGTGCCCGCGAATCTGGCCAAGGGCGAGCATCGCCTGCTGCTCTCCGATGCTGACACGCTCAACCGCCTGCAATCGGCGGCGGGCATGGTGAACCGCTATCTCGATGTGCCGCAGATCGTCTCGCTGATCAAACAGGAACGGACCAACACCCGCGTCTACGTCTCGCTGGTGCAATCACGGCCCACACTCTATTCCGAGGACAAGGCGCTACCCAATCTGCCCGCTTCGGTGATGAGCGTGATGAGTGGCTCACGCAGCCCCAGCCGGCCGCTGATCAGCTCCGCTGAAACCGCCACGGAGCAGATGACGCTCGACTTCGACCAAGTCATCTCCGGCAGCGCCTCCGTCAGAATTTCCGTCCGCTAGGCCCGCACGAATGAATCAACGACTCTTTCCCTTCGCGGTAGCCGCCGCGCTTAGCCTTGCCTCCGCCCTGGCGGTGGAAACCCGCACCTGGTCTCAGAATGAGCACGCGGACTACGAGAAGGCTGTCCTGAAAGGCATCTCCCTGCGCAGCGATGGCCGCCTGGCGCTGGCCCCCGCCGTGACGGAGCTGTTCGACGCCGCCACGCCTTATCTGTGGGCCATTGTGCGCGATTCCAAAGGCATGCTCTACGCCGCCGGCGGCGGCACGGGCGGCAGCACGGTGAAGATCTTCCGGTCCGGCGCTGACCGGAAAATGGCGTCCTGGGCTGAGCTGGAAGGCCTGGAGATCCACGCGCTCGCGGTTGACAAGCAGGACCGCCTCTACGCCGCCACGCTGCCCGATGGCAAAGTGTGGCGCATCGGGGCCGATGCCAAGCCCGCCGTCTTTTTCGATCCCAAGGCCCGCTATATTTGGGCGCTGGCCTTCAACGCGCAGGGCGACCTGTTCGTCGCCACCGGCGATCAGGGCGAGATCCACCGTGTCCGGCCCGATGGGCAAGGCAGCGTGTTCTTTAAGCTGGATGAGGCCCACGCCCGGGCGATGGCTTTCGACACCAAGGGCAACCTGATTGTCGGCACGGAGCCCGGCGGAGTGATCTTGCGCGTCGCCCCCAATGGCTCCGGCTTTGTCCTCTATCAGACCGCCAAGCGAGAAGTGACCGCCATCACGGCCCTGGCCGATGGCCGTGTCGTGGTGGCTGCGGTGGGCAACAAAGGTGCGTTGTCAGCACCGATGGTCCTGGCGCTGCCGGCAGCTCCGGCACCACCCGCGGGCCAAGCCGCCGGTCAGGCGCCGCCCCCGGCTACGCCCCGCCGCGCCCGCTGCGCCGCAACTTCCACCCGCCGCGATGGTGCAGGGCGGATCGGAAGTGATTGAGCTCGACGCGGACGGCGCGCCCCGCCGGCTGTGGAGCCACGCGCAGGAAGTGGTCTACGCGCTGGGCGTGGACGCCGAAGGCAAAGTGATTTTGGGCGCGGGCAACAAGGGCAGCATCTACCGCGTGGAGTCACCGGTGCTCAGCACGCTGCTGGTGAACACTCCGGCCACGCAAGTAACCGGCTTCGCAGGCGGCGGCAGCACCGGGCTGTTTGCGGCCACCGGCAACGCCGGCAAAGTGTTCGCCATTGGTCCGGGACTCGAAAAGCGTGGCACGGTGGAGAGCGACGTATTCGATGCGGGCACGTTCTCCTATTGGGGACGCTTGAACGACGACGTGACTCTGGCCGGTGGCACCATCCGCTTTGAGACCCGCAGCGGCAATCTCGACCGCCCGCAAAAGAACTGGAGCGCCTGGGCCCCCCTGAAAGATGGCCGCCTGACCTCACCGCCCGCCCGCTTCCTGCAATGGAAGGCCACCTTTACGCCCGCCGCCGCCCCAGGAAGTGCCGCACCCGAACTGGGTGGCGTCGACATTGCCTGGATGGCCAAGAATCTGGCACCGCGCATCGAAGAAGTACAAGCCACACCGGTGAACTACCGCTTTCCGCAGAACACGATCACGCTGAACCTAACGCCCAGCATCACGCGGCCGCCGCTCGGCCGGACGCGCCGGAGCAGTGCCCCGTCGTTGAGCCTCGATTCCGGCAGCTCCTCGTCGATGTCCTATGCCAAGGGCACCGGCGGGGCCCGCTGGCTGGCCGCTGACGACAACGGCGACGAGCTGAACTGCAGGGTGGAGATCAGGGGCGTGGCGGAAAGCACCTGGAAGCTGATCAAGGAACGCGTGCGTGAAAAGCAGGTC
>JAPKYX010000136.1 GCA_026394075.1 Acidobacteriota bacterium
CATCACGCGGGCCGTCCGCTTCAGGTGCTCCGTTACCTTGATTCCGCGCGCGGAGGTCTCGATGGAATCGTAGTAGGAGCCGGCCTTCTTCTTACCGTCGCCCTTGATTTTGGGGTCAAACGTATCGACGTGGGCCGCACCGCCGCCCAGCCAGAGAAAGATACAAGCCTCGGCCTTGCCTTTAGGCAGCGGCGCCGCCTGCAGCGCGGCCATTGAACCAAGCAATGCACGACGGGTGATCATGGCAGCAACACAAACTCCGGTGAATTCACCAACGCCCACAGCGCATCTTCATAGCGCTCACGGAACTCAGGCGTCAGCCGAGCGGTGGGCGGCTCTCCCAACTGCGCTTCGCGTTCTTCCCGCATGCGGATCAACGTGGCCTCGGCGTCAAAGTGGGTGGACCAGGAGACTCGGCGGTCACTCTTGCGCTGCGTCAATGTGGAAGCGGCTCCGGCCACCAGACGGCTCTTCCAGTGCGGCTCCAGCAGGCGCTGGAACACTTGCACCTCTTCGCCCGTGGGCGGTCGAGAAAGGATCCGCAGGAAGCTCGTCTCAATCACCTCTCGCAACCCCTTCGCGTCGACGGCGAGTGCCGTAAATGCTGAATCATCAGTCAGCCGGACCATCCGCATCCCCAGCGCGCCATTGGCCAGGATCAGAGTCTGCATCGGCGACGCCGCGTCATCGCGAGTGGTCACCGGGCTTTGGCGTGATTGACGCCAGCCATAAGTCATCAGGATGTCCACCAGCGATTGCGCCATCGGTAGGGCAAGCGAGGGGCGATCCCGTTCGTTCGACAAGGCCGTCATCTCCCAGGCCCGTTCCGGCCGGCCCAGATTGAGAAACTGCGTCGCGGGACGGTCTCCGGCGGGATTCAGATTCAGTTCCTCACAGAGAAACTCCTTGCCACTGGCCCGGTGCAACGAATCCACCAACTGCTCCGCGGACATCTTGCGCCGGGATTGGGGAGCGCGCTGATAGGCCGCTGATTCAAAGATCAGTTTGGCTACATGCGCCAAGTCATAGCCGCTCAGCAGGAACTGGCGCGATAGAAACTCCAGCAGCTCCGGATTCTCGGGCTTGGCATGGAACCAATCATCGGCTGGCTCTACCAGTCCGGTGCCCAGGTAGCGCTTCCACAAGCGATTCACCAGAACTTTGGCGAAGCGGTCATTCTCCGGGGCGATCAGGAAGGCGGCCACTTCGCGCCGCGATGGCACGCTGCCCTGGGCCGGGATAGCGGAAGCATCCGCATGCTGGATCAGGTTGGCGAAGGGCCACTCGGGCGCAATCGAATCGCCTGACTTCAGCGTGATCTTCACCGCCGGCCGCCGGGCGCCTTCCACCAACGGAACGGTGCTGGTCACCGGCAACTGCAACGGGCTACCCTTCAACATCGCCGCCAGTGAGAAGAGATCCTTCTGTTTGTAGGGGTGGAACGGGGCGTCATGACACCGCGCGCAACCCATCCGCTGCGCCAGAAATGCCTGAGACAGCACTTCAGCCTTTTGGGCCATCGGTGCGTCATTCAAAGTCGCCTGCGAGAAGGCCGCCGGACCGCCCATGGTCTTGGATCCGTCCATATTGACCAGCTCCGCGACAAAACGGTCAAACGGGACGCGATCCTGGAAGCTCTGGTGAATCCAGTAGCGGAAGGGACCCGTGTTGTTCAGGTCCGGCTTCAGGATGCCCGGATTCTCGGCCAGTACGTCCTGCCAGTAACTCACCCAATGGTCCGCCCAGCCCGGATCGGCCAACAGGCGGGTGATTGCCTTCTGACGGCGCGAAGTGGGCGGGTCGGCCAGATAACTCCGGATCTCGTCGAGGGACGGGATCTGCCCCAAGGTGTCCAGCGTCAGGCGGCGAAGGAACTCCAGATCGCTGACGGGCTTGCCTTGCGCAGTCGGCAGATACTGATCAATACGCGAGTGCGGCAGCGGAGGCAGGGCGCGCACATGCTCCCGGACCTTCTCGTGTCGCGCCTCCCAGGCCGCCACGGTGGCGCGGCTGGCAGCGAGACGGCGCTCGCGATCCAACTGGCGGTGGCGGCGCTCCTGCGCCTGGGCCATCACCTCCCAATCGCTATCGAGCAGCCTCGGCGTCTGATCCCCTGCCCCCAGCAGACGTTCGATCTCGCCCGCCTTATCGGACGCGAAACTGACGCTGAGTTCGCCGGGCGTCGGCATCAAACCGGCGCCGCCAATGGTAGCGAGCAGCACGAAGCGGTGCGGTTGGCCGTCAGAGACAAAGGGCGCAAAGACGTCCTGGTGCGGGTACGGCGGGGGGCGGTGCCCGGTCTGGTCAATCACCGGTGGCGGAGGGAGCGGATCATCGCTCGACTTATTGGGCTTCTGCGGTTGAGTCAAAGCCACTTGCCGGCCGTCGATGGTGAGCGTCGCGGTGCCGCGCGCTCGCAACCGGAAGCGGTACTGGCCCGCAGGCAGCGTCCGGTCCAGCGTCGCCCGAAGTTGAAAGCCAGACGGCCAGTCCAGCGGCAGAGCTTCGGCCGAGTACTTGGTCGGCACGCGAACAAAACCAAACGCGGCCTCTTCATAACGAAGGGCGGTCTTGCCGGACTCGAGCACTTCCACTTGGACGTCTGCGGCAATAAAGGTTGAAAGCAGCAGTGGTAACAGCATTGGCAGCGTTATCATACACCCACCGGACCGCACTGGCTGGCCCCACCGGCGCGATTCCGAGGCGGCTTCGTGCAAGACGGCAGCGCAGCTTCAAGGGAGAACTGGATCTCGGGTGATGAGCTACACGATACGCTGGCACGCCTGACGCTGGCTGAAACGGTGGGGCCCCGCGTTTCAGTTAGTCGATAACTCCATGGGTGTCCGTGTGTGTGTCTTTACGGCACTACGAGGGAATACAAGTGCATTGGTGCGCGGGGCGGCGGCGATTCGATGAGGGACGAGGGGGCTGTCGACCCCAAACTCCCGCTAGAATCGCCAGTGGAGCCCGACGAAGGCGTTTATTCCGGGCATGTCTACGCCCGAGCCGTGAACGCGCATGTTGCGGTCGAGCAGGTTCATTACACCGCCGGTTACTTGCAAGTTGTCGGTCCAGCTGAAACCGAGCTGGACGTTGGTGGTGAACCAGCCCGCCGTGCGGAGCAGCATGGGTACGCGGGATTGATCGTTCACGATGGTGACGCCGTTGATACTGGCGCCCAGGGGCAGGACACGGTCCTGAATCTGGCGCAGGGTCTCACCGGTGGGAGTGAAGATGGCTCCGTTGCGATAGGGGGCGACTAGTCCGCCATTGAAGATCGTGGCGATGTCGGCGCGGCGGCGGGAGGCACCTACGCGTTCGTCGTCCAGGTCGCCGGGGGGCATCCGGTCCTGGTGCCCGGAGGCGATGCCAGACACGTCCACCCAGAGGCGACGGGTGGGTGAATACCGGAGCCTGGCCATTGCCTGTTGCGGCGGCAGACGCCGGGCAAAACGGTTGGGGTAGAGGGTGCGGCCATTCAGCCAGGAGTAGCCGCTCTCGACGCTCCACCGGCGAGTGGGCTCAAACCGGAAGTTGACCTCCGTGCCATAGTAGACCGCCTGGCCATCATTCACAAAGGCCTTTACCGCCCGGGGATCGAGCGTGGTGGCGACCGTCACCACACCCTGGGCGCGCTGCGCATTCGTGGGTGGGATGGGCGAAACCGCCAGACCGTCCAGCACCGCCGGAACCCGGTTGGCCGGAAACAGCAGCGTGCGGCGCGACAGCGGATCGAAGAAGTCGGAGTAGAAACCCTGCACCCGCAGATAGGTGCGGGACTTGCGGAGCACAAAGCCGAACTCGGAATTGCGCAATGTTTCCGCTCGCACGGGCTGGATGGGCATACCCAAGGAGATGGCCCCTTCGGCATTGCTGTCCGCCAGAAGGGCACCTTGAGTGATGGCCGACGCGGCGGGCACCTCGTAGCCTTGGCCACTCAAGCCCAGCGTCGCGAGATCGGTGGTGTTGGGCGCGCGAAAGGCGCGGCTGGCCATGGCATGGAGCGTCAGCCAGGAGGCGGCCCGCCAGGTCAGGCCGGCGTTGTAGGTCCAGTTGTCAAAACGCTGGGACGAATCACTCACCCCCAAGGGCCGGCCTTGCGGGTTGAGGTTGCGCTGATTATAGGTTTTCAACTGCGCCACCGTATGGCGGATGCCCACCACGGTCCGCAACCGGCCGCCGAACCATTCGCTGGAATCTTGCGCGAAGAGGCCGTAAACGTAGTACCGGCTGCCGTTCGGCAAGATGGCGCGGAGTTGGGTGCGGACGCCCGTGGTGACGTTCTGCGTCTCGCTGTAGGCGGAGACGTGGTCGTCAAACAGTTCTCCGCCGAACAACTGCAAATGGCGGCGGCCCAGGTGGGTGGCGGCTTGGGCGCTATAGCCGTAATTGTCGCTGCGCTGGTCGTCAAAGGTCAGCGGGTCAGTGACATTGGTGGCCTGCCGGCGGTTGCCGTCGGCGATCGTGTTGGCCGAGAACGTGCCCGCCACCGAATCAAGCCACCCCACGCGCTGCTTCTCGTAGCGCACGTAGGAAAGCTGACCGTACTGTGGTTCAAACTGCGAGATCAGCCGCCCTAGTCCGCCCCAGGTGTCACGGTATTGACGGAGGTTCGCAAAGCCGGTCCGTTGGAGGCGGCCGGTGAGGGTTTGAGTATCAGTGGGCCGCCAGGCGAACTTAAACTCACCGCCGGCTTGGCCAAAGCCGGTGTCTTGCAGCCGGTCGCCAAGGGTGGACTTGATGGTGCTGAGCGGGAGTCCGAAATAGCGGCGGAAGATGTTGTGCGAATCGAGCCCTCCACCTGCGCGAACGTCATTGATGCGGCGGCCGGAGCCTCCAGCCATCACCCAGAACTTCTGGTTCTGCCAGCTCACGCGCCCGTGAGCCCGCCCGGACAGATCGGCGGAAGCGCCCTGCAGGGAGATCTCGCCGTGGACCTCGTGCCCGCGGCCGTGGGTGAACGACGGAGCGGCCGTGAGTACGCTGAACGTTCCGCCCAAGGCATCGCTGCCGTAGGCGACGCTGGAGGGGCCGAGGATCGCCTCAAGAGAATCGGCTTGGGCCGGATCGACATAGGCCGAATACTGGTTCGGGCCGGAACGGAAGATGGATGAATTGAAGCGAATGCCGTCCACCAGGATCAGCGTCTGGTATCCGGTAAAGCCCCGCAGAACGGGCGACGCCTGTCCGTAGCTAGTGGTCTGTACCATGACGCCGGGTGCATTCTGCAGCGCAGCCGCCAGCGTGGGCAAGGGCATGGCCTGCAACTGCTCCCGCGTGACGACGTTGGCGAACTGCTGGGCGTCGCCAATCTCTTCCACGGCAGATCGGCTGGCCGTCACGGTGAGCAAAGTTGAGCTGACGGCCATGTCGAAACGGACCACCAGCTGCGTAGTCTCGGCTCTGGGCACGGACACCGCCACGGCGCGGGGCGCAAACCCAGGCGCTTCCGCCTTCAGCCGGAACAATCCGGCAGGTAGGCGCTCCAGCTGAAAACGTCCCTCAACGTCGGTCTGCGCCTGGCCCAATACGGCGTCGGCCGCATTGGTGACCTTCACCAGAGCCTGCGCGACGGGGGCACCTGACGGGTCCAGCAGCACGCCTTGAATGGTCTCCGCCGCCGCCCCGGCAACCACAGCAAGGTTCAACGCCAGAAGCGAGCAGCAGGTGAACTTTGTCGATGGTCTTTTCATGAAGTTAGTAACCTTTCGTGTGCTTACCTTAGGGCAGCGGAGCCTTTTCCGTCACTCGGATGACCCGATCCACGCCGGTGATCGGAACTGGTTGAGTGATCCCGCTGGGCCAGTGGATCCGGATCGCCTTCGCCGCCTGGGCCAGGCCCAGTCCGAAGCGGACCAGGGGATCCTGGGAAGACGCGTAGCCGCCGGCGGTGGAGGCGTGGTTGTAGAGGCGGCGGCCCCCTTCCAACTCGACCTCAATGCGCGCCCCGATGCCGTCGCGGTTGCTCCGCGTGCCGGTCAGCTTGAAGGCCAACCAATGGCCAGCCGGGGTAGTGTTGCGGTAGAGCTGTGCGGGGCTGCCGAGGGCGGTCACCACCACATCCACCCGCCCGTCCCCGTCAAAATCAGCCGCTACCGCACCGCGATAAAAGGCCGCGGACGCCAATGCCGGACTCGCTGCTGAAGCGTCCTCAAATCGGCCGCCATCCCTGTTTCGAAAAACCCGGTTCGGCAACTGCGCTTTCAGCCCCATCAAGGATCCCAGCCGAGGAAAGTGGGAGTTGGCGAAGAACAGGTCTTTCCACCCGTCATTGTCGAAATCGGCCACCACCGCACCCCAGCCGGTTAAGCTGCGTGTCGCCAGCGCCAGTCCGCTGGCTGACGAGGCGTCCTCGAAATAGAGCGGTGCGCCTTGATTGTGGAAGTACTGAAAAGAATCATTCACCATGCCGGTGACCACGGCGTCGGGGCGGCCATCGTTGTCCAGATCACGGAAATCAACCCCCATGCTGGCGATCGGGCGCCCGTTTTCGCCAAGCGCGATGCCGTCCTCTAGCGCCCGTTCGTCGAACTTACCGTCGCCGCGATTGCGGAACAGGAAGGAGCGCAGGGAATCGTTCACCACCAGCACATCCATGCGCCCGTCGCCGTCATAGTCGGCGATGGCCACACCCATGCCCTTGCCGGTCACCCGCGAGATGCCGGAGGCGGCGGAGATATCGGTAAACGTCCCGTCGCGGTTGTTGCGGAACAGTTGATGGGTTTGTCCGGCGTACTGGTCCGGGTGGCAATAGAACAGCTGGCCCGCCAGCCCGCACGGCTTCTCGGTCGCCGGATCCCAGTGGACGTAGTTTGAGACGAACAGATCCAGCCATCCGTCGTTGTCGGCATCAAACCAGCCGGCCGCAATCGACCAGTTCTTGCTGCCGCCAAAGCCAGCCGCGGCGGTGATGTCGTCAAAGGTGCCATCGCCCCGATTGCGGTAGAGCAGGTTGCGGTGGACACCGGCGACAAACAGATCCGGGAAGCCGTCATTGTTGAAGTCGGCCACGGCTGGTGCCATGGAATAGCCCGACCCGCCGACGCCTGCCTTGGCCGTCACGTCGGTGAAGTTTCCGCGGCAATCGTTGCGGTAGAGCCGGTTCTCCTGGCCGGACGTCTTCTCGAGGCCCGGCAAGGCGGCGCCGCTCGTGAAAAACAGATCCGGGCAGCCGTCGGCATCAAAGTCGATTACCGCCAAACCACCCGGCATTAGCTCCACCAGGTGAAACTTGCCGGTCGCGCCGTTGCGGACGGTCACCTTCAGGCCCGCTCGGGCGCTGGTCTCCTCAAACCGTATCTGGGCCGCGCCGGTGGCCGCGAGCGTGAGAAGAACAAGCAGCGTCCGCATCACTTCCCCGCCCCCTTGGCCCGCCGTTCTTCAAACGACCGCAGCCAATCGGCCTCCTGTTGCGCCTCTGCCGCCAGACCGGCGGCACGATAGAGGGTCAGCAGCAGGCTGTGAGATCCCGAATGCTGTGGTGTCAGCGCGGCGGCGGCCTTGGCCTCCGGGATGGCATCCTGCAGGCGGTTCAGCTTCCACAGAGCGCGAGCTTTCCAGTAGTGCGCCATGCCGTTGCTGAGTGACAGGCGGGTGGCGCGAGCAGCTTCGTCGTAGGCCCGCTGAAAGGATCCGTTCTCGTAGAGCAACTGCGAATGCGCGATGGCCAGATCGAGATCGGCGGCTCCCTCCGGGGTGATCAGCAGTTCCTTGATGGAGGTCTCCGCCGCCTTTAAGCGGCCAAGCTGAACCAGGCAGATGGCCCGCATCGAGCGCGCCGGGTAGTTTCGGGCGTGAAGCGCCAACGATGTTTCAAAGTGCTGCACCGCCGCGTCATGGTAGCCGGTGAGGTACTTCAGCACGCCATAGAGAAACCAGGCCTCGTTGTCGCTGGGGTTGGAGGCGGTGAGCTTGGCCAAAGCCTGCTCGGCTTCCAGGGTGCGCCCTTGTTGCAGCAGGCGGCGGGCTTGGTCGCGCGGCGTTTCCGGTGTGCTGGCAGACGTGCCCGGCGGGGCGGCGGCCTGTCCAAGGGCCAGCACCGCGCTGCAGAGTCCGACAATCACAAACCGGGTCGTCATGAGCTAGAAAGTAAAGCGCCCGGCCACCTGAACCTGCCGCGGGGAACGAGCCGAAAAGATCCGGCCAAACGAGGCCGGCTCATCCGCGAACAACTGCGGGATGCTGAAGTTGGTGTGGTTGGTGAGATTGAAGGCCTGGGCCTCCAGCTGGAACACCAACCGGTCCTTGAACTGGAAGCGGCGGGCGAGCGAGGCGTCGGCCGTGAACAAGCCGGGGCCGCGAATGATGTTGCGGCCGGCATTCCCAAACGAGTAGCGCGCCGGTGTCGAGAAGGCCGACGTACTGAACCACTGCTGCGGAGTGCGAGGGCCACTGTTGGTGTCACCCACCACGTTGGGGCGATCATTGCCATAGGTGCCGCCCGTATTGCCCGTATTGCTGTTATCAAAACGCAGCAGTGGCGTCAGTGGTTGGCCGGTGTTGCCACTGACGATGGTGCTGGCTTGAAAGCCCTTCAGGAAGCGGCCCGGTAGTTGCCAAACCGCCGACACGCTGGCTCGCTGGCGGACATCAAAGCTGGACGCCGCCCGCTCCGCTCCAAAATTCGAGCTGTTCTGCGGGAAGTTCTTGTCCGCCTTGACGCCCAGGAAGGCCGACGTGTCGTCGATGGACTTGGAGTAGGTGTAGGCGACAATCATTGACAGTCCGCGCGATACCGGCCGGGTGAGCGACGCCTGGAGTGAATTGAAGTTTGAGTTGCCGCCGCTCTCAATGAGGAAGATATTGTTGAAGGCGGGCAAAGGGCGCCGCCGGGCCAGGTCCCCGGCACCGGGCGTGGGCTGGTTGAAGTCGCGGGAGCGGGTAAGGTGCGTGCCCTTGGAAGCGCCATAGCTGACGGTGAGCACGCCCACTTGGGGCAACTGGTGCTGAATGCTGAAGTTCCAATGCTGCAGATAGGCCTGCGTCAAATCCGGGCTCAAGGAACTGAGCGAGGCCGCTGGCGTGATGCCACCCCGAGTGGGGAACGGATCGGCCAGCGTCAGCAGTGATTGAGCGGTGGGGAAAAAGGCCCGGATGTTGAAGTACGGCGGATTGAAATAGAGCGACGTATTGGCCACCATCAGGCCGGAATCAAAGAAGACGCCGTAGCCGCCGCGCACCGTGGTCCGCGCCCCGGGTGACCAGGCAAAACCTACCCGCGGGGCGAAGTTGTTGCGGTCAGGACGGGTGCCGGAACGGGAAACACCATTCTGCCCCACGCGGCTCAACTGTCCGGTGGCCAGATCGAGTACCGTCATCCGGTTGGAGGGGTCTTTGGGGGGCGTGTTGTACTCATAGCGCAGGCCCAGGTTCACCGTAAAGTTGGGCCGGAGCTTCCAATCGTCTTGCATGTAGTAGTTCGTGGCGGTGGAGCGCAGTGTCTGCACGGCATCGGATTGGGACTGGACGCCAAACGATGGCAGCCCCAGCAGCAGGTCGCTGGGCCCGGAGCCCGACAAGGCTCCTGAAAAGCTGAGCGATCCGCGAGAAAGCAGGTCATTGATGCCATTGTGCTGGTTGTGCCGCGCCTCAAAGCCCAGCTTCAGGGCATGAGCACCGCGGATCACAGCCAGGCTGTCATGCAGCTGATAGGTATTGCCCGCACGGTCGATTGGCAGTTGGGTAACATCGCCCACCTTGGAGTAACCGGCCACGGTGATGGCCGGGTATCCAAAGTCAATCGGCTTCTTGGGGAGCCAGTTGACTCCCCATAACTGGTTAACATCCTGGTTGACGTTCTCCGGCAGAATGCTGCGTTGCAACCTATTGAAGCCCAGTAGCAGCACATTCACACTGCGTGGGCCGAGCACTCGCTGATACTGTGCCAGGGCATTGTGGCCCCGATCCTTGACCGAGTCGCCGAAGCCCGGCAGGTCCGTGTTGTCTTCCGCGTACGGCTCGACCAGGCTCTTGTTGCCGAAGCTGTAGCGGAAGGTGAGAATGTCGCGAACGGAAGCGTAGTGGTCACCACGAAGGTTCACCTGATTCTGCTGATCCTGGCCGGTCGGCTGAGCCAGGTAGTTAGCTGCCGCGCCCGGCAGATTGGCTCCGGGAAACAGAGCAAACACCTTGGAGGAAAGTGGGGCAATGCGCGATGCCGGGATCTGCCTGTTCGCAAAGGGTTGGCGGGTGAAGGGATCAAAGATGGCCCCGGGCAGCGACGACAGATCGCCGCGCCGGATGCTCTCGACTGGAACGCTGCCCAGCCGCGTCAAACCCTGCCGCTCGCGGAGACCGTCAAAGTTGCCAAAGACAAAGGTGCGGTCCCGCCGGAGCGGTCCGCCCAGGCCGCCGCCAAACTGGTTGCGGATGTATTTATTGCTTCCGCTGGGGTCAAAGTAGTTGTTGCCGTCGAGAACGCGGTTCCGCAGGTAGTCGTAGGCGAAACCGTGCCAGGCATTGCCACCGCTGCGGGTGACCACATTCACCTGCCCACCGGCACTACGGCCGTACTCGGCACTGTAGGAGTTGGTGGCGATCTTGAACTCCTGGATGGCATCCACCGGTGGTTGCAGGTTGTAGCGGTTCACATCGGGATCGTTGTTGTCGACACCGTCCAGCAGGAAGTTGTTGAACTCCTCGCGCGCCCCATTGGCGTGCATCGCGAACGAACCGCGAGAGGAAAGCTCAGAATCCTCCACCGGTGGCAGCACGCCCGCTATCAGCAGCGCCAGTTGCAGGAAGTCACGCCGGTTGAGCGGTAGTGCCTCCACGCGGGAGCGGTCAATGACAGCGCCCAGATCAGCCGATTCCGTTTGCAGCGCCCGGACCGAGGCCGTCACCTGAACCTGGCTGCGCATCCCGGCTGGAGCCAGCGTGACGTCCACCCGGAGCCGGGAGTCCACCGTTACGGCGACGTCCTTCACCAGGCTCTCGGCAAAGCGGTCAGACTTGGCCGAGACCGTATACACCCCGGGGGGCAACTGCGAGAACTGGTAGTGGCCGCCCCCATCGGCAGCCATCGACCGCCGAATGCCGTTGCGCACCTCCACCAGCGAGACTTCCGCCTTCGGCACGGTCCCAGCTGAGGAATCGAGCACATACCCAGAAATAGAGCCGGAGGTCACCTGGGACCACAAGGCGGCCACACTCCCTAAAGCCAGCACCACTGTCGCCACTATTCGCTTCATCTGTTTCCTATCTGCCTCTGATTGGGCACTCATGCCGGGTCCGTCACTTGGCACCTCGGCTGAACAAAGCGGTCTGTCGTGACACAACCGTCGCTTCTCGTTTTGCCGGGTCCGGCGGAGACCCGGCACCATGGCCATATCGCAATAAATGAACATTTATTGTAAATAATGCTGAAAGTTTTGCTGCTAATGGCCTTATGGAATACAAACGCAAACGGAGCGTCTGCCGCCGGTCCTGTGGGGCCAAGCAGTGCCCGCGCCGGAGATGTCTCTATTCCCGAAACCATGACGGCCTTGACGGTGCCGCCACCTTGCCTTCCCCGGGCGGCGGGTCGGCAATCCGAGAACATCTGATAACGTAATCAGGCCAGTTTCAGCGGCGCCGGCTTAAAGGTCCAGACACACCCCACGTCGTCCAGCGGGACGTTGTGGGGATAGTTTTCGCCCACTGTGTTGCGCGTGCGGCACATGCGGACCGGAAGCACCTTGTTGGGATCCGATTCCCGGTAGGCGGCAACCATCAACCGGAGCAACTGCGACGGCAGCAGACGGACGCCATCAACCGTCAGGCTGGACGGAACGACATTGGACGGCAAGGACTTCCACGTATCGTCACCCAAGGCCGGAGCCAGTTCGGAGGCCACGCGTAGAATTGAGCTGACCTTCACTTCGCCGGCATTGAGACCCATCTCACTGGTAACCATCAGCGGGCCGTAGACATGCTTCACGGGCAAAGAGGTTGGTTTCTGACCGGCTTGGCGAGCCGCCAGGCTGCTGGTGAGCAATCCAAACACCTCGGCGAGCGACAGGTACTGCCCACGCGCCACCGCGAAGTTGGGCGGGTAGTTGGGAGCCGCCGTAAACTGCCGGTCCATCTCAGCGATCGCCTCATCAAAAGCATCCACAGAGATCTGGCTGGCGGGAGTGGCCATGTCGACCAACTCCGCCGGAGAAATGAAGCGGCTCCCGGGATTGGCCGGGAAGAACTCCTCCACCAAATAGCGCAGGAACTTTGCGTCCTGGTTGTATTCGATCAGCGTCTGGCTGGGTTCCCGGAAGTTGCGTACGGTGCTGGGGAAGCGCGGCGATTCCGGATTGTCCCAGGCATACTGCAGGGGCGTCGGGAAGATCAAGGACCCGTCCGGCCGCACGGATAGATAGCGCTTGTAGCCGCAATACTCGGCATGAATCACCCGCACCTTGCTGCGGTCCAGGCCGGCCAGCACCTTGCGCAGTGGCTCCGGGCCATCGCCGGAGGAGATGTAGGGCGGCAGGTCCCGCAAGCTCATGTCGGAGGAGCGCAACAAACCGGATTCCCAGTACAACTCCGGTGAGCAGAACTTGTCCGCCGCCGCCGTCCGGGCCACAATACCCACCGAGCCGCCAAACCCATGAATGTCGCGATAGGGGTCCGGTGCCAGTTGGCCCCAGTAGAGGCTGCGCGGGGCCAGGTACTTGGCAAAGTGGGCTGCGGGGGCATCACCGCCGTAATAATCCACGTAATGGCTGACCGTCGCCGCCGTGCCAAAAAGCTCCTGCAACCGCCGCAGACCGCCCGACACATCCGGCATCTCTTCGCCATAGATCGGATCTTTGTAGCGGGTGAGGAAAGCCTCGGCGGAAGCCAGGTAGGCCTCCCAGCGCTCGGCAGGTGTTTCGGCATGGGCCGTGCGCGGCCGCTTTCGTGCGCGCGGGGTGGGCTCATCAGCACCAAAGTAGCCAAACTGGACGGCACCCGATTGGGCCCGATCCTTCAGCAACTTCACTTCGGGACGGTTCAGCCGGTCCAAGCCGTCCAACTTTTCGGCCATGGCGCCGGTCATCTGGACGGTCACATTCGCCTTGTACTCAGGGAAACTGGCGCGCAGATCGGCAATAGCCGGGATCGAGCGCAGAATCCGTTCCGTGTTGGAGCGAATGTTCACATAGTCGCTGTAGCGAGAATACAGCAGGAAAAAGACGGGCTGCTTGTCCGTTTCAGCCGCCCGGAGAGCGGGAACGCTCAAGGCGGCGGCGGAACTTGTTAAAAAATCTCTACGCAACATAGGCATTGACTTTGCTCCTCCGAAAATTTCGGCCCACTCTGCTATTGCTGATCTGTCGTCTTCGTCCGGTCTTACGCCGGACCTTTTGGAAACCACAAAGGACCCTGGTCGCTTTTGACGGCCAGGGCCCGATGCGTGCCACCCACTTCTGGGTGTGGACTAGCGGACGATCGGCACCGCCACCTGCAGCGTCACGTTGGACTGGCAGGTTTCGCTGTCGTTGAGCGTGGCCGGGGTCACGCGGTAGTAGTACGTCGTACCGGCCGTGACGGCATTGTCCTGGAAGAACAACGTGGTCGTGGGCGGAGTCGGTACTTGCAGGCGCCGCACTTTCACCGCCGGCGCGGTGCCATTGGCTCCCGCGATCTGCGTGAACGAGGCAAACGTGGGGCTGGTGCTGCGATAGATGTTGTAGTGATCGATCGGGAACAATGCGTTGTCCTTGTCGGTCCAATACAACTGCACATTGCCGGGACGGCCCGGAGCGGCACCCTTGGCGTTGGACCGCAAGTCCGCGACGCAGTGCGTGCACTCGGGATCGGTGGCCGGACGGACGAAGACGGAGGCGAGAGCGGTGTTGCTCAAGCCGGCCGCCAAGCCCGCGGTCGGGAACGACAGCTGGTCGTTGTTGGTGACGCGGAGGGCGACGTTGAAGCTTTGCCCGGAGCGCGTTTGGAAGTTGAACGGAGCGCCGTCCACCCGCACCTGGCTGGCCGCCGGGCCACCGGAGAAGCTGACCGTATTGGGAGCAGCCGGGTTCAGGAACCATTCATACAGCACCAGGGCCGAGGGCGGATTGCCGATCGGCAGGGGCTCGAACTTGCCGTCATCCGGGTTGCTGGAACGCGACCCGTCCAGCATGAAGGGGGTATAGATCAGGGTTCCGTTCGTCCGCGTATTCGTACAGAAGCTATACGGGCCGGCCGGATTGGCCGTTGGAGGGGTCGGCGGCGAGGCGATCCGGATGAAACCGGTGAATTCGGCCGACAGCGCAGGCACCGAATTGTCGGTGATCCGCAAGCGGACCGCGATATTGCTCCCCACCGCGCCCGACATGTTCCGCCGCATCTGCGGCGTTCCCAGCACATAGGCCTGGTTGTTGCCGGAGAAATCCCACTCA
>JAPKYX010000209.1 GCA_026394075.1 Acidobacteriota bacterium
GCCAAAGGGGCGGCGCTGGTGGTCGGCCAACCCGATCAGAGTTTGGTGTTGAAGTACCTTGTCGGTGAGGCCAAGCCATCCATGCCTTTGGGCGGCAAACTACTGCCAGCCGAGCAGGTGGACCTGTTCCGGCGCTGGATTCGGGAAGGGGCCAAGGATGATTCCGTGGCCGCCCCGGCCCTGGTGTCGAGCGCACCCAAGGTTCCCGTCTACAAGCAATCCCCGCTGATCACCGCCGTCGCCTTTTCGCCCGACGGCCAATGGATGGCCGTTTCCGGCTATCGCGAGATCCTGCTGCATGAGATGTCCGCCGGAAGGCCGGCGAAGCTGGCGGCTCGCCTTCCGGGACGGGCCATGCGCATCCACGGTCTGGCGTTTTCGGCCGACTCAAAGACCCTGGTGGCCACCGGTGGTGACCCCGCTCAATCTGGTGAAGTTCAGGTGTGGGATGTGGCCGGCCGGTCGCTGCGGTCGGAGACCAAGCTGGCGGCCGATACGTTTTTCGGCGTCGCCCTATCGCCTGACGGCACGCGCGCGGCCTTTGCCGGAGCCGATAAATCGATCCGGCTGTTCGACGTTGTGGCAGGCAAAGAGATCCGCAAGATGGACCACCACGAAGAATGGGCATTTGCGACCGTCTTCGGCATTGACGGCAAGCGTCTCGTGTCAGTGGGCCGGGACCGGGCCGCCAAGTTGATCGATGCCTCCAGCGGCGCGTTTGTCGAGAATGTGAACCTGCTGCGCGATTCCTTGACCACCATCGCCCGGCACCCCCGGCGCGATTGGGTGGTGATCGGCGGGCAGGACCGGACGCCATACCTCTACCGGATGGACAGGCCCCGCGCCATGCGTATCGCCGACGATTCGACGTTGATCCGCAAGTTTGAGAAGCAGGACGGGCCCATTCTGTCAGTGGCCTTCTCGCCCGATGGATCGAAGATCGCGGTGGGAGCGGAGTTGGGGCCGGTGCGGGTGTATGACGCGGAAACGGGTGACCTGGTGGCCAGTTGTAGCGGACATCAAGGAGGCATCTATTCCGTACAGTTTGTGCCCGATGGGTCAAGCGTCGTTGCGGCGGGCTTTGATGGACAGATCCGGTTCTTCAGCTTGAAGGGCGAGCTCCAGTTGGCTTACGTGCCCGTGCCGATCGGTGCCGGTCAGGTGGCGGGCCGATGATTACCGTGGCGTTGTGCAGCCTGTTGGCGCTGGCCCCGGTGATCCGTGAAGCGGTCCCGCCTGGCGCTCAACGCGGCAAGTCGGTCAAGGTAGTTCTGAAGGGTGAGGGCCTCACCCCCACTTCGAAGCTGATCAGCGACATTCCGGGCAGCATCACGCGCCTCACCGGGACCGAGTATTCGTTTCTGGTGGAGCTGAAGCCGGACGCCGCCGTGGGTCTGTATCCGATTCGCCTGGTGAACGAAGATGGCCTCTCCAACCTGGTGCTGTTTAGCGTCGGGTCGCTGCCGGAATCGAATGAAGTGGCCGAGACCGCGGTTGAGCCCAAAGGCAAGCGCGACGGCGCGGGCGAGACCCGCGAGACTGCGATGGCGCTGAAGTGGCCGTTGACGGTGAATGGAACGCTGGATGGTCCTGATGTGGACTACTACGCGCTCGATATCCGCACGCCGCAAAAGCTGGTGATCGAAGTGGATGCCCGGCGGGCCGGCTCTGCGCTCGACCCCGCTTTTGAGGTGGAGGACGCGCAAGGCAAAGTGATCGCCAAGGCAGACGATTCAGCCGGCTGCGGCGTCGATACGCGCCTAGAAGTGAATTTCGCGCGGCCCGGGCGCTACTTCATCCGGCTGCATGATTCCAAGTACTCGATTCAAGACGTGGGCTTCTACCGGCTCAAGGTGGGCCAGTGGCAGTTTGCCGACACGGTGTTTCCATTAGGCGCGCCGCGCGGCGTGAGCGCCAGCCTGACGCTGGCCGGAGGCAATCTGGCCGCCCCAAAGGCCACCACCGTGGCGATGCCCTCGGACAAGCCGGTGGCGCTGATCCAGGTGGAAGGCTCAGCCTCGCTGCCCCTGGCTGTCGTGTCAATGGAAGGCAATGTCGATTCAGCCGCCGCTCCCGGGGCGGCCCTCCAGAGCTCGCTTTGGGTGAATGGCCGCCTGGAGAAGCCCGGTGCAGTGCACGACTACAAGCTGGCGGTTGAGCCGGGGCAATCCTGGCTGGTGGAACTGTCTGGGCGCGCGGCGGGTCCAAGCTTGGCTGACCCATTTGTGACCATCTACGGCCCCGGCCGCAAGAAGCTGGCCACCCGGAATGAGGTTTCCAGCGCCGCCCTGGCACTGCCTTTCATCGTCCCGGCGGGCGTCAGCGAGGTGACGGTCAGCATAGAAGAACTACTGGGTCGCGGCGGCGACCAGTATCACTACCGGATGCGCGCCTCCAAGGCTGCGGCTGACTTCGTGGCCTCTGTCGCCACACCGTTCATCAATTTGCCCGCCGGAGGCACGGTGGTGATTCCCGTGGCCATTCAGCGGCGGGGCTACGATGGCCCGATCCTGGTCTCGGTGGTGAACCCGCCCCCGGGCGTCAAGGTGGCCGGTGGCCACATCCCGTCCGAAGCCGCGGCGCAGAGCTTTAACAATGACAATGCCGGTTTCCGCGGGGCGCGTGGCGCCCTCACGCTGACCGCCCCGGCCGATCTGGCCCCCCAGACCGGCGAACTGAAGCTGGTGGCCGTGGCCGAAACGCCGCAAGGCCGGCTGGTGCGGGAACTGAACGGACCCGCCATGGCGGTTGCGGTGCGGGGCCTGCGGCAAGGCACCGTGAATGCGAACTGGCTGGGATACCGGCTGCCCTTTTCGACGGCGAAGCCGCTGCCGGTATCGGTCGGCACCGTCTCGCCAATGGTGCGAATGGCCCAGGGTTTTGAGATCCCGCTAGGGTATCGAGTTCAGCGGCGGGCGGGTGCCCCTCCAGTCATACGCGTCAGTTCTTCTCAGCCGAGCGCGGTGGGCAATTTGCGCATTGGCGGCGCCGAGCCCGGCAAGAGCCCGGACACCGGCTCCATGTCGCTGCAATCCAATTTCGCGACGCCGCTGGGGACATTTGATCTGCTGGTGTTGGCGGATGTCACCCTGGACGGCAAGACCGTCACCATTCCGGGCCCGGCCATTGAGATTGACGTAGTACCAGGCTTCCATGTCTACCCGGCCGCCAGGGATTTGCCAGCGCGGGCCGGGGCGTCCTTCACCGTGTCGGGAGAGTTGCTCCGCGAACCAACTTTTGAAGGCGGTATCGTTCGTCTCGCCATGCAGGAGCTGCCGGAAGGCGTAGTTTGCGTGGGCACGGAACTAGCCGCCGACGTGCGGGCATTTTCGCTGTCGTGCCAGGTGGCCGCCACGGTGAAGCCTGGCAGTTATCCGGTACTGCTGACCAGTTCGGCCCCCGAAGTGGGCCGCAAGGCCAAGGCCGATTACAAGGGTCCGGAGACGGCGTTGACGTTGAAGGTGGGAAACTGAAGGTGAGGTTCCAAATGCGGTTGGGCATTCTACGGTTGGGCGTTCTAGTTGTGACGGGCCTCTCCGGGGCCATGTGGGCGGCCGAGCCGCTGACCTTTGTCCGGGATGTGCTGCCCGTGATGAACAAGGTAGGCTGCACCTCCGGCCCTTGCCACGGTGGAGCCAAGGGCAAAGGCGGGTTTAAGTTGTCGCTCCGCGGCTACGATGCCGAGTTCGACTATCGCGCCATCCTGCACGACCTTTCCGGTCGCCGCTTCAACCGCACCGAACCTGAGAGTTCCTTGATCCTGCTGAAGCCAGCAATGAAGGTGGCCCATGGCGGCGGCCTGCGTTTGGACCCGGCTTCGGCCGACTACGCGACAGTTTTACGGTGGCTCTCCGAGGGCGCCGTCTACGGGGATGTGGCCACGGGTGGCGTCACCAAGTTGACCATTGAGCCCTCTGAAGTGTTCGCTGAAAAGCCCGGCCCCAAGCAGCAGTTGAAAGTGGTGGCCACCTATGGCGACGGCGCCACCCGCGATGTCACGCAATGGGCACTCTACTTGAGCACCTACGAACCCGCGGCGGCAGTAAGCGACGGCGGCTTGATCACCACACAGCGCAAGGGTGAGACCTCGGTGCTGGTCCGCTATGAAGGGCGCCTAAGCGTCGTACCCGTCACGGTCCTGCCGGAGAAGGCCGGTTTCGCCTGGTCCAATCCGCCCGCCTGGAACTACATTGATGAGCAGGTGAATGCCAAGCTGAAGCGGCTCCACGTCCTGCCGTCGAAGCTTTCCGGCGATGAAGAGTTCTTGCGCCGCGTGTCGCTTGATCTGATCGGCCTGCCGCCGTCCCCCGATGAGACCCGCGCCTTTCTGGCCGACAAGCGCGAGACCCGCCTGAAGCGGACCGCGATGATCGACAAGTTGATGGCCCGGCCCGAGTTTCTTGCGCACTGGGCCGTCAAATGGAGCGACCTGCTGCAAGTGAACCGCAGCAAGTTGGGCGACAAGGGCATGTGGGCGTTCCGCGAATGGATCAAGGAGTCGCTGGCCGCCAACAAGCCCTACGACGCCATGGTCCGCGAGCTGGTGACGGCGAAGGGCTCCACCTTCCAGAACCCGCCGGCGAATTTCCTGCGCTTTACCCGGGACCCCAAGGTGGCCATGGAGACCACCACGCAGTTGTTCCTGGGTGTCCGGATGGTCTGCGCCCAGTGCCACGACCACCCCTTTGAGCAGTGGACCCAGAACCAGTACTACAACCTCAGCGCCTACTTCGCCACGGTCGGGATCAAGAACGGTGGCGATAGCGATGAAGAGATCATCTACGACAAGCGCGAGGAGATCGAGATTCACCACCCCAAAGACGGGCGCGTGATGCCGGCGAAGTTCCTGTTCAAGACCGAGAAGTTCTCGACCGAGATCTCGGGTGAAGAGAAGCACCTGCGCGAAACGCTCGCCTCCTGGCTGACCGCCCGCGACAACCCCTATTTCGCCAAAGCCATGGCCAATCGCGTCTGGAGCTACTTCCTGGGCCGGGGCATCATCGATCCGGTGGACGACATTCGCGCGTCCAATCCGGCCAGCAATGCGGCCCTGCTCGACGCCCTGACCAAGGACTTCCTGGGCTCCAACTACGATTTGCGCAAGCTGATCCGTTCCATTGTCACCTCTCGGACCTACCAGTTGAGCTTTGATTCGAACGAATGGAATGTGGACGACGAGGTGAATTTCTCCCACGCCGCTCCGCGCCGGTTGACCGCCGAGCAGCTCTACGATGCGGTCTACGTCGCAGCGGGTGTGAAGCCGAAGCTGAAGGAACTGCCCGAAGGCGCCATGGCGCAAGACTTCCCGGACACCACCATCGACCGCGGCGGCTTTCTCGATCTTTTTGGCCGCCCCGAGCGCCAAACCAGTTGCGAGTGTGAACGTCGAAGTGATGTGTCGCTGGTGCAAGCCTTGAACCTGTTGAACGGCTCCACCATCGCGGATGCGTTGGCCGATGCCGATGGCCGAATCGCTAAACTGGTAGTGTCGGGCGCGGATGACCGGAAGATGGTGGAGGAACTGTACCTCGGCGCGCTCAGCCGTCGTCCAACGGCTCAGGAAATTGATTATGGCCAGACCTACCTCCGCAAAGGCGGGTCTCGGGCGGAGCGGGCCCAGGATTTGCTGTGGGCCTTGATGAATTCGAATGCGTTCTTGTTTAATCGCTAGGTCTCTTGTTTCGATTGTTTCTTTAGTGGGGTGTACAGCTGCGCAGAGCCTGTTTGACCAGGCACCACCGTCGGTGGACGCGGCACTGCGGGAGCGAGTTCGGCTGTTCTATCAGGCGCAGGTCGCGGGTAAGTCGGACGAGGCCGCCAAGTACGTGGCGGAGGATAGCAAGGATCTGTTTGCGAAGCCTCGGGGCGCCGTCAAGAAGTTTGAAGTGACCGGTGTGACCTGGTCCGAAGGTTTCACACAAGCCAAGGTAGCCGCGGACCTGGACGTGGCCCATCCGCAGGGCTTGATCTTTCCCGAGGGCTCATTCTGGAAGCTGGAGAAGGGTCAGTGGGTCTGGTGGATACCCGCCGAGTACCGGAAGAAGGCCAAATGATGTTGAGAATCGGGCTTCTGCGCGTGGGTTTGGCCGGTGCGCTAGTTTGTGCGGCGGCGTGGCCACAGTCTGGTCCCGGGGAGGCACCCAAGAAGCCCGGTCCCGCGCCGCGGGTAGCCCCAAAGAGCGGTGGCGCTGTGAAGCCGGGGGCCGCGTCGACACCGCGGGCTAATGGGGTTGCATCGACGGCGGAGCGTCAACTTCGGGAGCGGGTGCAGTTGTTTTATCAGTTGATCCGTGACGGCAAGATGTTGGCCGCCACCGATTTGGTGGTTCCGGATAGCAAGGACATCTTCCTTGCCAGCGAGAAGCCAAAGATGGATTCGCTGGAGATTGCGGAGTTGGAATGGTTGGATGGGGGCAAACAGGCAAAGGTTTCGGCGGTCGGCCAGACGACAATTGCTGTCGCTGGGCAGAGGGTCCCGTCGCGCACGATTTTTGACAGTTACTGGAGACGAGTGGGTGGGGTTTGGATGTATTTTGATCCCCCAGTTCGTGAACGCAAGACTCCGTTTGGTGTAGTGAAGGTTGATCGCGAGGGCAAGCTGATCGGTGGGGCGAACGTCGATTTGAAGGCGAAGCTGGAGGCAGCGACGGCGGCGACGATGGTGGCGGACGGCAAGGAGTTTTCCGTAGAGGCAAAGGATGTTTCGTTTAATCTCAGCAAGCCTGGTTCGGCCGAGTTTAAGGTCAACAATGGTTCTCGGGGCTACCTGAACGTGAATTTTGGTGGTGCGGACCTGAAGGGACTCCAGTTTGAGCCAGCTGCGGCAACGGTGGCCCCTGGCCAGACCGCGGTTTTCCGGTTGAGCTGGACTCCCGGGGAGAAGCCGGAGTACGGGCAGGATTGGGGCGCGATCGTCATCCAGCCCTGGAACAAGAGAACTCAGTTTCGCATTCGCTGGACTGAGTAGCCGCTTGTTGGGTTTCGGGATTTCGGCCTCACCCTTACGGGTTGAGGCCTATTTTGTTGGCGATCAGTTGCAGGAGCTTGCGGTCCGACGGCGTGAAGCCGGTCTGTTCGCTCGGTAGAGGTATGGTTTTGTCGCGTATCACTACGGTTCCACCGAAGCCGAATTCTAGTTCCTCGTTGGGCTGCAGTGCCCGAAGCGGTACCGGGATGGGCGGTTCGCTGGGTGCAGGTTCGCCGAGACCGGTCTCAAACAGGTTCACCGTGGCTGCCTCTTCTTTACGGAGGACCAGAATCTCCAGTTGCGGTTTGCCGTCCGGTCCTCGAAGGGGTTGCCCGCTGTCGCCCTGCGCGATCACGCTGTCGTAGACTACGTTGCGGCGTGGGGAACTGATGGCAGTGCTGTCGAACCAGTTCTTCGGGGCCCGCGCGCGGTTGTAGGGCGGGGGTTCTTGGCCGACAGTTGCTCGATAGTGTTGGCGGGATTGGTAGACGGGATACAGAGCGGCTTCGTCGATTCCGATGATGGCCTGGGGCATTGGGTGATCCTCCGGTTAGGAGAATCACAGGGTAGGCGGCTGGACAGGTCTGCTTGGGTTCTCAAGTATAGGAAAAGGGGCCAGAAACAATTCTGGCCCCTTCGTGATTGAACCAACAATGGTAGGGCTGCCAACTACTGGGCAGCGCGGACCGGGATCGTGGTGCCTTGGCTGTAGACCAGCTGTTGAGCCTGGGTGGATGCAGCCAGCGCGAAGGCTTGGGCGTTGCCCACACCTGCGACTGCCGGATCGATGGTGAACTGGACCGTGTAGACTCCGATCAAGTTCGGAGCGTAACGGACCGCCACAACCGGCATCCCCTGATTGTTCACACCGATAACCACTCGGCTGGCGTCCAGCACTTGCCCGTTACCAGGTTGGTTGGTAAAGCGCGTGGTGCTGGTAGCCGGGAGTCCGGTGAAGTAGGCCGTGACTGTTTCACCATGGGCCACGGGATTCTGGGGTGTCGCGTAAGTGCCGTTCGCTTTGACGACAACTGCCTGACGGTTGCCCAGACTGTTGGTGAACTCGAATACTCCGGGTGCGGTTTCTAAGATCGTAACGTTGGCTGAAACGCTCTGGGAGCCGACTGTCAGAGTGAGAGAACTGGCGCCGTTGGCCACTTCGCAGGGTACTTGGAAGTTGATTTGCGTGCTGCTGACGCTAAACAACGGTGCGGTGATGCCGCCGACAGTTAGGCTGGTTCCGCCCAGGGTGGTGGGCAGTGGCCCAAGCAGGGGTGCGGTGAGGGGCCCAGTCGGATTGAGGGGCAGGAAGGTTGTTCCTTGCAGCGTTCCGATGGCGCAGGCGGACAGGCCCGGGGCAAAGCTGGCGCCGTTTAGGATGGCGGTGATCGCGGGTCCTGCTGGGAGTGCCGGAGTCACCGTGAGGTTGAAGGTGACAGAGTTCGTCCCAAAGGTGGCTGTTACGATCGCCGGGCCATCCAAGGAATTGCCGCGGGCGGTGATCGAGGCTTGGCCAAGCGAGTCCGTGGTGGCACTGGCTCCGGAGAGTGATACCGGGCCGCTCGTTACGGCGAACTGGATAGTGGCTCCGGCGAAAGGCGTTCCGTCTGCCTTGGTGAGGGCGACAACCAGCGGCTGGCCGAAGGACTGGTCGATTGGTGTGCTCTGGTTGCTGCCGGAGACCAGGGTAAAGGCTCCGATTGGGGCATTGTTTTGGAGGATGAATATCTCGGACAATCCTTCGGTGGCGACGCGGACCTGGATGGGTCCAGCGGCACTGCCAAAGCGGACGAGGGCCGATATACGTCCGTCGCGATCCGAGACATTTACCGGGCCAACGATGGTTCCGTCACCGGATACGATCGTCCAGGTGGCACTGATCCCAGGCAGCGTGTTGCCCTGTGAGTCCTGGACTTCCACCACGAGCGCCCTGGGTGTCGTTGCGCCCGGTGTTCCGGTTTGGCCGTCACCTTGTATCTTCGCCAGCCGCGCAGGCACGCCCGGGACGACGCGGACGGGATAGCTGTAAACAAACTGGGACGATTCGCCTAAGATGACGGTCATGGTGCCATTGCCAAGGTTATTGCCCACAAGCAGGTTGCAGACGACAACCCCGGATGCATTGGAGACCGGGTTGTTTTGGCAGGAGGCGGTGGGTCCGTTGTTGGTCTGGTCCAGGTAGGCACGGATCCCGAAGTTCGGGACCGGCACCGGCAGCGCCGGATCGGACGAGTTGATGACGGCGCGGAAGGCGTTGTTCAAGAGCGCACCGGCAGGCAGCAGGAGCGTACCCGAGCTACCGCCGAGCGTCGAGCTGAATTGAACAGCTGGTTGCGGGAGCGCTGAGGGGTAAATTACGCCGTAAAGGTCGACGGTTCCATTAAAGGATGGTGTATTGACACTAGCCGTGATGGTGACCGGACGGACGGCGTCGGTGATTGACGGGGTGAAGGCCGTTGTCTGAAGGAAAGCTTGGGCTCCTCCGATGGCATCCGTAGCAGTGGTTGCGCCGGCGATGACAGCACCTACGCCAAACGAGATTTGCCAGCTGATGGTGGCCCCGACGACCGGCGCGCCCAAGCTGTCCTGGAGGAGAACCCGGAATGGTTGGCTCAGCGCGCCGCCGGTAATGACTTGTCCATTGCCTGAGACGATAGTCAGGCGGGTTTGCCCCACTTGGGCGTTGGGAACAACTTGGATCGGAATTTCGGCAACGTTACCGTTCGCACTCTGTGCCCGGATGACATAGTTGCCAACTTGGGCAGGCATTGTGGCCCGTATCGACGCGAGACCGGCGGAGTTGCTGGTTGTGCTGGTGGCACTGAATTGCACCCCGGTGGCGGGTGAGCTGTAGCCGACAGTGGCACCAATCACTGGGCGGCCGTCGCTGTCACTCAAGCGAACCGCGAGTGGAAGTGTGGTGCCGCCTGGGGCAACGGCCAGGCTACTGGCGACATTGCGGATGGTGGCGACGGGATTGGTGGAGGAGGCGCTTCCGAAGGAGACACCACTCACCGTTCCAAGAATGTTGATGCTGCTTGCTCCGGTTGTTCCCCCCAGAGTGACCCGGTAAATCTGAGATCCCAAAGTTGAATAGAGGCTCCTGGGCAGCGGGCTCTCATCAGAGAGGGCTAACCCGGTAAGGCCGTCGGGTATGCCAAGGGAGGCCGGAGTGGGGATGCTAGCAGGTCCGATTCCGAATGCCAGGAGCCTTTCATTGCCGATGCAAAAGGCGTTGGTTTCGGAGCTGACGATGAGATTGGTGAGTGGGGCCGGCGCGGTGGTGGAGGCGGTAGTGACGGTCCGCGCTTTTAGGTCCACGGCGATTACCCCGATTCCGCCAGTTGCCTGGTTCAGCATGACGGCAATACTGCCAGACGGCGAAAAGCTGGCGCGACCGGGGTCGGCATCGAAGCTGAAGCCATTCGGTTGCACGAACTGGATGCCGCCCCGATAGTCAAGTTCGTATAGACGACCGGTAGCGCTGACGTACACCAAGCCATTGGGGGACACGGATACGCCGTTGAGGTTTTGGGTAAAGCTCTGGGTGGCCGCCGTCGAGTTGCTGGTGAGGTCCACCACCGTCAGTATGCGGGAAACCGCGCTAACGACATAGGCATAGCGGGAGTCTGCTGAAACGGCCACATCGTTCGGCTGATTGCCGGCGGCGATGCGCGGAATAGAGCCCGGAAGGTCATTGGTAAGGTCAATGATCGCCAGCTCCCCGGCCACGATAAGCAGTTTTCGCCCGTCGGGGGTTAGTGTGGCCTCGGTGATTGTTGCTCCGAGGGAGTAGCGAGTGATCTCTTGAAACTGGTTGGCTAGGTTGAGGACCTGAATGCCGCCAGCGCGCGCGATGACGTAGGCTCGGGTTCCAGTTGGGTTGACGAGAACTTTGTAAGCGCCCGGGAGAGTGGGTACTTGAGAGATGAGCGCCAAGGGATCGGCACCGAAGATCTGTAAGTTGGGCGTTCCCGGAGTAGGCCCTGGCAACACGAAGGCCCAGCGGGCGGAAAGGGCGGTTGTCAAGGACGTAAGCAGTATTGCAAAGGTAAGGGTGCGACGAGCAAGGGTTTTGCGCATGGGTCTCCAGCTGTAGCCCAATATGGGCTAAGGTGAACGCGGGCAACCTTATTCTATCACCCATGCTGGACTGTACTGCAAGCAGCTGATCCGTCGCGGCAGGCGCATACCCACAAATGCAAAACGGGGGAAGGCCGTTAGGCCTTCCCCCGTCAGGACGATTCGAGCAGGGCTCGAAACTAGTTGTTCAGGGATTCGCGAGTGCTGGAGCCAGCCGTACGCGAACCGGAGTCGGAACCGAGGACCAGGGCCAGGTAGCCGTGGGCGATGGTCCGCGCACCGAGGTCGCTGACGAAGGCGTAACCGTGAGCCAGCTGGAAGGTGCACTGGGCGATCACGTAACCGGTGAAACCGGCACGAACCGCAGCCACACCCCAACCGCCACCGGACATGCTCCAGCGGGCGGAGCGGCCACCGGCCACAGCGCTGGTGGTAGCAGTGGTCGGCAGAGCGCCACCGTCTTCCATGTCGCCGTAGTAGTTGACCGAGCAAACACCGGTCTGAGCGGAGGTCGTGAACAACGGACCGTCAGAGGTGGTGTTGGAGATCGCCAGACCCGTGTCGAAGCCCGCCGCGTTGGTCACGAAGGGGAACAGCAGGGAGGTGGCGCAAGATACGGTGTTGACAGCGTTGGCCGTCGCACCGGTGGTGGCGAAGCGGGGGAAGGTGCCCGCAGCCGTCGGTCCGAGGGAGCCCTGCGCGGTCGCCGTGCCGACACCGTTGGTGGGGCTGCCGGAGAAGCGCGTGATGAAGGGGATGTTCAGCTGGTCAACCGTGTTGACGTTGTCGGTCGTCACGTTGAAAACCAGTTCAGCAGCGTTCACCAGGCCGAAGGTTCCGGAGTAGACCACAGCGCCGGTTTCGGGCGCGGTGTAGGTCTTCACCAGGGAATTGCTGGTCGGCTCAGCAGTGGTGCCGGTGCCGGAGGCCAGGGTCAGGACTACGCCGTTGTTCAGCGTGATCGCGCCGGTGGGAACCCACAGGCCGACGCCGGACGGAACGTTGCCCAGGATGACGCGCAGCTGAGTGCCGTTCGTCAGAGCACCGGGACCTTCACTCGCCTGAGCGCGGAACACGCTGGAGAAGAGTTCGGTGAAGCGGAAGAAGCCCGACACTGAAGCAGTGCTGGAGCAGATGGGCAGCGAAGCCAGAGCAGCGCCGCTAGCCGTGGAGCTCACGTTGGCGACAGTGCCACCGACAACCGTGAAGGTGTAGCTGGCGGGCAGCACGTAGCCCACGGTGGTGGGGTTGGGGCTGAGCGGCAGAACCGTCGGGCCGCTGGTGACGATGATCGTCGCCGAAATAGCGGTGTTCGGGGTCAGCAGGCTGGCATTCACGCGGATACCGCCGATGGTGATCACCTGAGAGGTGGACGCACCGGTGGTCAGGCCGCTAAGAGCGAAGCTCACCGAGTTGGCAATGGCCGAGTTCAGAACGCCGGTCACCGGGCCGGGCGTCGCAACGGCGTTGACGGCCGGGGACGAGGCGGAGTTGGTGATGGTGCCGTTCACGGTGACGAGAACGGTGGCGCTGGCGTTAACCAGGTTGGAGCAGGTCAGGGTGATGTCACCCAGCTGTTCCGTGATGCCTTCCGGACGGATGGCCAGCGGAACGGAGGTTACAACGCAGCTCTGGGCGTAGGCGCCAACGGCCGACAGGCCGAGGGTCGTTACTGCCAAAGCGATTTTACGAAAACTAAGCATTCAGAATCTCCTTGTGATTTGAAAAGCAATTTTGAATTGATGGAAGTACTCTCTCAACCTGAGCCTCAGTCGATCTCAACACTTCGATGTCGAACGAACTCACCGTTAATGGTCTTCCTGTCAGAGTCAGTTTTGTGCCTGCCGTTGGAGGGCAAGTCGTGCTCGCGGGATTGTTTTAGTTTTTAAATACACCCGTCTGGAAGGAAGCGTAGCATTCTGCCACCGGATACGTCAAGTGAAGACAGTCGCCAGGGAATCCCCAGCCCGCCGGAACTTGCGCCAAGTACCAAAAGGAACTTCGCTTCTTACATCTGCAATGTAATCATGTCAATGAGGGTGCCGTCAAGCGAGATTTCACCTAGTGAAGCAACTTTCATCTAGAAAACAGGGGAGAAAGCGTCACTGGACGGCGATTTCGGCCAGATTGCTCTCCTGGCCGCCTTGCCGCAGCCGGAGCGGTAGCCGGAGGCCGGGGGCCAAGTCGGCCGGAATGGTGAGGTTTACCTGGTAGAGCCCCGGGGATCCGGGCGTGGTCCCGGCATATTGTGGCGTCAATGTTCGGCCACCGAGTAAGGCCACCACCGCCGTGCGGGCCCAATCCAGGCCTGCCCGGCGCTCGACGGCCCCCAGGCCGGTGAGATAGATGACAATCACCTGGCCCCTGCGTACCGGATTGGCGGGGCGATTCAGGGTATTGTCAGCAGTGACAATCGCGGCCCCGCCATCGGGCATCATGAAGATCGCCGGGGCGGTGGGTTGCACTTCCAGGGTCTGAGTTTGATCGCCCAGTGCACTGCGGACGCGGACGGGATAGAGGCCGGGGGCGAGGGCGGGCGGGACGACGGCGTTTAGCTGGAAGGGGTTTGAGAAGAGTACGGCGGCAGGTTGCCCGGCCAGTTCAACAGTAGCGCCAGACAGGCCCGTGCCAAAGACGCTGAACGCCCCGCCCGGGGTAAGGCCCGGCTGGTAGGTGGCGCTGTTGAGGACTGTATCCGCGCCGAAGGTCAGCTCTTGCGGGGAGCCGGTCCAAACCAGAGGTCCGCGCGTCAGCCGATAGGTGGCGGCGGTGGCGGCACCCAGTTCAAGGCGCGCGGCCGGAGCCCCCAGGCTGGTCAAGATGACGCGGGTGTTCGCTTCGGTCTGCAATTGATAGTTGCCGGCCACGCCATCGCAGAAGGTTTGGCTGAGGCCCGGCCAAGCGATGACCGGCTGACATTCGGCTCCGGCGGATTGCAGGCGGAAGCTGCTGCTGGAATAGAGGTGGAAGCCGTCCGATGAGGCCGGCCGCGGGACCAGCCGGAACGCGGCGCTGAGCGTGCCCTTGAGCGGGGTTCCACCCGCCCCGGTGAAGCCCGTCAGGTACTCATCCAGCGTCGTACGCCCATAGGCAGGGTTCGGATCGTGGATCAACGTCTCACCACCCGCACCGACGCCCGTGGTGACCACGAAATGCGCTTGCCCCGCCACCGACAACGCCACCACCACCGGCTCATCGGCCGCCGCCAGATCCCGTAACCGGCCAGTATCAAGCGGCTCAGCGGCCAGGTCCAGATTCCCGCCGGTGAAGGCCGTCAGCCGGGCCAGATTGGCATAGGAGCTATTGCCCGCGGGCAGGTAGCCGTCGCAGACCGCGGCACCGTTGACGTCATTCGTGCAGAAGGCCTTCAGGAATCCGTTAAGAGTTGCGACATCCGCCAAGCCCTGTGGAGTCCCCCAGGCCCCGGCCTGTTGGCGGAACCGCAGGACGCTGGCCAGTACCGCCACCAAGGCTCCGCCATCGGATTGGGTATAACGAGTGAAATTGGCGAGGCTGCGGGCGGCTGAGCGGGCGCTGAAGGTGACGATTTGGGTGCCCACGGGAGCGGTCGCCAACGCCACCCCTTCCGACCGGGGTAAGCGGAGCCCGGCCACTGCTTGTCCCTGCTGGTCGGTGACGGCGGCGGCGCTGACGATCTGGGCTCCGGGAGAAGCCTCCCAGCGGACGGCTTGCCCAGCCAGCGGGGCGCCGGCGGCATCGGTCAGGGTCACCCGCAAGAACTGGGGCAGAAGCCCACCGGGCGCGCCATTCTGCAAGTCGCCGCTGGCTTTGGCCAAGCGGAGGTCGGTGGCGGCACGGATCGCGTAGGAGCCCGCCGCCAGCACGCCCGGGCGCGCCGTGTCGACGGCCTGGAGAGTAACGGTCTCGGCGCGGGCACCGGCCGGAACGATTAGCTCCCAGGTATAGGCACCCGTGGGCAGCGTCACCAGAAAGGGCGGTTGCGTGGAGCCCGGAAAGCTGACGCGCACCTGCGCCCCGTCGGCGAACCCGCCCAAAGCCAACAGCAACCGGTTGCCGGGTGCCACCACTGCGGGCGTAGCCGTGATCTGCGGCCGCCGGGCATTTTCATCCAGCCTCACTTCAGGCTCGGCACTGGTGTAGGAAAGGGCGCCTCCCTCAAAATTCTGCCGCCGCCGGGCGCCGTCTTGGAATTCATCCCCCACCGGAACGCCCAAACGCCCGGACGGGCCACCCAGTTGGATATAGCGAGCCAGAATCCGGCCGGTGACGACGGCGGTCCGGGTGGTTTCCACAATCAATCCGGATTTGAAGAACTGCATCCGGCCCGTGGTGGCATTGAAGGTCAGAAAGGAGCTGGCAGCGCTCGCCGGGTCACCCACCAGGCCCGTCTCAAAGTCCAATTGCCCCCAGCGCGACAGAATCGCCCCGGTCACCAGCTGCACGGGGTTGCCCGCCAGCGCGCCGCGCTCAAACATCTGGCGGCCCGCGACCGATAGGTCCGACGCGGGGTAGCCCAGGCTGCCCCCGGCTCCACCGCCCTGCTCCCAGACCGGCAATAGGGCACCGGTCAGAACAAAGGCATTGGCGCTCGTGTCGGCCTTGGTCACCAGATAGCGGATGGTGCCGCTGGCCGAAAGTGCCTCCTGCAGCCAGCCGCCGCCGACACGGCGCGCCGGAGCCGCCAGCGGAGTCCGCAGGGTCAGCCGGTTGCGGGTGACCGCCGCCTGCATAGCATCCGAAACCGCCGTTCCGGCACCCTCGCCCAGGGCGCAGCAAACAGAGGAGACCTGGATGGGCACGGCGGCCGAAACGATGCCTTCGCTGGTGGCGGTCAACGTCGCCACCCCTGGACCGACCGCGGTCACCTCAGCACTGAGGCCATCGCCCCGAACCGTGGCGACGCGGCCATTCGATACCGTAAACGTAACAGCCCGATCAGTGACGAACTGGGCGAGAGCGGTGACCAGTTCAGCCCGCACGGTCGCCTTTTGTCCGGGCGCCAGCCGCAGCGGGTTGGGACCAAGAATGGTCACCTGCGTCACGGCGGGCAGAATGGTGGGCGCTTCGCCTGTGCGGTAAACGACGGTGCCACCTTCGAAGCGCTGTTGACGGCGGCCGTCGGGCAACACCAGTTCGTCTGAAAGCGGAAGCCCCAACAGACCCGCTTCCGCGCCATTGTCGCGGTAAAGCGCAGCAATCGGTGCCGTCACCGCGAGCAGCCGCCCCGTCAGGCTCCCGGCAGTGTAGTAGTAGGCCGCTCCATTCTGGAACCGTTGTGAGCCCAACAGCACCCAACGGCTATAAAAAGGGTCCCGCACCGTGAAGTTGACGCTGGCGGCCACCGGATCGGGCGTCGTGGACCAGGTGAACAACGCGAGGGTCTTTTGGAACGTCTGCCACTCCCCGGCCAGCGCGGTGGAGCCGCTGGAAAAGGTCCGGGTGTCTTCCACGGGAAAACCCGCCGTCGCAAATCCGCCCGCCCCGCCGGAATAGTAGGCGTACATTCCCGTACTCAGCTGGAAGGTCTGGACGGCGACGCCCTCCACTGGCACCGGAACGCCATAGATCAGGGCCGCACGTTGCGTCGGCCGGGCCAGATCGATGAACTCCTGCAAGAACCCCGTGCCGCCAAAGGACCTGATGTCGTTGGGAGGCACCGGGTTGACGCCAAACCGGAAGGAGCCTCGCTGGTAGGCATTCTGATAGCTCAGCTGGACTTGCGGCGTGGGAGCTCCGCCGCCGATTTCGGCACTCAGCAGTGGCCCGGCGAGGGCCACCAACGCGCATGCGGTAGAAAGACAGCTCGGGCGGAGGGTCATCGTCAGGTCTTAGTTTGGAGAACCCGGCCCCTCCGCGCAAGTTGCGGGAAGGGGCCAGTCCATTAATTCTTGTTGTAGATCCGGTTCAGCCGCTTGAACTGGCCTTTGATCTCCTCGGTAGCCTCGGTGATGGCGTTGGTGTCGTAGATGACGCGGGGCGTCAGGAAGATCACCAGTTCGGTGCGTGTTTTGGTGATGCTCTTGCTGCCGAACAAGCCACCAATGAAGGGGATCTTGATCAAACCAGGAATGCCCGAAGTGGAGTTGACATCGTTTTCCTGGATGATGCCGCCAATGGCCACGGTATCGCCATCCTGCACGGTCACCTGAGTTTGAACGGTGCGTTTGGCGAAGGAGGGCGATTGAATGGAGGCCGACGCCGCCGGAGCGATGACGGAGGAGACCTCCTGATTGATGATCAGGGTGACGATGCCCGACGGCTGCACCCGGGCGGTCAGCGCCAGCGTGACACCGGCATTGCGGTTCTGCACGGTGTTGGCAAACTGGGACGTCCCGCCTTGCTGAACGCCGGTGGCCAGCTGCGAAGTCAGGATCGGCACTTCCGTGCCGACGTTGATGCTGGCGGGGATATTGTCGGTGGCGATGACACTGGGCGCCGCAATCACTTTGGTACGGCGGACGTCTTCCTGCGTTTGCAGGAAAGTAGCCAGTTCCCGGCTCTGGCTGACCAGCCACCCGGCTGAAAGCTGGACCCCGGTGCCGGTGGCCTGGCCCAGCAGGTTCCGGGTCGTCATGGTTCCGGCGCGCTGCAGGTATGCCTGCACGCCGGAGCTGAAGGCGTCGCTGAGGGTCACTTCGTAGATTTTGGCCTCGATTAGCACCTGGCGAGGCGGCACGTCGATCTGTTTCAGCAACTTATCGATCTGCTGGAACTCCTGCGGCGTCGCCTGGATCAACAGGGAGTTGTCGAACGGGTTCGGGATCACGCGCGGGATTTTCATTTGAGCCATGCCGCCCATCCCCATGCCCTGGCCGTAGCCGCCACCCATATAGGTTCCGGTGGCGTCGCCCGAGCGTCCGGCGGCACCAGCTGCGCCGATGCCGGCTTGTCCACCCTGCACCCCATAGCCGGGTTGCATGCCATAGCCGCCCTGCATGTAGGGGTTCCCGTAGCCGCCCATGCCGCCCATCATCCCCATGCCGCCCATCCCCATCATGCCCATACCACCCATGCCCATCATGCCCATGCCACCCATGCCGCCCATCATGCCCATGCCGCCGCCACCGACGCCGTTCTGGTTTTGACCTGTCCCGCCCTGCCCGCTCTGAGTGGTTTGCAGGGAACTCATGGCTTGCATCAACCAAAGATAGGTGAAGGTATCCGAAGGGTTGAGATTCTGGCTGAGATACAGCAGGGTGACCGCCATGGCCAGGCTTTCCGCGCGGCCATACTTCACCCGGAACACATAGTTGTCGGTGCCACCCACCGGCGGTTTGGCCTCGACATCCAGTCGATCGATCCATTTCTCGATCTCGGGAAAAGCGGCCGGATTGGGCGCAAAGGCCACCAGCATGTTGATCCGCTCTACCGGTAGAAACTGCACCGACGCATTCTTCTGCGCCAGTCCCAGCGTGGAGACGACGCGGTCCAGTTCCCGGGCCAGTTCCACGGGCCGGGTATGCTTCATCTCGTAGAGCCGGATCCGTTGGCCCGCTAGCGTCTCGGAGTCAAATAGCGAGACCAGGTCCATTGTCCGGCGCATGTTTCGGCCGTTGTCCAGCACCAGCAAGAGATTGGCGGGCTCATAAACGATCGCCTTGGCCCCTTCACCCAGAAACTGCTCCACCAGCTTGGCAATCTCCGCCGCGCTGGCGAACTTCAAAAACACCAGATTCAGCACCAGCAGTTCGTCATTGGGAATATCTTTGCCTTCGGCCGTGCGCGGGCTGACCGGCAGCTTGATCGCTTCGGTCGCCGGGACGATGCGGTAGATTTCACCCACCTGCACCATCGAGTAACCGTTCACCCGCAGAATCGTTTCCAGCAGGCCTTTCACTTCGGTGGACTTCACTTCGCCATAGGTGTGGACGGTGATGGAACCCTTTACGCGCGGGTCCAGGATGTAGTTGATCTTCAGCTGCCGCGCCAGGATGTCAATCACCTCCGCCAATGAGGCGTTAGGCAGGTTCAAGACAATCGGGGGGGCAGCGGGTGCGGTCGGCTGTTGGGCGAATGCCTCGGTTGTCAGCAGCGAGGCTGCCGCCAGCAGTATAAGTCCAGCTCTCACTGTTTCTCCTTCAACTTCAGGGCGTCCAGCGCCGCCTGCTCATCGGAATCAAGTTGATCGGACTTCTTCTTGGTCCAGGTCGAGGTCGAGAACGGGCTGCGGCGGGAGAAGCGCACGGTCTCACCTAAGTCCTCAACCTGCAGATCGATACCCGTCGGCGCCGAAGCTCTCGGCGCATTCTTCTCGGGCCAACGCGAATAGCCCATCATGCCGCGATGGTAGATCCAGGCCGTTCCCTTAGCATCCACCCACCGCCAGTCTCCGTCGGGCATTTGCTTAGCCGTCGCCGGAAGACCGGATGGCTCCGGCGGAGCTTCCGCTTTCTTGGCCACGGTCTTCGTCTTCTTTGGCGCGACGGCCTTTGGTGTGGCGGGTTTGGGCGCGGGTTGCGCCGCCAATCCGCACGCGCAGGCGATCAAGAGAATGGTTAGTTTCATTTCACAGGCTCCCAAAGACAGGTTTTGCCAAACGGCGTAGGACTAAATACTTTCCGGAAACCATCGACCACCGTTCCTTCAGCGGATTGATCACCGGCGACACAAAGCCGGAGGCTGCCGGACTGGGCTCCGAGAACGGCCTTCCCCGTTGGTTGAGCGATGTTCGATGAGGCAGATGCCGGCGCACTGCCCGCACTGCCGGAAGATGCGGCCGACAAGTTGGTCACAGCGGACCCCGTATTGCGGACCAGATCCGGCGCGGTCGCCACCACTGCATCGCGCGTCAGCGGCCGCAGCTCTTCCAGACGCTTCTTCAGGCGCTGGTTGTTCCATTCCAGGGTCAGGTCAGTGGCGGTGATCTCCAGCAGCTTGAAATCGCCCACCGTCTCTCCCGCGTGGTAGGCCCGCTGCGCCTCGCCCTTCAAGGAAAGAAAGACCACCGGACCTTGGCCCAGATCCATGACGCCAAAGGCCACCGGCAGCGGTGGCATCGGCTTCGGGACCTCCACTTCGGCCACCACCGCCGGATTGCGGTCTTTGGAGAAAAGGAATTTTTCAGCGACCTCAAAAAAGTCCGCCGGCCGCAGTGGAAGATCGGCCGGTGCGGTGGCCGCCTTGATGCCGGAAGCGGCCGAACGCGCGGCCAAAATGCCCGCCAGACGCCGTTCCGATTCCAGCCACCGTTGCCGGAGCGTCCAGCCGCAATAGGCCGTTACCGCCGCCAGCAAGAGATTCAACAGCCAGCGGCGCATCATCGCGCACCTCCCGCAGGCGTCGTCTTCAGCAAGGTGCCCGGGATCAGGCCCGCCAGCACCAGCCGCACCGGGATCAACTTCTGCTTCGCATTCGCGGTGGCGACGTGGATCTCTTCGACGGCCACCAGCTCCGGCTGCGCGGCAACGTCGGATAGAAAATTCACCAGTTGATCGACCTGGCATTCCGCGGTGACCGTGAGCAGCACCTGGCCATAGGGACCGTTGAATGGACGCGTGGGGCCGAAGTCGGTGCTCCCCAAGGCCAGCGGCGGAACCTGGGCACGGGCAATCCGGCGCACAATCTGGACCATCTGGGCCTGCGCCTGCGGCAGCGAGTCGCCCGCGATCAAACCTTTTTCCAATCGCGCCAGAGCGGCCTTGGTCTCTTGCAGTTGCTGCTGCCGGACCGGTGCCATCGCCGCTTCCTGGCGCACCTTATCCAGACGCACGGCAGCCGACTGGGCATCGTTGACAGTGGGCCCCACGGTTTCGATGGTGGGTGCCGGCCAGAAGTACAACGCCAGCGAGAGAATCACGGCCACGCCCAAAGCCATCAGGGCCCGGCGGTCACGTTCCGTCAGGGTCATCATCGCTTGGGTGGCTCCTGCGGACGGACTTGACCGGGCAGACCGGCCGGCGCGGGTGCCGCGGCGGGCTCCCGGCGCTCCGAGCGCAACCGGAATGAATCCACACCCGCCACCGCCGTCCGGCTGAGCGGCATAGTGAACTCCGTATTCCGGAAATAGGCGGAATTGTCAAAGCCCTTCAGCAACTCGGCCGCCTGGGGTGATTCACCGGCCAAGTTCAGCCCCGTGCGGTTCAGATCCAACTGAGTGGCCCACCCGGGCGGGGCCAAGACTCGGGTGACCTCCCAGATCGGCCCGAGTCCGTCCCCGGAAAGCCCGCAAGGCATCGATCTGGGAGACCAGTTGCTGGCGCGACCGCAGGGCGGCGGCGGACTGCTTTTCCGCCGGTTCCAGCCGCGCAATCTCCACCCTCAGCGCCGACATCAGCCGAAGCTGGTCAATCGCGGGGAATGCCCACAGCGCGCCAATGCTGAGCGCAGCCAGCGAGGCCAACACCGCCGTCGGTACCCAGCCCCAGCGATGACGGACCACGCGCTGTTGACTCGGCAACAGATTGAATCGCGATGAAACGGCGGCCGCCGCGGCCAGCGTCCCGCCGGGCAACAGGGCTTCCAGCGGCTCCGGCTCAACTTCGTCCCCTAGACGCATCTGCGCCCGGACCATCGAAGCCGGCACTCCTGACGCCCAAAGCGTGTGCCCGGTGGCACTCTCCGCATAGAAAGAGTCTCCGCTAAAGGCGATCAGCGGCCGGCGTTGACGAGGAATCAGCGCCGCTGGCAGCGTGCAGCCCGCCAGCTCAAGTCCGGCCTCCTGCATCAACTGGCTCCAACGGCGAATCACTTCCGGCCGGGTGACGCCCACCAGAACGGTGTCAGTTCCCGCAATCGGCAGCCAGGCGGCCACGGGTTCCGGATCCGGCGACAAGGTATCCAACTGCAGCGCCAACGCGGCGTCCCGATCCTTGGCGGGCACGCCCGGCAGGGCGACCGTGCGGACGACGCATTCATCTTCCGGCAGCACCAGCATCAGTGGCTCTTGCGCCGCACCGCAGGAGGCGAGCAAGGCATTCACGTCTGCTCCCCAGTCCGCGGCCGGACGGCCAGCCGTGGCAATGATCTGCGTACCACGCAGTGTGCGACCCCGCATCACCGCGACACGGAGGCCTTCCGGCACCACCTCCATGCCCGCCCGCGCGCCACGCAGCGGACTGGTCCAGTTTCGCCAGTCTATGGCCATGGAGTCTCCGATACGGAGGATTCATCCCAACGCTTGATCTGGGGCACGAAGTAATTGTTGAAGCTCTGCTCGTTCAAAACCAGCGCGGACATGGTCCGCCGGAAGTCGCTCAGTTGTCCGCTGGCGGTCCGCGGCCGCGCCGTCGCTCGAATCACGTAGGCCTGATCGGGACCGGCACGCAGCAGTTTGGCCAAGCCCAGCCGTTCCAGGTCGGCAAATTGCAGTTGCACGCGCTGGCGGAGGGCGACGACGGCAGCCGCGGCTGGTGGGGGCACACCCACCACCTCCATCACCTCGGGCCGGGCGCTATTGGCGTCCACCATGGTGGTGCCGCCGTAGAGCGACAAGACGTCGCGCAGGCCGGGACGCT
Organism: Acidobacteriota bacterium; assembly: GCA_026394075.1. Lineage (GTDB taxonomy): Bacteria > Acidobacteriota > Terriglobia > Bryobacterales > Bryobacteraceae > JAPKYZ01. Next base: position 22,486 of record JAPKYX010000209.1, read on the forward strand.
CCACTAGGGCGCCGCCGGGTAAGCGGTCCAGACCTCCGAAAAATAGGCTCGTGTTGATACCGGGCAAGAGAAACAAATCCTCGATCTGCCTTAAAGACGCACCACTCGCGCGAAAAGTCGAAATGGTCTGCACTAAACTACCGGCCACCGCCGGCTCCATCCGCAGGCGCAGAAAGAGAGCCAGCATCTGGTCCGGGGTGGCCTGCAGAACACTCAGCTTGCCCGACTCCGGGAGAATCTCCACCCAGACATCGCCCCCCGGAAAGCGGTGCAGGATCCGCTGCTGGCCGAACTCATAAAGTGGAATCTGGCCCGGCAGCGGCTGATACCCGTAGCGTAGCCATCCATAAGTACGTTCAATCGCCGCCCGCGCCAGAAAGCCCGCCCGCGTGGCATCCAAGGTGTTTTCAGCGCGCCGCACCTCGCCGCGGGCCGTTTCCGCCACCGAATAGGCGATCACGCCCAAGGCCGCCGTCAGCCACAGCACCATGATCAACGCCACTCCGCCTTCCCGGCGCGGGCGCAGGTACGGGGGCGGTGACGCAGGACGCTTAGGGGTGGAGCAGTTGTGAAACATGGATTGAAGCCGTCACTCGCCGCTGCCCGCCCATCTCAATGCGGACCGCTCGCGGCAAATACCCGGTGGGCCACCGGCTGCGCCAGAGATCGGGCGTGATGGCGGGCCCGCGATCGAGGTAAAGAAATTGGCATTCCGTCAACTTGTCAGCCAGCACGAAGCTGTTCGGACCCGCTTGCACCGGACGGAAGTCGAGGAAAGTGGAACTGGTCAACGGGTCATTCGTGCGGCCCATCACCAGCACGCCCAGGCTGGCCGGGCCCAGGTAAGGAAACTCATTCACGATCAACCGCAGGCCTTGTTGGTTTTCACCCGGAATCACGGCCAACTCCACCAGCCGGGGTGAACTCCGCGCGCCCCCGGAGAGCGAGTGGGCCGTCAAGAAGCGCATCGCCCGGCCTTCACCCTGGAAGAAGGGCGCATAATCCAGGCCCGTCGTGCCCGGCAGCGTGAACTCAGCACTGGTGGGGGTCAATCCCGCCAGCATGCTCTCCAGCGCCCGTTGCGCGCCCCAAGTGCGGCGGGCGCTCACCGTAAAGTCGCGGGTCTTGCTTAAGGTGCTCAAGCCCAGCCGCAGTGACCAGAACAGCGCCCCGCTCAGCAGGCTGAACAAGGTCATGGCCACCAGTAGTTCCAGCAGCGTGACGCCGCGCCGCCGAGCTGATTGACGCTTCCTCATCGGCGCAACACTTCCCCGGCGAAGTCTTCCGGCAGAAGGTAGCCACGCCGGTAGCCTTCGATCGTGAACGAACGGCGGGTGGACCCCGCCATCCACCATGCCTCCACCGCAATCCGGTCCAGCACGGCTGCTCCTGGCGCCGCCTGGGGAGGCAGGTCAAACGGGGTGACCCGCGCCTTCCAGCCACTGGTTGCGGAGAACTTGCCTTCGATTGTCTGAAAGCGCGGTAAGAGCGTCTGAACCAGCAGCTCTTCCATCTTCTGGCGCGCCGCCACCGTCACCTGGTCGTACTCCGAAGCCCGCGACGCCGACCGCAGCGAATCCGTCAAACCGCCCAGCAGCGCCGCCACCGCGATACCAAGGATCGCGGTCGCCACCATCAGTTCCAGCAGCGAAAAACCGCGGCGATCACGGCGCACGCTTCACCTCCGCCAACCCGGTGATCGGATCGATGCGGACGCGGCGCGACTGGCCGGTGTTGCGGATCTCAATCTCCGCGCCCGGCAAGGTCCCTTGCGGGTCGACAAACAGCACCTGATCCGGCGTGACGTTGAACCCGCTCAGGTTCAACTGACGGCGAAACTTGCGCCCGGTGGCCTCCACTTGCGTTCGCGTCACACGAATCTCCACCCACTCCTGCTGCCGTTGCGCGTAGGTGGAGGCCTCGGAAAACAAGCTCGCCACGGACTCGCAGGCCGAAGTCAGCCGCAATGAATCAAGCCCCGCCGAGATCGAGGGATAAGTGATGCCCGCCATCACCGCAATGATCGCCACCACCACCAGCATCTCGATCAACGTCACGCCCGCCCGGCCGCTGGGGTGCCGGGCATTGGGGCAGGTCATTTCCAGCTCACGACATCGGCGTTCAGCGCCTCACCGCCGGCCTGGCCATCGGCACCCAACGAGATGATGTCCGGCTCATCGCCATGCTCACCCGGAAACTTGTAGAGATACTCGCGACCCCAAGGGTCCAGCGGCACATCCTTGGGCAGGTAGTTCTTCTCCCGCAGTGCCTTCAGGCCTTGCTCGGTCGTGGGGAAAGTCCCCAGGTCCAGCTTGTACTGTGCGAGCGCACCTTGGAAGTTCTGGATCTGCACCTTGGCCGCCGTCACCCGCGCCTGATCCGCCCGGCCCAGCAATCGCGGGGCGACCAGCGCCGCAAACAGCGCAATGATGGTCACCACCACCAGCATCTCGATCAGCGTGACGCCCGCGCGCCGCGCGCGACGGACAGGTTTCAGGGAGTTTTTGCGGCTCATATTCCTACCTCATTAATGCTAGTGATCGCCAGCAGCATACTCAAGATCAACGCGCCTACCACCAGGCCCATGACCAGGATCAGCAGCGGCTCAAACAAACTCGTAAAGCGCTTCACGGCGGCCCGGGTGTCGGCATCGTAGATGTCGGCCATGCGCGTAAACATCTGGTCCATCTGTCCGGTCTCTTCACCCACCGCCAGCAAGTGGCTGGCCAGCGGCGGAAACTGGTGCGACCGTTCGAGCGGTCCCGCCAATCCTTCACCCCGCTTGACGCCCTGCGCCACGGCATCGAGTGAACCCGCCATCTGCGTATTCGTCAGCACGCGTGCCGCAATACCCAGCGCCTGCACCAGCGGCACGGAGTTCGAGATCAACGTGGACATAGCGCGCGCAAACCGCGCCGTCTCCGCCTTGCGCACCGCATCGCCCAGCAAGGGTATCCGCAGTTGCAACGCATCCCACTGTGCGCGCCCCGCCGGAGTCTGGATGTAGCTGTATAGACCCACGCCCAGCGCCGCCACGGCCGCCAGCAGCAACAGGCCATAGTCAGTGGTGACCTGGCTCAACGTCAGCATGATCTGCGTCGGCAGCGGGATCTGCATCCGGCCATCTTCAAACATCGTGGCAAAGCGCGGCACCACAAAGTAGAGCAACACAAAGATCGACGCCGCGCCCACCACCGCCAGCAACGCTGGATAAACGATAGCCGAGATCACATAGCCGCGCAGATCGTCGCTTGACCGTTCGTATTCGGCCAACCGCTCAAACACCAGCGCCAGTGATCCGCCCGCTTCACCCGCCCGGACCATGTTGACGAACAGCTCGCCAAAGACTTTCGGTTGACCGGCCAGTGCATCGGCCAGCGGCTTGCCGCCCTTCACCGCCTGCAGCACTTCGCCGATGATCACCTTCATCTCGTCGCGCTCGGTCAACTCCGTCGCGATCGTCAACGCCCGGTCCAGCGGGACGCCGGAAGACAACAGCGTCGCCATCTCTTGCGTGAAGAACCGGACATCCTTGCGTGAGACAGTCCGCCACACCGGCAGCGCGAAGCCTTTCGGGGCCGACGTGCCGAGATCCACCGGGGTCAGCCCTTGACGCCGCAACTCCGCCAGCGCCGCTTCCCGCGTCGCCATGGTCAGCGTGCCCGCGCGAGGGCGTCCGTCGCGAGCCACCGCGCGATAGTGGAACGTTGTCACCGGCTAAAACTCCTGCGTCACGCGCACCACTTCATCGACAGTGGTGACACCATCGGCCACCTTCTGCCAGCCATCTTCCCGCAGCGTCTTCATCCCGGCGCGCCGGGCCGCGGTGGTGAGGATGCTCGAATCCGCGTTCTGCATGCACAGGCGGCGCAGCTCCTCGTTCATCTCCATCAGCTCAAAGATCCCGACGCGTCCCAGATAGCCCGTGCCGAAGCAGCGCTCACACCCCGCGCCCCGATGTGTTTGTATCGTGTCGCCCCAGGGATTGATCACCTGCGCATCCGCCCGGCGGCACTGCGTGCAGATCACGCGGACCAGCCGTTGCGCCAGCACGGCGGTGAGTGAAGAAACGATCAGGTAGTTCTCGACGCCCATGTCGGTCAACCGCGCAATGGAGCTGGGTGCGTCATTGGTGTGCAAGGTGGAATAGACAAAGTGGCCGGTCAGCGCGGCGCGAATGGCGACGTCAGCCGTTTCGCGATCGCGGATTTCGCCCACCATGATCACGTCCGGATCCTGACGCACGATGTGCCGCAAGCCG
>JAPKYX010000099.1 GCA_026394075.1 Acidobacteriota bacterium
ATCGGCTCTCCGAAGCTGAGTGCCATCGATCTGCTGCTGTGGCAAGCGCAGCTGAGCATCATTGAGAACGCCCAAGCTGCCGGAAGCAACCTGCGCGTGGCGATGCAGAGTGTCAACGCCGTGCATCAGTTCGCGCTGTATACGCCCGAGTATCGGGCGACGCACACCAAGCCGGAGGAGTTCGCCTCGCTCAAGAAGACGCTGGATGAGGGCGCGGCCAAGGGTCCGCATCCGCTGGACTGGGCATCGCAGCTGCGGGCGATGATGTCGGCCGATGCGACGCACGGGACCAATCTTGAAAAGGCCGCCGCCCTGGTGAAGGCGCGGACACTGGTGGTGGCGGCGCTGCAGGATCATATGGTGAATCCGCTGCCGTCGCTGGAAATGGCGCGCTCCGGTGGCTTTGCGGTACTGGAGCTGGCCGGAAACTGCGGCCACATGGCCACCAGCTGCGAGGCCGGAAAAGTGATTGCTGCGGTCTCGGAATTTCTCGCGCGGCCCTAATCAGCGGCATCCAACTCTCAGGCCGGTGCGTTAAGCCGGATAATGGAAGATTCATGCCCTATCAGGACCTGCGAGAGTTTGTGCGCGCGCTCGAAAAAGCTGGCGAGTTGAAGCGCATCCCGTTTGAGGTGGACCCGCACCTCGAGATCACTGAATTTGCTGACCGTAGCGTCAAGTCGGGCGGCCCGGCACTGCTGTTTGAAAAGCCCAAAGGCTCCAGTGTCCCCCTGCTGATCAACGCCTTTGCTTCGCCCAAGCGCATGCAGATCGCGCTGGAGACCGACAACATGGATTCGATCGCGGCACGCATCTCGGAGTTTCTCCAGATGAAGATGCCGGACGGGTTCCTGAACAAGCTGAAAATGCTGCCCATCCTGGCGGAAGTGGGCGCCTTCTTCCCCAAGATCGTCAAGGACGGCCCGTGCAAGGAAGTGATCCGCAAGGGCGCGGACATCAACCTGAACGAATTTCCGGTGCTGCACTGCTGGCCCGACGATGGCGGCCGCTACATCACGCTGCCGATGGTCTTCTCGAAGAACCCCGTCACCGGCAAGCGCAACTGCGGCATGTATCGCATGCAGGTCTACGATGAGCGGACCACCGGCATGCATTGGCAGACCCACAAGCAGGAGCATTACCGGCGACTGCAGGCCGAAGGCAAGGAAACACGTATGCCCGTCGCCGTCGCCATCGGTTGCGACCCGGCGACCATCTATTCCGCCATCCTGCCGCTACCGCCCGATATCGACGAGATGATGATCGCCGGGTTCCTGCGGTCGAAGCCGGTCGAGATGGTGAAGTGCGAAACCTCCGACATTGAAGTGCCGGCACAGGCGGAGATTGTTCTGGAAGGCTACGTCAATCTGGGCGAGCTGCGGCGCGAGGGGCCATTTGGCGACCACACCGGCTTCTATTCGCTTGAAGACGACTACCCGGTCTTCCACCTTGAGTGCATCACGCACCGCAAGAATCCGCTCTATGTAACCACCATCGTCGGTCCGCCCCCAATGGAGGATTTCTACATGGGGCAGGCGATTGAACGGATCTTCCTGCCGCTGATGCGGATGCAACTGCCGGAAGTGATCGACATGTGCATGCCGGCCGAAGGCATCTTCCACAACCTGATGCTGATCAAGATCCGCAAGTCCTACCCCGGCCATGCGCGCAAAGTGATGCATGCCATCTGGGGCCTGGGGCAAGCCATGTTCACCAAAGTGATCGTGGTGATGGACGAGGATGTCGACATCCACAATGTCAGCGAAGTGGCCTGGAAGGCGCTGAACAACATCGACCCGGAACGCGACATCGAGTTCGCGCATGGGCCGGTGGATTCGCTGGACCACGCCTCACGCCTGGCCAACTACGGCTCCAAGATGGGCGTGGATGCCACCAAGAAGTGGCCCTCGGAAGGGTTCACTCGGCCCTGGCCCGATGTCATCAAAATGTCACCCGACATCGTGTCGCGTGTTGCTGATCTGTGGAAAAAGGCCGGGTTGACTTAGTAGTCACGGCGTAGTTATCCGATTCTCATATTCGCCCGCTACTCTAACGGGCAATGCGGAATCTTGTCCTCTCGCTGATGGCTGTTTGTCTTGCGGCTCCTGTGCCGGCGCAGTCGATTTTTGGAGAACTTCGGGGCTTGGTCACTGACCCCTCCGGTGCGGTGATCTCCAAGGCCAGTGTGAAGCTAACGCGCACTGCCACTGGCGAAACCCGCCGCACCGAAACGGATGGCAGCGGCAACTATGCCTTCGTCAACCTGGATGCGGCCGAGTATGACGTGCTGGTGGAAGCGCCCGGCTTCCGTTCAGCAACATCGAAGAGACTTGCCCTCCGCGCCCGCGAGATCACCCGCGCCAACATGGCGCTGGAAGTGGCCGCCAACACCACGGAAGTGCAGGTAGTGGAGCAGAGCCAGGTAGTGCAGACCGACATGTCCACCATCATGGATTCCAAGTCGGCCAACGAGGTGAACCGCCTGCCGGTCAACTATCGAGCCGGTACATCCAATACGTTCTACTCGATCATCTCCACCGCCCCCGGCGTCCAGCCGGATCGTGGTGGCAGCTACTCGGTGGGTGGCGGAATGCCGTTCCAGACCACCGCTTCGGTGGATGGCATCTCGAACATCAACGTCCGCTCGAATGGCGTCTTGACGGAGATGTTCCCCACGGCCGATTCGGTGGATGAAGTCCGAGATCGGAAGAGCGGCGTCGAATGCGTGAAGTGCGGGAGCTGCGGGAGTTGCGGTAGCCATTGGAGTCTGAGGCGGAGGGTGATGTGAAATGAACTGGTGGTCGTGCGGTGCTACGTGGTGAACTCGTGG
>JAPKYX010000149.1 GCA_026394075.1 Acidobacteriota bacterium
CGCCGCCACCACCAGTGTCCGCGCCTTCACCAGGGCGGCGGCCTTTTCAAGATTGGTCCCGTGCGTCGCATCGGCCGACATCATCGCCCGCAGCTGCGACGCCCAATCCAGCGGATGCGGACCCTTGGCCGCACCCTCATCCAGCGTCTTCTTGAGGGCAGCAAACTCCTCCGGCTTGGTGTGCGTCGCCCGATACTCGGGCGTATACAGCGCAAACTGATGCACCGCATTGACACCCTGCATCGCCATGCGCAGGTCGCTTCCGGCAGCTTGGGCGTTCTCAATGATGCTCAACTGCGCTTGCCACAGCAGCAGATCGATGGCACTCAGCTTCGGAGAGCCGATGATCGGAACTGCGCGATCGAGAAAGTCCGGATAGGCGGTCATCCACTCAAACGTCTGCATGCCGCCCATCGAAATGCCCGTAACCGCAAACAGGTGGTTCAGCCCGAGCTTCTCTTTGAGCAGCCGGTGTTGGGAGTTGACCATGTCGCGGATCGTGAACCGCGGGAATGTGCCGGTGGAGTTCGACGGCGACGAACTGACGCCATTGCCCAGCGCATCTACCGTGATGATGAAGAACCGCCCAGGGTCCAGCTGCTTGCCCGGCCCGATGAAGGCGGCCAGATTCTCGCTCTTGCCCCCGAACCAGGTGGGAAACAGGATGGCGTTCGACTTGGTGGCGTTCAGCTTTCCGTAGGTCCGGTAGCCCAGACGGCACTTGGCCACCGTGTCACCCGAAACAAAGTGGAAGTTGTCCAACTCCGCAAACTGCAAATCCCCATCCGCCGCAAAACACGAGGCGGCGAGAAACCCAACAACGGCAAAGCGCATGAAGACGATTCTACGCCGGGTATCATCATTGGTAGAGATGGCTCAACGAACTGCATGTGCTTGGGGCGTCGGCTTGGCCAGCTTCTTGCTGCAGCTCAGTGCATGTCAGCCGATGGGCAAGTCCGACGGAGCCGCGATGCAGGCTGTGCGCGAGTATATTGAGGCAGATGAGCGGGGCGATGTCGCGGCGATGGAACGGATGGAGTGGCACCCGCCCCTACAATCGGAGTCGGCACGCCGGATGCGTGAGTACCGGCGTCTCCATCCCCTCGCCGATCCACAGACTGACCTCCATCAAGGTGGATATCATCTGGTGCGCGTGTTTGATGAGCGGCCGGAAGCTGCGCCGAATGTACGCAGCGTGGCCTATGAAGTAGCCACGGCCACTGGACGTACACTCAAGCAGCGCCATTTCGTCCGCCTGATGGGAGGCCGCTGGCTGGTGGTGCAGAGCGCCAGGCTCGATGAGTATCTGCAGCCCGCGAGCGAGATCGGAGTGCCGATCCCCGCCCCCTAAACAGCGCGGCCCGGTGGACCTGCCGGGTATCATCATTGGTAGAGATGGCTCAACGAACTGCATTCGTCACCGGCGCCAGCCGCGGCATTGGCCGCGCTTGTGCCCTTCAATTGGCTGCCGCTGGATACCGCGTTGCATTGGGCGCGCGCAACCGCGAACTACTGGAGCAAGTCGCCCAGGAGATCCGGGCCGCGGGCGGCGAGGCGTTTGCCGTAACGATCGATTTGGGCTCGCAGGAGTCGATCAAAGAGGCGATGGCCACGGTGGCGAAGGAGTTCGGCGTGATCACCGTGCTCATCAACAACGCTGGCATCACCCGCGATGGCCTCTCGATGCGCATGAAGCGCGAGGACTGGGATGCGGTGCTGAACACCAATCTCTCCGGCGCCTTCTTCTGCTGCCAGCAAGCGATGCCGGGCATGATGAAGGAGCGGTGGGGCCGCATCATCAATATCGCGAGCGTCGTCGGCCAGATGGGCAACGCGGGACAAGCGAACTATGTGGCGGCGAAAGCCGGCCTGAGCGGCGTCACCAAGACGCTGGCGCAGGAACTGGGCTCGCGGAACATCACCGTCAACTGCGTAACGCCCGGCTTTGTCGACACCGACATGACGGCCGTGCTGCCCGACGAAGTGAAGGAGAAGATGCTGGGCGTGATCCCGCTGAAGCGCTTTGGCAAAGCAGAAGACATCGCCGCCGCCGTGAAGTTTTTGGCCAGCGATGAAGCGGGCTACGTCACCGGCGCCGTGCTGAACGTCAACGGCGGAATGTACATGTGAGCGAGCGGCGCAAACAGCTGCTGGAAGAAGCCTGGGTGGGCGATGCCGTGCTCGCGCTCTATGCCCGGGAACGCATCCTGCGCGAGGACGGGCGGATGGATGGCGAGAAGTTTACCCGTATGACCTCGAACCAGTTCTTGAATGGCCTGGGTGAGCCAACAGCCGTGGAAGCGGAACTGGGCCGCCTCTACCAGCGCGAAGGCTTGGCGGCGGCCTTTCAATGGATTGAGCTGAAGCTGATTCCGCTGTTCGAGAAGCACGAGCTGCGCCGCACCCCGCCCCGACATTCACGGCCGATGGCCAAAGACGCTCCGCTGAGCTAGCGGCTTTTCGTCGAAGCATTGGTATCGCCCACCGCTCCCTGGCGGCCGCGGCTCGGTGGGTTGCGATTGAAGCGACCGCTGATTCTGAGCCGCCAAGCGCAAGCATGCAGTTCGCCGAACTAGCGATGGAAAGTAGCTAGAACAGGCCCGGCTGCCGCGCATCACGCGGCTCCACTTCAACGCGTTCCAGCTCGGGCAAGGGCTTCGCGCTCGCCGCGCCCAACTCCTCAAACTTGCGGGCACTGGGCAGCACGCGCGATTCCAGAGACCCGACAGCCGCGTTGTAGCTCTTCACCGCGGTCGCCAGATTGCTGCCCAGCTTCTCGATATGTCCGGCAAAAATGCCCAACCGTTCGTGCACTTCCTTACCCAGATCTTGGATCTGGCGCGCGCTTTCAGCCACCTTCTCCGAATTCCAGCCATAGGCCACGGCCTTCAACAGCGAGATCAACGTCGTGGGAGTGGCCAGCAGCACGCCTTGATCGACCCCAAATTCCAGTAGTGACGGGTCCTGCTCCAAGGCAGCACTCAAGAAGACTTCGCCGGGCATAAAGCAGACCACAAACTCCGCCGCATCGCGAATCCGCCCGCCGTAGTCCTTGCCGCCCAGTGCGCGGATATGCGCTCTTACGCGCGCGGCGTGATCGGCCAACCGGGCATTGCGGGTGGCTTCATCGGTGGCTTCGATGGCTTCCAGATAGGCATTCAGCGGAGCCTTGGCGTCCACCACAATCAGCCGCTGATTCGGCAGCTTCACGATCAGGTCTGGCCGTAGGCGGCTGTCGCCCGCTTGCGCCTGCTCCTCAAAGTCGCAGTAGGCCAGCATCCCGGCCAGTTCCACCACACGCCGCAGTTGGATCTCACCCCAACGGCCGCGCACCTGCGGAGCCTTCAACGCTTGGGCCAGAGTCGTCGTCTGCTTGCTGAGCGCGTGATGCGCTTCGACCAGCGAAGTCACCTGTTGGCGCAACCCACCATAAGCGTCGGCGCGCTGCCGTTCGATCGATTGGATCTGCTGCCCGAACTGCGCGAGCGAATCCTGCAGCGGCTTCACCAAGGCATCGACAGCCTGCCGCTTCTGTTCCAGCTCACCCTTGGCAAGATCAAGAAATGACTGCGTGTTCCCCCGCAACGCCTGCGCCGCCAGCGCTTCAAACGCCTCCCGCAAGCGCGACTGTTCGAGACCCGATTCCGCCTTCGATTGGCGCGTCAACAGCCAGGCGAGCGCAAAGCCCAGCAACAGACCGACCGCAAAAATTGAGACCGCAACAAGAGCATCCACCTAAGCCGAGGTTAGCTCAGCCGACCCGCTTGGGTCATGCTGACTTGATCTCGGTCCATAGCCGGTCCCGCAGGCGTTGCGCGGCGGCGGGAACGGGCGTGAACCATTCGCCGCGCGCGAGCACATCCGCCGGTGGATAGTAGATGGGCGAATCGCGGACCGCCGGAGGAAGCAAGGGCCGCGCCGCACCGTTGCAGGTGGAGGTCTTCATGGCGACGGCCGTTGCTGCCGCCACTTCCGGACGCAGCAGGTAGTTCAGAAACTCGTGCGCCAATTCGGAGCGCTTGGATTCGCGCAGGATGCACGCGCAATCGGCGTAGATGGGAAAGCCTTCTTCCGGAAACACAAACTCGAGGCGCTCCGGCGCTCCATCAATCGCCTGCTGGGCGGTCAACCGCCAGACCTGCGCCGCCAGCAGGTCCCCGGCAATCAACTGATCCCGCACCTCGGCATTGAGATAGGCGCGCAGCACTGCCTTCTGCGTCACCGCCTCCTGCTTGGCGGCCGCCAGTTCCGCGGGTGACGTGGCGTTCACGGAATAGCCCAGCTTCTTCAGGCACGCGCCCAACACCTCCGCCGGATCATCCAGCATCGTCATTCGCCCCTTCAGCGGTGCCGACCACAGGTCACGCCAGGCGCGCGGAGCCGGGTCAAGAGTGCGTTGATAGACGATGCCTGTGGCACCCCACATGTAGGGCATCGACCAGTCGAGCCCGCGATCCCAGAGCGGTGCTTGAAACGCGCGCTCCAGATTGGCCAGCCCCGGCAGCCGCGCGTGATCAAGCCGCTGCAGCAACCCGGCCTGACGCAACGGCTCGACGTAGGAGTTGGAAGGAAACACCACATCCCAACCGGAGTTGCCGCTCCACACCCGCGCCACCATCTCTTCGGTGACTTCATAGACGCCATAGCGGACCCGGACGCCGAACTCGCGTTCGAAGTTGGGGATCACTTGCGGCGCGATGTAATCGGACCAGTTGAAGACGTTCAGCCGAGGCCGGGGGTCGCGGGAGCAGGCAGCCCCGCCGGCGGAAGCGGCCAGAAAGGCTCGGCGGTTCAATACGCTAGGCCTCACGGAGCCGCTCCGCCAGCAGGATCAGGCCGCCCAACCCCACCACCAGCACCGTCGAGATGGCGTTCAACACGGGGCTCGCGCCTCGCCGCGCGGTGGAATAGATCAGCATCGGCAAGGTCTCGGAATCGACACCCGCCACCAGCGACGTGATCACGTAGTCGTCAAAAGAAAGTGTGAAGACCAGCAACGCCGCGGCCGCAATACCGGGCACCAACTGCGGCAGCGTCACCCGATAGAACGCCCACCAGGGTGAAGCGCCCAAGTCCATCGCCGCTTCTTCCAGCACCGGGTCCAGCGTGCGCAGACGGGAGAGCACCACCACCACCACATAGGCCAGCGAGAACGAGACATGCGCCAGCACCACCGTGTGCATGCCCAACTGCACATCAAGAAACCGGAACACCCATTGGTAGAACGCCAGCAACGCCACGCCCGTCACAATCTCCGGGCTCACTAGCGACAGGTAGAGAGACCCCGACAGCCACGGCACGCGCCGTTTCCACAAGCCGTAGGCGCACAGCGTCCCCGCGATGGTCGCAATGAGCGTGGCGCACAGCGCGATGATGACACTATTGGCCGCCGCCTCCAGCAAGGCGGAATCGGCCCCCATCGCCTGATACCACTTCAATGACCAACCTTCCCACTGCGTGAACCGCGAGCGGTTGAAGCTGAACACGCCCAGCACCACCAGCGGCAGGTGCAGAAAGGCGTAAGCCGCCAGCGCATAGACTCCCAGCAAGCGGCTCACAGCAAGTCCTCCGTCTGATGGCCGCCACGGCGCCGGGACATCGCCATCAGCAGCGTCATCACCAGGGCCATCAAGGCCAGTGAGAGGGCTGCGCCGAAGGGCCAATCGCGCGCGGTCGAGAACTGGTTCTGCACCAGATTGCCGATCATGATGGTCTTGCCGCCGCCCATCAGATCAGGAGTGAGATACGCGCCCAGACAGGGGATGAAGACCAGCACCACCCCGGCCACAATGCCGGGCCGGCACAGCGGCAGCACCACTGTCCACAAAGTTTTCCACGGCGTCGCGCCCAGGTCCGCCGCGGCTTCGAGCAACGACTTGTCTAGCCGCTCGATGGTGGCGTAGAGCGGCAGCACCATAAACGGCAGATAGCCATAGACCAGCCCCAGCACCACCGCCGCATCGTTGTAGAGCAATGGCAGCGGCTGCGTAATCAA
>JAPKYX010000055.1 GCA_026394075.1 Acidobacteriota bacterium
CCATCACGCTGCTGTCCAGCACCAGCTTGCCGATCTCCTTTACGGCGGTGATCGCCAGTGCCCAAACCCCAACCGGCGTGCCCGCTGGCTGGCTGACCCAGACCACCACCGCCGCCACCACCATCAACGCCATCGCCTATAGCTGGGGCACGACGCTGAACTTCACGCCGTCGGCGGCTTCGCTCAGCCAAGCCACACCGGGCGATGTGTTGACCGCCACGATTACCATCACCCCGGCCGGTGGTTCCGCCATCGTCCTTCCGGTCAGCATTGCCGTGAACGCCGGTACCGCCACGGTTACCGCAGTGACGCCGCCGCTGGTTCCGCTGCTGAGCGGCACAGTGCCCCCGGGCGCAGTAACGATGGTTCTCCGCGGGACCAACTTTGTGGCCACCACCGGTTCACAGAAGACCAAAGTGTTCCTTGGCGCCAACCAGATCGCGGCCGACAACGTAACGGTGCTGAGCCCGACCTTCTTGACCGTCTCGATTCCCTATGACAACACCGGCGGTGTCTTCAAGACGGCGGGCGCGACGGCACTGTCGTTTACCGTAACCAACAACCCGACCGCGACCACTGCGCCAACCACGGGCGCTGCCACCGCCGGTGTCACTGCCGCCCCGATCATCAGCACCGTCACCAGCAGCTCCGCTTATGTTGCCCCGGTAGGCTCGGCCAATCCGAAGGCCTCCCCGTACGACATCATCAGCATCTTCGGATTCAACTTCTGCGCGTTGTGCACTGGCTCCAACAGCATCCTGGTGGGCTCTCCGGACGCGACCTACGGCCGCTACCCGACCACGCTGATTCCCAACCCCACGGCAACCACCACGAACAAGATTCAGGTGACCTTCTCCAAGCCGGGAACTCCGGCCACGACGCTGCCGGGTTACCTGCTGTTCGCCACCAACAACCAGATCAACGTCCTCGTACCCGGCAACTTGACGAGCCTACAAACCACGGGTGCGGTCAATGTCCAGGTTGGGTACGACACGGCGGTGCCGGCCGGGGCGACGAACACTTCGGCGGTCTTCGCGCTCGATTTCGCCGCCCGCACCCCGGGCGTGTTCACGATCTCGTCCAATGGACAAGGCGACGGTGCGATCACGGACTCTACCACCTTCGCGCTAAACACCGAAGCTGCCCCGGCTGCGGGTGGAACCGACACGGTGGCCATCTTCATGACGGGTCTCGGCATTCCGGACAGCGTTGGAACCAACGTCGCCACGGGCTCGCCCACGATCCCTGCCAACTGTCTGGCACCGCTGGGCGCCGCCGGCAGCAACAGCGGGGCACCTACCGGTTACATGGGTACGGTGATCACTCCGGCCAGCGTTACCTCGGGTCCTTATGTCCCGGGTGCCAGCTACGTGCTTCCCAGCCCCACTTGGACCTCGATTGACGGCGCGGTGATCCGCACGGCGATTATGCAGGGTAACCTCCCACCCTGCTTCACCAGCACTGCGCCCCCGACGGTCACCATCGGTGGCATCGCGGCCACCGTCGCCTACGCGGGCTTTGTGGGTGACGCCATCGCTGGCCTTTACCAGGTGAACGTAGCCGTCCCGGCCTGCGGCGTGGGCGGGATCACGTCGTGCGTTACCGGCACGGCGGCCCGCTTCGCCGTGGTCGTTACGATCGGCTCCATTGCCAGCCAATCTGGCGTTACGATGTGGGTGGACTAGCTTCGGCTGGTCAACCCATCATTGTTGATCGACACACGCGGCGGCGAGGGGGAAACCCTTCGCCGCCGCAGTGCATTTTGAAGTCCGCGTGCTAAAACCCTGCGGGCGACTCCCACCGCCCCGATTCCGCCGCCGCAAAGGCCGCATCGATCACCTGCATATTGGCCAGTGAATCTTCCAATGGCACGGCCACTTCGCGTTCTCCGCGGATGGCCCGGGCCAACTCATCGGCTTGGATCGTGTACTGGTCACAGACCGGAATCTCTTCCGTCCGAATGCCCGACCGGTCCAGCGCACCGCCCACGTCGATGTGCAGCCGCATCGGGCGGTCCGGCAACGAGTTCACCGGGATCTCCACCTCAATGCGGCCCTTGGTGCCGATAATCTGAGTGCGCTGAAACGGGTTGATCTGGGTCGACACGGTAAAGGTGGCTTGGCCGGGTGCGAAGTCGAGGATGGCCGACGACAGGCGATCCGTGCCAAAGGACGGGTCCCGCTCAATGGTGCAGGCGACGCGCTGCGGCTCCCGCTCAAAGGCCCAGCGAGCGGTGGTGATGCAGTAGCAGCCAATGTCATACATCGCGCCGCCGCCGATGTCAGCCTTGTTGCGCACGTTGTTCGGGTCCACGTTGGTGTAGCTGAAGGCGGCCACAAATGCCCGCACCTCCCCGATCTCCCCGGACCGGATGATCTCGCGGACGCGCAGCCATTGCGGATGGGTCCGCACCATGAACGCTTCCATGATGACCTTGCCGGTGCGATCCCGGGCCGCGATCAACTCCCGCACCTGGCCGGCGTTCAGACCGAGCGGCTTCTCGCAGAGGACATGCTTGCCGGCTTCCGCCGCCTTGATGGCCCAGGGCACGTGCAGATGGTTGGGCAGCGGGTTGTAGATGACGTCGATGTCCGGGTCCGCCAGCAGCTCTTCGTAGCTGCCATAAGCCTTCCCCGCCCCCAACTGCGCGGCGGCCTCGGTGGCGCGGCCCAAGTCGCGGGAGGCTATGGCGGTGATCTCATTCGCGCTGCTTTTCAGGGTGGAGGGCAGCAGCTTGGTCATGGCGAATTTCGACACGCTCAGAACGCCCCAGCGCAGCTTCGGGTGGTGTTGGCTCATGCGGGCTAGTTTCTCACGGACGGCCGCCGCCATTCGAAATTCTTCGCTGGCCTCCGCGTGCCGGCCTTTGGATTCGAGCAGCACGCCCATCATCTCGTGCGGCTCCGGGTCATTGGAGTCAATGCGGAGCGCCTCATGGCACCAGTTGATGAACGCCCGGATCTCATTGATCTTCAGCGACAGTCGAGCGCACTGCTTGGCCACCTCCGCGCTCTCCGGCTCCAACTGGAGCGTCGCTTCCAGCACTTCCAGTGCTTCGCCAATGCGATCCTGGCGCTCGAGAATCAATGCCGCCTCCACCGCCTCGGCGATCACCGCCGAGACCGGAGAATTGCGATTTGGTGAATCAAACACTTTGCGATTAGGCACCCAAACCGAATATACTGGAAGTTCGCCCTTGATCGCGCCGTCCGGCCGGTCAGACAACATGGGCGCGTAGCTCAGCTGGTTAGAGCGCCTGCTTCACACGCAGGAGGTCCGGGGTTCGAGTCCCT
Organism: Acidobacteriota bacterium; assembly: GCA_026394075.1. Taxonomy (GTDB): domain Bacteria; phylum Acidobacteriota; class Terriglobia; order Bryobacterales; family Bryobacteraceae; genus JAPKYZ01. The sequence continues at coordinate 3,294 of JAPKYX010000055.1, forward strand.
GCGCGCCCACCATTCCTTTCCCCAACTCCATTCAGAGGCTACCGCGGCTCGTGGCAGGTGTTGCAGTCGTTGGGAGCCTTTTTCTGCTGGTGACAGGTCATGCAGCCGCCCATGGAGATGTCGCCTTCCTTGGCCAGCACTTCGCGCTGCGGAACGTCGCCGTGGCAGTTCTGGCACGAAGCTCCAGCTTCGGCGTGGATGCGGTGCGAGAAGAAGACGTAGCTCGGGATCTGGTAGACGCGCTTCCACTTGATTTCGCGCTTCTCCGCCCCGGCCTTGGCCAGTTCCTGGATGTGCGGCGAATCGGTTTTGATGGCCCGGTGGCAGGCCAGGCAGGTTGCGACCTTGGGAATGCCCATCGATTCACCGGGGTCGGCGTTGGTGTGGCAGGTCTTGCACTGCAGGCCCTTCGATAAGTGCAGCTTGTGCGAATAGGGCAGCGGCTGTGTAACTGGGTCGGCCGCCAGAACTAGTAACAAGAGCAGACTAAAGCTCGCCACGTTTCATCCTTTCGACGATGTATTCGCTCGACCGCAGCGCCAGCGACAGAATGGTGAGCGTCGGGTTCTGCGCGCCGCCGGTCACAAATGCTGAGCCGTCAAAGACGAACAGATTCTTGATCTCGTGCGATTGGTTCCACTGGTTCAGCATCGACTTCTTGGGGTCCGCGCCCATGCGGCAGGTGCCCAGCTCATGGATCGACTCGCCCGGTGGCACCATCTGCGAATGCGCTTCCAGCACTTCAAACCCAGCCGCCCGGCAAAGCTCGGAGGCGACTTCCATGGAGTCCTTCGCCATGGCGTGCTCATTGGGCGTGTAGCGATGCTCAATGTGGAGCGACGGGATGCCCCAATCGTCCTTCAACGTGGGGTGTATGCGGACGTGGTTCTCAAAGCGCGGCAGCACTTCGCCCATGGTGGTGAGCGAGAAGCTGGCATTGGCCAGATCCGCCACTTCCTTCAGCAGCGGTTCGCCGTACTTGGGAATGTACTTGGGGTTGATGCCGCCACCAGAGCCGAAATCGTACGTGTAGCCGCGCAAGAAGCCGTTTTCCTTCTGCCCGGGCTTCAGATTGCGGAACCGGACAATATACCCTGCCCCACCCGTGACGCCGCGGGCCGCGCGGCTCAAGCGAGCTTCCGGCACCAGCGCCTGCACGACGTTCTTCACATAGATCTGGTCGAACAGATAATGGCCCAACGTGCCGCTGGAGTTGCCCAGGCCGTTCGGCCAGCGCGTCGATTTGGAGTTCAACAGCAGCCGCGTGGTTTCGAGCGTTGCGGCACCGAGGATCACCGTCTTGCCGCCCACAAAGTAGTCGCGCTTCGACCGGCGGTCGACAAAGTGGACCCCGTTCACCAGCCCGGTCTTCGCATCAAACGACACTTCGCGCGCGATCGCATTGGGCACGATGGTCAGCTTGCCGGTGGCCAGCGCTTCGGGCAGCAGCAGATTCAAGCTGCTGGCGAGAGTTCCGGTGGCGCGGCGGGGCTTGGTGATCGGAATGCCGCGCTTCTTGGCCGCATCGATAAACCGCTGATTGGCCGGTGATTCCGGCGAGCCATCCACCAGCAACTGGCCATCCGGCAACTGCGGTAGGCCTTCATTGCGGCCCGAAACCTTGAAGATCGGCTCGACGCGATCGTAGAACGGGGCCAGATCGGCGTAGCTGACCGGCCAGTTTTCGCCAAAGCCGTCGTGGTCTTTTGCCTTGAACTCGAGATCGCTGAGCCGCCAGGCCGCGCGGCCCCAGCGGTTCATCTTGCCGCCGCCCATGCGGATGCGGACCCAATAGTAGGGGTCCTTTTCCGGGTGCGAATAGGGGTTCTGCTTTTCGTCGAGCCAGGCGTTCTCGTTCGCTTCCGAGGCCTGGGTGACGTGCGGAAAGCGGCCGGGCGTGCCGAAGCCGCGGAACGGGAGGTCGTAGATGGGGCGTAGTTCGCTCTGCTTTTCCAGGTCCAGCATCGGCCCGGCTTCCAGCATCACGCACTCAATCCCGGCCTTGGTCAGCGCCCACGCGGCCATGCCGCCAGAAGCACCGGAGCCGACGATCACGACAGGATACGTTTTCGCCATGTTCGTCGATTCCTATTCCGCCGCCTTGAAGTAGCTGACCACGCCCGCGCCGCGGCGCCCGGCGGCCCATTCGCGAGAGTTGGCGGTGGCCCGGAAGAGATCATCCTTCAGCCGCTTCAAGAAACGCTCCTGTGGATCGGCCGGTTCGGCATAGGTCCACGGCTTTTCAAGCAGGGCCAGACTGCCGGGTTTGGCGAGTCCCGCGCGGTACGCCTGCTGGTCCTTGGGGAGTGACTTCGACAGAAGAAAATCGAGAAACCGCGGCGCCCCCGCTTCCACCGCTCCGGCACGCCCGCCGACGCTGGGAATGATCTGGCCCGCCAGCTTCTCCAGCACCGTAAACTCGGCTGGAGAGAAGAACTTCAGGGTGGTCTCCGCCACCGTTTCCGGGTGCACGGTGGCGATGTCTTGCGACCACAACGAGGGGGTCGCCAGCAGCGCGCTTAAGGCATGGCGTCTCAGCATGAAGTCTCAAGTTATCACGTGCGCGCGAGCCCGGCGATTCGGCTTGCGCACTGCCACCCGCGCCGTCGCGTTTCCGCGCACCCTATGCTGATAAGCATGCTTGCTTTCGCCCTGCTCCTGGTGGCCCAGGAGACCACGCTGCACCACGTCCACCTGAACACGGCCAACCAGAAGTCGGCTGAAGAGTACTTCGCCAAGCGGTTTGAGCCGGGGCCGCTGCGGTTCAACGAAGTGAAGCAGCTGCCACCCGCAGCGCTGACATCGGCGATCTGGCACATCGGCTGGGGCTCGCCGGACCCGCGCGGGGAGTACCAGTATCAGGTCGCGCTCGGCACCAAATACGCCACCATGCCAACGAATCTCCCCGAGGTCGGTCCGGACTTCTTCTTCAGCTACGTGGAGACGCCGGAGAAGGCGTTGGTGGAGATCAACAACGCGCCCGACAACAAATTCCGCCACGTCCACCTCTTCTCCGACGACCCGATCGCCGCCGCCGAGTGGTACATCAAGTACTTGGGCCTCAGAACCTCCGGCGGTCGGCCCTTGTCGCGAAAACTGGTGCGGCTGCTGAATACCGATATCGGACCCACGGCCAACCTGACGGTACCCTCCGTGGAAGGTGTGCCGGTCTCCCTGGGCATCTTCCCGGTCTCCTGGGCGCGGACGGAGTACAAGGAGGATTGGAAGGGCGTCAGTAAGCCGGTGCCTTCGGCTGGGCGCGTCGTGGACCATCTCGCGTTTGCGGTGGTGGATCTGGATGGCACGCTGGCTCGGATGAAGGCTGATGGGGTGAAGGTGCTGGACCTGCCGAAGCGCCAGGGCGACTCCGGCATCTATGTCGAGGGGCCGGACCAGATATTGATTGAGTTGGTGAAGAAGTAACGAACTAAAGCCACGGGCCCTTCGAACGGAGCCCTGGCGTTATGTGGAGCCTGCCCCGCTTGGATCTGGGAGCTGGTTGAACAATGGGAGAGCCCGCTCCTGCTGGTCGCGGCTCGGAACGGATTCTGCACGTCACTTGACGCAGTTGTGAGTCTTTCGGGCAGTGAGTTGCGCTAGGCCGATTCCAACCCGGTCACGCGGCCGGTGCTGCTGGCGAACGTGTCGCTCTCAATGCCCATGCGTTGCAGCATGCTGACGAAGAGGTTGCTGAGGGGGGCATTGTTGTCGCGCTTGAAGGCGACATGTTGGCCGTGGCGGAAGCCGCCGCCGGCTAGGAGGACGGGCAGGTTGGTATTGTCGTGGACGTTGGCGTCGCCCAGGCTGCTGCCGTAGAGCACCATGGTCCGGTCCAGCAAGCGCTGGCCTTCTTCTTTGGTTGCCGCCAAGTTACCCAGCAGCGTCGCCAGCAGGGCCATTTGACGGCGGTCGGCGGATTCTAACTGCCGTAGTTTGTCGGCGGATTGGCCGTGGTGGGTGAGGTTATGGTAGACCTCGCTGGATGGCTGACCATCGGCCAGCCGGAAGACGGGCGTGAAGAAGGCGTCGGCCATGACGGTGACGACGCGGGTCGAATCGGATTCAAAGGCCAGTTGCGCCATGGCGAGCATCAAGTCGCATTTCTCAAAGAACAGCTTCCGATCCTCGATGTCCGCGGGGGCCGGTTTGCTGGGTGTGGGTTTGGGCCGCTGCTCCCATTCGCGAGCGGTCTGCAGGCGCCCCTCCACCTCGCGAACCGACGTCAAATACTGATCGAGGCGGGCCTTGTCGCCGCTGGCCAAATTGCGGCTGAAGCGGCGGGTTTCGTCGACGAGCGTGTCCAGGATGCTGCCTCGTTCGTCTAACTTGCGTAACTGGCGAGCGACGGCTTCCTGGTCGCCTTGGACAAACATCCGCTGATAGAGCTTGGCCGGGCTATCTTCGGCCGGCAACAGAACGCCGTCACGAGTCCAGGAGAGGCTCCGGTTGCCTTTGTCGATGTTGACGCCCAGGTTCAAGGTGGGGAACCGCGTCACCTGCCCCAGCTTTTCGGCGGCGAACTGGTCGAGCGAAATCTGGTTGCGGAAGCCGCTCTTGAACGCTCCGCGGGCGGCAGTAAGAAAGCAGTTGTCGGCGCTATGGCCGCCGTTCACGCCCGGATGCGAGAGGCCGCTGAAGACCGTAAAGTCGTTGCGAAACGGCGCGAGCATGGTGAGATAGGGCGACGCCTGATAGTCCCGGCCGGTGCCCTGCGGAAAAAAGAGCTTCGGCAGCACGCCCAGGTTGTTGGCGATGATCAGCATGCGCTGCGGTGGAGGTGTCGCCGCGCGGGCGAACGTGGGCGTCATGCATTCGAGAGCCGGCAGCGCCAATCCCACACCCGCGCCGCGCAACAGCGTGCGCCGCGAGATGGGCGGGCGGCCGGTGGATACCTGGGGCATGCGCATAGTGACTACCGGCCTCCCGCCGGTCCTAAGAACAATTTACTCGATACCAACTCCAGCATCAGATCCCGCACCCGATAGCCACCCGGCGCGCAGGCATCGAGCATCGCTTCCATCTCCACCCGGTCCGCAAACCGTACCGGAGTCCCGGTGGAATAGACCACCCACTGGCGCAGCAAGTTCCGCGCCAACTGCCGCGGTTCCGCAGCGAACAGGGCCTTCAATTCGCGAATGTCCTTGAAGGTCCGTCCATCGGCCAGCTTACCGCTGGGGTCCACTGGGTTGGCCAGCGTGTAGTCGTAGTCGTGCCCGGCGCGGTCGATGCCGCTGACTTTTTCGCCTTGCTCCAGGCCACGATAGCGGTCCCGCCAACCGCCCATCACATCAAAGTTTTCAAGCGCTAGACCCACGGGGTCAAACTTGGCGTGGCAGGCGGCGCAGGTGCTGGACTTGGTGTGCAGCGCCAACAGATCGCGAATGGTTTTGGCGCCGCGAATATCGGGCTCCACGGCGGGCACGCCCGGCGGCGGGGGCGGGGGCGGCTCACCCAGCAATCGATCCATGATCCAGGCGCCGCGGATGACGGGAGAAGTGGAGGTGCCATTGGCGGTCACCTTCATGATGGCGGCCTGTGTGAGCAAGCCACCCAGCGGACTCCCAGCAGGCAGCGTGATTTTGCGTAATGCCGTGCCGGTGATGGGCGGCAATTGGTAATGCTTCGCCAACCGTTCGTTGGCGAAGATGAAGTCCGACTGCATTAGCGTGCGGACCGGCAGATTCTCGCGGAACAGCGCGGCGAAGAACAGGCGCGTCTCACGCTCCATCGATTCGGTCAGATACTCGTCCAGGCGGTACTCCGGATAGAGCCGGTTGTCTGGATCATCGCGGCGGAGGAAGCGGAGGTTCAGCCAGTCGTCGGTGAAGCTGTTGACAAACCGCTCAAAGCCTTCGCCCGCCATGAG
>JAPKYX010000226.1 GCA_026394075.1 Acidobacteriota bacterium
GGCACTGTCACGGCGGGCCTGCCTGTTGATGTTGGGGGCAGCTAGCATGCCCGCCGCGCAACTGTCGAGAGTCCGCAAGACGGCCCGCGAATGGGGCCTGATCATCGGCAAGCTGCCCACCGGTCCGCGCAATGCCATCACGGATGTGCCGGGCGTTCGGGTGGGCCATGCGACGGTGGTGAAGCCACCTTCCATCCGCACTGGCGTCACCGCCATTCTGCCCCATAGCGGCAATGTGTTTCGCGAGAAGGTTCCCGGCGCTGTCTTCACCTTCAATGGCTTTGGCAAGCTGGCCGGGGGAACGCAGGTGAACGAGCTGGGTGAGATCGAGACGCCCATTCTGTTGACGGCCACGCTGAACGTGCCCCGCGTGGCGGACGCGCTGCTGGACCATGTACTGGGCCTTGAAGGCAATGAGACGGTGCGGTCAGTGAATCCGCTGGTGGCGGAAACCAACGACGGTGGGTTGAACGATATCCGCGCACGGGCCGTGGGACGGGATGAAGTGTTCGCCGCGTTGGGTTCGGCCAGTGCGGACGTCACCCAAGGTGCCGTGGGTGCCGGGGCGGGCACCATCTGTTTTGGCTGGAAGGGCGGCATCGGTACTTCATCGCGCGTGGTAGGCGGCCACACCGTCGGGGTGCTGGTCCAGACCAACTATGGTGGGGAGTTGCGCATCCTGGGGACGCCCATGGATTCGCTGGACACAGTGGGCGATGGTTCGGTGATTATCGTCATTGCCACCGATGCGCCGGTTAGCCATCGCAACCTATCGCGAATGGGTGCGCGGGCGATGCTGGGTTTGGGGCGGACGGGTTCCAGCGGCTCCAACGGCTCCGGTGATTACGCGATTGCGTTTTCCACGCGACGCGACAAGAAGCTGCCCGAGGTGGGTAACGACCCGATGTCGCCACTGTTCCAGGCCGTGATCGACGCGACGGAAGAAGCGGTGTACAACTCGTTGTTCATGGCCGAGGACGTCACGTCGAATGGGCGCACGGTGAAGGCGTTGCCCGTGGCCGAAGCGCTTGAGCGGTTGAAGAAGGCTGGGGCGTTGGGGTAAGCAGGAACCGAGCCCCGACTTGCAGGAGGGGGCTCTTCCATTTGCGCTGCATGCTGACCGGTCCGGGAACTGGCCCGCGTTGAGACTCGCCGCCGCCACGGGCCCGTGTGCGTTGTGAGGGCAGGCCCCTCCTGCGGGTCGGGGCTCGGTTCGAACGGGTTACTGAAAGAGTCGGTTACGGCAGCCGGTTAATGAGCGAGGCTACGTAACCTGCGCCGAAGCCGTTGTCGATGTTCACTACCGTCACGCCCGTGGCGCAGGAGTTCAGCATCGATAGCAACGCGGCCAAGCCGTTGAAGTGCGCGCCGTAGCCGACGCTGGTGGGGACGCCGATGATGGGCACGGAGACCAGGCCGCCGATTGCCGTGGGGAGCGTCGCTTCCATGCCGGCCACGGCGCAAATGACGCGGGCGGCGCGCAGGCGGTCGAGATTCGCGAACAGGCGATGAATGCCGGCCACGCCGACGTCGGTGATGGCGTCTACTTTGTTGCCCATCATCTCGGCGGTGATGCGGCACTCTTCAGCGACCGGCAGATCGGCCGTGCCGGCGCAGACGACGGCGATGGTGCCTTTGCCCTTCTCTTCCCGGTCCCGCCAAACGCGGACGATGCGGGAGAGCGGGAAATGCTCCGCTTCGGGAATGGCCGCTGTCACAAAGGCCGCCGCTTCCGGTGAGACCCGCGTGGCGAGCACGTTGGCGCTGCGGTCCAGCAGATTCTGGGCAATGCCGGCGATCTGTTCCGGGGTTTTGCCTTGGCCGAAAATCACTTCCGGCATGCCGACGCGCAGGGCGCGGTGGTGGTCCACTTTGGCAAAGCCCAGATCTTCAAACGGGAGGTGGCGCATCTTGTCGACCGCTTGATCGATGGAGACGCCGCCGTCTTTTACCTGCTCCAGCAGGGTGCGAATTTGGTTGGAGTCCATATTTACCTAAAAGTCTACTTTGACGCCCGGCGTAAGTCCATACTTCGCCGCCAAGCCCCCGGCCAGTTCCAGCACGTAGCGCGCTTCCTTGGTGCCGCCGTAGGAGGGGCATTGATCTGCGGGTTTCTCGCAGCCGGGGGCACTGGCAACAATCTCGACGACGCGATGGTCGGCATCCAGCCAGATCAGGTCGAGTGCGATCTTGCAGTTGTGCATCCAGTACGGGTAACGGCCGGGGCTTGAGTGGAAGAACAGCATTCCGCGATCCGGGGCCAGCGATTCGCGGTACATCATGCCGCGGGCCATGTCTTCGGGCCGGATCATCACTTCCGCGACGATCTTGCGGTCGTTGGGCAGGGTGACCAGTCTTTCGCCGGGTCCGACGGTGGGTTCACTGCCGCAGGCGGAGAGCAACAGAACAGCGGGCCAGAAATAGGCGCGAGGACGGAAAGAGAGCATCCTTTAAGATGGTAGTGGATTCATGCTGCAACGGCTTAAACTCACGCTCGACATGATCAAGTTCGAGCATTCGGTGTTTGCGCTGCCTTTTGCGCTCACCGGCGCTCTGCTGGCGGTGCGGGAAGACGGTTTTGTGACGGCGGGCTTGGCGGTAAAGCTGGCCTGGATTGTGTTGGCGATGGTGGGCGCACGGTCGGCGGCGATGGCCTTTAACCGATTGCTCGATCAGGACATCGACGCGCGGAACCCGCGCACGGCGACGCGTCATCTGCCCGCTGGACTGCTGGGTCGCGGCTTTGCGTGGGCATTTACAGCCGTCAGCGCGGCGATTTTCCTGCTGGCGGCGTGGCGATTGAATGAGCTGTGTTTGAAGCTGGCTCCGCTAGCGCTGGCGGTGGTGATGGGCTATTCCTACACGAAGCGCTTTACCAGCTTGTCGCACGTGGTGTTGGGTATTGCCTTGGGCATTGCGCCGAGCGCGGCCTGGGTGGCGATTCGTGGCAGTGTCGATTGGCGGACCCTGTGGCTGACGGCGGCGGTGATGCTGTGGACGGCCGGGTTCGACATCATCTATTCCTGCCAGGACACGGAGTTTGACCGGCGCGCGGGCTTGTTCAGCCTGCCTTCGCGTTTGGGTACGGGCCCGGCGCTGATGCTGTCGCGGGTGATGCACCTGGGGATGCTGCTGTGTCTGGCGGCGCTGGTCCAATCGTTCCAGTTGGGTGGGATCGCGATGGCGGGCGTGGCGCTGGTGGCGGCGTTGCTGGCTTATGAACAAAGCCTGGTGAAGCCGAATGATTTTAGCCGGGTGAACGCGGCCTTCTTCACCGTGAACGGCTATGTGAGCGTGCTGTTTTTCTTTTTTTGGGCGGCCGACATTTTGTGGGAGAAAGTCTTTTGATACCGATTCAGTTTGAAGACCAGACGCTGGTGCCATTGCTCGACAAAGTGCGGGATGGCGAACGGCTGTCGTTTGACGATGGCGTCCAGCTGTATCGCACCAAGGATCTGCTGGCCGTCGGTTATCTGGCGAACCTGGTGCGGGAGCGGTTGCAAGGCAACGTGACTTGGTTCAACGTCAACCGGCACATCAACCCTACTGACGTTTGCGTCGCCTCCTGCCGTCTGTGCGCCTTCGGCAAAGGTGTGCGCGACGCCTCCGCCTACACGATGACGCACGAAGAGGTGTGGCACCGCGCGGGCATGGGCTGGTCGGAAGCGATCACGGAGTTCCACATTGTGGCGGGGCTGCACCCGACGCTGACGCTCGATTGGTATTGCGAGATGCTGCGCGGCTTAAAGGAGCGCTACCCCAGCGTGCACTTGAAGGCGTTCACCATGGTCGAGATCGGGTATTTTGCGCAACGGGCCAAGCTGAGCGTGCGTCAGGTGCTTCAGAAGCTGAAAGACGCGGGCATGGATTCACTACCCGGCGGCGGAGCGGAGGTGTTTCATCCGCGGGTGCGGCGCATCATTTGCGACCACAAGCTGACCGGTGAAGAGTGGATTGAAACCGCGCGGACGGCGCACGAATTGGGTTTGCATTCCAACTGCACCATGCTCTACGGCCACCTGGAAACCGAAGAAGACCGCGTTGACCATCTGGTCCGCCTGCGCGAGTTGCAGGATGCGACCAAGGGCTTCCAGACGTTTATCCCGCTCGCCTTCCACCCGGAGAACACGGCGCTGCACCACCTGCCGCGCACGTCCGGCTTTATGGACTTGCGCAACATTGCGGTGTCGCGCCTGATGCTGGATAACATTCCGCACATCAAGGCCTATTGGGTGATGATGACGCCGCAGATTGCGCAGATTGCGCAACGGTTCGGCGCGGATGA
>JAPKYX010000118.1 GCA_026394075.1 Acidobacteriota bacterium
CCAGAAACGTCAATGCCGCCCCGATCATGCCCAACAGGACGACTCCGGTGACCGTGCCCGCCATCGTGCCCCGGCCCCCACGGATGGATGCCCCACCCACCACCACTGCCGCGATCGCCTTCAACTCCAGGCCCGTGCCCGCGCTGGGTTGCACTTCGTTGAAGCGCAGAGCGTTCAGCCACGCCGCCATACCCACCATCGCGCCCAACGCCGCAAAGGTGCCGATCCGCACGGCGGCCACCGGCAACCCCGCCAGATGGGCCGCTTCCGCGTTGGCCCCCACCGCATAAATGTTCCGCAGCAGGCCGACATTGGCCAGCGCCCAGCCCAGCAGGGCGACGATCAGCGCCGCACAACCCAGCACCAGCCACTGCCCCGCGTCCTGCCCCAAGCCCGCCCATTGGAACCCGGCCGGCAGCGTAATCCAGGCACCCTGGGTGGTCCAGCGGATGGCGTCCCGCAGAGCCACCATCGCCGCCAGTGAGACCACAATGGAGGGCAACCGCAGACCGCCACACAGTGCCCCGTTGGCCAGGCCCAGCGCCATTCCCGCCACGGGAGCGGCCCAAGGTGCCACGCCGATCACCAGACCGCACACGGCGAACTGTGAGCCCACCGAGATATCGATTTCACCCAACAGGATCACCAGCAGCAAACCCGCCGCCGTGATCAGCGTGGCGACGTTGTTCAACGCCAGGTCCCGCAGATTGGCCGCCGTAAAGAATCCTGGTGCGCCCACGGCAAGCACGGCCGCCAGGGCCAGCACCGCCCACCCCGCCGCCTTCATCGGGCCTCCCCCAGCATCAAGTCCAGCAACTGGTGCTGATCCGCTTGGCCACGTTCGCGAATGGCCACAATTTCGCCCCGGCGCATCACGGCGATGCGGTCACTCAACGCGAGAACTTCCGGCAATTCCGAAGAGATCACGAGGATCGCCATTCCCTGCCCCGCCAGTTCCCGGATCACGCGGTGGATCTCGGCCTTGGCCCCCACGTCCACGCCCTGGGTCGGCTCATCCAGCACCAGCGCCCGTGGCGAAGTGGCCAGCCAACGCGCCAGCGCCACTTTCTGTTGATTGCCACCCGACAGATGGTCCACCAGAGCATTCACGCTGGCGGTCTTGATGCCCAACCGGGCCTGATAGTCGAGCGCCGACTTTTGTTCGGCCCCAAAATCCAGCATCAGCGAACGGAGCGAGGCCAGCGTCACATTCTCGGCCACCGTCATCGCGCCAATCACGCCATGCTGCCGCCGGTCCTCCGGCACCAGGGCGGCTTCACCGCGCTCAAACAGCTCCAGCGCCAGCTCGGTGCGGCCCGCGCCCACCAAGCCGGCAAGGCCGACAATCTCACCCTTACGGACCTTCAGCCCCCGAGCCTCCAGCACCACTTCGCCCGGCACTTTGCCGGATGGGGGCGCGGGGGCGGAGAGTTCGCGTCCGGCCATCAGCGTCACCAAATCCGTCCGGGTCACGGCCGCCATAGGCCGCTCCGCCACCGATTCGCCATCCCGCAACACGGTCACCCGGTCCGCAATTTCAAAGATCTCCTCCAGGCGATGAGAGATGTAAACGATGCCCGTGCCGCGCGCCTTCAGGTCCGCGATGATGCGGAACAGCCGCGCCGCGTCGTGTTGCGAGAGTGAGGCCGTGGGCTCGTCAAAAATCAACGTCCGCGCGTCAGTGCCCAACGCTTTGGCGATCTCCACCAGTTGCTGCTCCGGCAGCGAGAGCGTGGAGGCCAGCCGCCGCGGATCGATCTCCGCTCCAGCGAGCGACAGCAACTCCTTGGCTCGCGCCTCGCGTGCTCGCCAGTTGATCAGCCCCTTGACGCGGCCGCGCTCGACGGCCAGCGCCAGGTTTTCGGTGACCGAGAGTTCACCAAACAGCGCCGGCTGCTGGTAGACGGCGGCGACACTGCCCGCCCGCTCCACCACACCCGAATCGGCTTCCAGCGCACCGGTCAGCACCTTGATCAGGGTCGATTTCCCTGCCCCATTTTCGCCCACCAGGGCATGCACTTCACCCGCAGTGGCCGCAAAGTCCACGCCGCGCAGGGCCCGCACCGCGCCAAAGCTCTTGGTGATCCCACGGGCTTGCAACAAGATCATGCCGGTGGGGCATCCAGTTCTGCGATTTGCGCGTCCAGGTGGGCCAAGGAGGCTTCCAGAATACCCCGGTGCCGTGGGTTGCACGCTTGCTGCAAGTCGCGTAACACGCGGATGCGCGTCAGCAGAAGGCTTTCGCGGCGCTTTTGGCGGTCTAGCTCGGCGGGTGACAAAGCAAGGGCGTCGGCGGAGCGTTCACGCCGCTCCTCCATTTGCGATTCGACGTCTTTCGATTCCCAGCCGCGAGCCAAGCCGTCATTATATGCGCCGCGCGACCCGAATCACACCATCATCGCCGCACTTTTCTCCGCCCGTAAAGTTGGGATCATGGAAGAATCGCCGGGCAAGCCTGCTGGCCCGATCCAATTTTCTTGACGGACCCCACCTCACTTCCGCGCATTGCTGACGTCAGCCTCCCGGTTCCGCTGGACCGCACGTTTAGCTACCTGTTGCCGGAAACACTGCGCCACCGGGTCCAAGTCGGCTCCCGAGTAACCGTGCCGTTTGGCGCTCGCAAGCTGACCGGCGTGATCCTGAAACTGCACGACACCGACACCCAGCTCCGTCTCAAGCCAGTGGAGCGGCTAGTGGACGAACAGCCGGTGTTCAATGCCCACTTGATCGAACTCGCCCGGTGGATCGCGGCCTACTACTGCGCGCCGACCGGTGAAGTCCTGCGCACGATGGCCCCACTGGGCGGAGAAGTGGGCCGCCGTCGCACTTACACGCTGACCGATGCGGGCCGTGACGTGGCGCGGCAGTTGACGTTGGGCAGTCCCAATGCCGAGGACGCGACGGTGGAGATTCTGCGGCTATTGGACCAGCGGCCGTTGTCGGAGGCGACGCTGGCCCAGAAAGTACCCAAAGCGGCGAATGCGCTGAAGAGCCTCTTGAAGAAGGGTTTCCTCATCCTGGAAGACGAGGCGGCCGCGCGGGATCCGCTCCGCTCTCCTTCGGACCGATTGGAAGCCGAGTTTCTCTCGCGCGGCGATGGCGGCAAGCTCCCCAAGAAGGAGCGCGAACTGTTGGCGTTTCTCGAACTGCACCCCGGCACCCACCGGCTCGATCAGTTGGAAACCATGCTGGCGGGTGGCGCGACGGCGGCCCGGGCATTGGCGCGGAAGAACCTGATTCGGGTGGAGCTGATTGCTCCGGCGCTCAGTTCGCAATCGGCCCGCGTCGATCATCCCCTGAACCCGCATCAGCAGGCCGCGCTGGACACGATTGCGCAAGCCCTGGCGAGCAAAACGTTTCAGCCCTTCCTGTTGCAGGGCGTGACGGGTTCCGGCAAGACGGAGGTCTACCTGCGCAGCATGGACCTGGTGCTGGCGCAAGGCCGCAGCGCGCTGCTGCTGGTGCCGGAGATCGCGCTGACGCCGCAAGTGGCGGCGCAGTTCTTTGCCCGCTTCGGCAGCCGCGCGGCAATTTTGCATTCGGCCTTCAATGACACAGAGCGCGCCGCCCAGTGGCGCAAGATCCATTCCGGTGAAGTAACGGTGGCCGTCGGCACACGCTCAGCGGTATTTGCTCCGCTCCGTGACCTGGGCCTGATCATTGTCGATGAAGAACACGACAACAGCTACAAGCAGGAAGAGAACCCCCGCTATCACGGCCGTGATGTGGCCATCGTGCGAGGGCGCATGATGGGCGCCACCGTAGTGCTGGGCTCCGCCACACCCAGTTTGGAGTCGCGCTACAACGTCGAGCGCGGCAAGTACGCCCTGCTCGAACTGCCGGAGCGCATCGAGAATCGCCCGATGCCCGAGGTTGAACTGATCGACATGCGGCAGGAGTTTCTGGAGACGCGCAAGCAGCAGACGTTCTCCCGCCGCATGCTGGACGCCATCCGGGAGCGGCTGGCCAATCGTGAGCAAGTGATGCTGTTGCTGAACCGCCGCGGCTTTTCGAGCTTTGTCACCTGCCGCGCCTGCGGTGAGCGCATCATGTGCGCCAACTGCTCCATCACGCTCACTTATCACCGGCGGGACCACCGGCTGCTGTGCCACTTTTGCAACTACGCCGAGAAGGTGCCGGACCACTGCCCCAAGTGCGACAGCGAGTACTTGCAGTTTCTGGGCACTGGTTCAGAGAAGGTGGAAGAGGAGTTGCACCGCGAGTTCCCCACCGCTCGCATTGCGCGCATGGACCGCGATACGATCACGGGCAAACATCAGTATGAGTCCATCCTCAACAACTTCCGCGCGGGTGAGTTTGACATCCTGGTGGGCACGCAAATGATCGCCAAAGGGCACGACATCCCCAACGTCACCTTCGCGGGCATCATCAACGCCGACATCGGCCTGGGCATGCCCGATTTCCGCGCCGCCGAACGGACGTTCCAGTTGTTGACCCAAGCCGCCGGACGCGCCGGCCGCGGGCAGATCGCCGGTCAGGTGTTGATCCAGACCATCAACCCGGACCACTACGCGGTCCGCTTTGCCGCCGTGCAGGACTACCGGCTCTTCTACGAGAAGGAGATCCAGTTCCGCCGCGCTATGCGCTATCCACCGTTTGCCGCGCTGGCTAACCTCGTCGTGCGGTCAGAAGAGCAGGAAGCCGCCCAGCGCATGAGCGGCGACCTGGCCCAACAGCTGACGCCGCCCCCGGAAGGCATCAAGATCCTGGGCCCCAGCGAAGCCGCCGTGCCGAAGCTGAAGCGCGAGTATCGCTATCAACTGCTGCTGAAGTCCGCCAGCCGCCCGGCGCTGGCCGCCACGCTGCACCGCTTGCGGCAGTATGCCATTGAGCAGAAGTGGCCCGCCACGGCACTGGTGATCGATGTCGACCCGATGAGCCTGATGTGATGGACGCCACGCTTATCCAGCAGTGGATTGGCCCCATGGCGGCCAACCTCGCCCACACCATGCGCAGCTTTGCGGACGCAGAGACGGGCTCGCAGGTCCAACAGATTCCGCATGCCACGCTGGTGGATGTGGGCCAGCACTTGGCCGCGTTCAACTCAGTGATCCTGCGGGAGCCGGTCGACGAAGAAGCGCAGCTGCACCAGTCCATCGCCACCGCCAAGCAGCACTTCGGTGCCAGTGGTGCCTGGTCGTACTGGGTGGGCGAAGGCTTTTTTGACCCGGTGTTGCGGCGGCAGATCTCAAACATTTTTGGCCGTTACCGTTTGCGGCGCGCCAGTACGGCGCCAGGTATGGTGGCGGACCAACTGGCACCGCCGAAGCGCGTGTTGCCGCCGCTTCAGGTCCGGCGTGTAGCGGACGACGCCACGCGCCTCAGCTTCTGCCATTTGATGTCGGTGGGCTTTGAAGGCTCGGCCCATCAGCTGACATCCATGTACAGCCGACCGCACTTCTGGAACGGAGCCTTCCGTGGCTTCGTCGGCACCATTGATGGCCGGGACGTCACGGCCGGAGCAACAGTGGTGGCCGGCGGCGTGCTGGGCATCTACGCCGTGGCGACGCTGCCGGACGCCATGCGGCGCGGTTACGCGGAAGCTTTGATGCGGCAGGCGGTGGACGAAGTCTTTGGCGATTACGGGCCGATGCCGCTGGTCTTGCAATCGTCGATGATGGCCCTGCCGCTCTACCGGCGGATGGGGTTTGAATCGATCACCAGCTTCTCACTTTATTGCACCGGCTAATGCACGAACCCCTATGAGCGATCGCGTCCCCTTCCGTGTCACCGCTGCCGGTGAGCCCTACTCCGAACTGCACCGCGTCCCGGTGAGCGTTCTGCTGGACAACGTCCGCAGCATGTACAACGTCGGGTCGTTCTTCCGCACCGCCGACGGAGCGGGCGTGGAACGGCTGTTCCTCACCGGCATCACCGCCCGGCCACCCAAGAACCAGATCTCGAAAACCGCCCTCGGAGCGGAAGAGACGGTGCCGTGGGCCGAGGCCGCCGACCCGGTGGCGCTGGTGGAGCAACTGCGCCAGAGCGGCCATCAGATCGCTGCCATCGAGACGTCTACCCGATCAGTGGATCTATTTGATTGGCAGCCAGCCTTCCCGGTCTGCCTGCTGTTCGGCCACGAAGTGGAAGGCCTCAGCCCGGAGCTACGGGAAGCTTGCGACGTGCATATCCGCATTCCCATGTTGGGCGTGAAGCATTCGCTGAACGTGGCCACCGCGGGCGGCGTAGTGCTCTATGAGCTGCTGCGCAAGTACCGCGCATTGGCGCGATAATCAAACGCATGACCTTCCGTCTGGCTCTGTTGACGCTGGCTTCGGCCGCCGCGGTGCTCGCGCAGTACACGATGTTCCCGGCCGTACGCGGCACGCGCGAGATGGTGGGCGCGGCGAACAACTTTGAAGTCGAGGCCGGTTACCGCATGTTGATGGCGGGCGGCAATGCCGTCGATGCCGGAGTGGCCAGCGTGTTGGCGGCGGCCGTCACAGAGCAGGCACGGTTTGGCCTGGGTGGCGAAATGCCGCTCATCATCAAGATGGCCGGTAAGCCCCCGATCATCATCAGCGGCGTCGGCACGGCTCCCAAACTGGCGACAGCGGACTACTACCGCAAGCGCCCCGTGCGTGCCTGGGAGGACCCGCGTAGCGCCGGACGTCTGCCGTCCATTGGCATCGAAGCGGCGATTTTGCCGGGCGTCGTCGATGGCCTGCTGCTGGCGCTGGCCGAATACGGCACCAAGAGCTTTGCCGAAGTTTCCGCTCCCGCCATCGAGTACGCCCGCCAGTTCCCGATCGGCGAAGAGTTCAGCGCCTTCGTCAACGACACGGGCCGCATCCTGGACATGTGGCCCACCTCGAAGGCTTTCTTCTTCCCCGGCGGCAAGGCTCCGCAACCGGGCATGCTCTATCCGCTGCCCGCGCTGGCCCGCACGATTGAACGCATGGCCGAGGCCGAAAAGAAGGCTCGGGGCGACCGCAAGAAGCGTCTGGCGGCCGTGCACGACATCTTCTACAAGGGCGCCATCGCCAAGGAGATCGCCGACTTCAGCGAGAAGAACGGCGGCCTGATCCGCTATGAGGATCTGGCCGGCTACAAGGCCGAAATCGATCAGCCGGTCACGGGTACTTACCGCGGCTTCGAGATCATCAAACCCGGCTTCTGGACCCAAGGCCCGGTGATGATCCAGGCGCTGAACATCCTGGAAGGCTACAACCTGAAAGCGATGGGCCACAACTCGCCGGACTATCTGCACACGGTGGTGGAGGCCGCCAAGCTGGCCTTTGCGGATCGCGATGCGCATTATGGCGACCCCAAGTTCTCGAAGGTTCCCGCCGCGATTCTCTTGTCGAAAGAATATGCGGCCCAGCGGCGCAAGCTGATTGATCCGCGCAAAGCTTCCCTGGAGCATCGCCCCGGCGCCCCCGGCGCGCAGTTGCCCGCCTCCAGCGCTTCGGCCGCCGAAGGCTCCGCTCAGGACACCACCTGCGTCAACGTGGTGGACCGCCAGGGCAACGTATTCTCCGCGACGCCATCTGGTGCCTGGCTACCCAGCGTGATCGCGGGCGACACCGGCATTCCCTATTCCAGCCGCCTGCAGAGCTTTGTGCTCGACGACGGCCACGCCAACCAACTCGCCCCCGGCAAGCGCCCGCGCGTGACGCTTTCGCCCACGCTGGTGCTCCGCGACGGCAAGCCCTACTTTGCGATGTCCACACCCGGCGGCGACAACCAGGATCAAGCGATGCTGCAGGTGGTACTGAACCTGCTCGACTTCCAGATGACCTCGCAAGAAGCGGTGGAAGCACCGCGCTTCCAGAGCGAGCATCTCTACCCCTCCCTAGCCGGCGCCCGCTACGTCCCCGGCGGCCTATCGCTCGAAAGCCGCCTGCCCCGCCCCATCATCGAAGCGATGCAGGACCGCGGCCACAAGGTGACGGTCAAGGGGCCGTGGTCCAATGGCTCTGCGCCGACGGTGATCAAAATGGATGGCGGGGTGCTGGAAGGCGGCGCTGACCCGCGCCGAGGTCGCTTTATCTTTGGGCGTTAGCTTCCGTGGCGGCGCAATGAGGACCGTAAAAGAACCGCGCTAAGCGCCCGCAGCGGCACCCTAATTCGTTCGTCAAACAGCACCGCGCTTGAGCCGGTGTAGCATGGTTTTCAGAGTCCCGCAATGAACGAAATCATATTCCTCGTCGAAGACGCGCCCGAAGGCGGCCTTTCCGCGAGAGCTCTCGGACACTCGATTTTCACCGCGGCTGACTCCGAGCAAGAGCTGCAAGCGATGGTGAAGGATGCGGTCTCGTGCCATTTTGACGAGGGAGAGGCTCCCAAACTCATCAGGCTGCACTACGTTCGCGAAGAAGTGATTCAGGCATGAAGCTGCCGAGGGACTTAAGCGGCGCCGACCTGATCAGCGCGCTTAAGCGCTTGGGCTACAAACAGACGCGCCAGACGGGCAGCCACGTGCGAATGGCGCTTTCCGTCCCCCGCCAAGCCCACCTCACCGTTCCGCTGACTCGGGCGATTCCGGCCGGAACGCTGGCCGCCCTGATCAAGGACGCCGCGACCCATCTGGAAACGACCGTTGATGATGTCTTGCGCGGAATCCGGTGAGCGAAGTTGCCGGTCGCTCACGTGAGTGACAAAATAGAGCCGTGAAGCGACCCTTTCAGGCGAGCGTTTGGCGAGAAGGCGACTGGTATGTCGCCCAGTGCCTCGAGCTGGACGTGGCCAGCCAAGGCGAGACAGAGGCTGAGGCGTTGGCCAATCTCACGGAAGCACTGGAACTCTACTTCGAGCCCCCCCAGGCGACGCGGCCCCCTCAAGTCCGGTTGATCGAGGTAGAGGTTGGGGCGGCTTAGTCCGGAGTTTATGGTGCAGCGATCAATCCGCGCTATCGCGGCAACTTCACCGCATTCGCACACTGGCCCGTCGCTTCAAACTCAGTGATGTTGCCGATCGTCGTCTCCGCAATGTTCTTCACCGCCTCATGCGTGAAGAATGCTTGATGCCCGGTGATCAGCACATTGGGGAAGGTGGTCAACCTTGCGAAGATGTCGTCTTGCAGCACTTGGCCGGACAGGTCTTCAAAGAAGAGCTCGGCCTCTTCCTCATACACGTCCAGGCCCAGATAGCCCACGCGGCCGGACTTGAGGCCGGCGATCACGGCGCGGGTGTCGATCAGTGCCCCGCGGCTCGTGTTAATCAGCAGCACGCCGGGCTTCATGCGCGATAGCGCCGCATCGTCGATCAGGTGCCGGGTCATCGGCGTCAAGGGGCAATGCAGCGAAACAATGTCGGATTCGGCGAACAGCTGCGCCAGTTTGACGTACTGGACGCCAGCCGCTTCGCACTCCGGGTTCACCGCCACGTCATGGGCCAGCACCTTGCAGCCGAAGCCGCGCATGATACCGGCGAAGACGGCGCCGATCTTGCCAGTGCCGATGACGCCCACGGTGCGGCCGTGCAGGTCAAAACCCATCAGGCCATCGAGTGAGAAATTGCCTTCGCGGATGCGGTTGTGGGCGCGGTGGATGTTGCGGTTCAGCGCCAGCACCAACGCGACGGCATGTTCCGCCACGGCATAGGGTGAATACGCCGGAACGCGGACCACGGCCATGCCCAGCTGTTCCGCCGCCGCCAGATCAACGTGATTAAAGCCAGCGGAGCGCAGGGCCAGCAGCTTCACGCCCTTCAGACCTTCCAGCACCGGCGCGCTCAAGTTGTCATTGACGAAGGCGCAAACGGCGTCGTGACCAGCGGCCAGCGGCGCCGTTCGCGCATTCAGGTGAGCTTCCAAAAACGTCAATTCGTGACGCCCGCCGTTGGCCGCTGCTAGCGACGCTTCGTCGTAGGGCTTCGACGAAAAGACGGCTACCTTCATGAGCTATGTTTCTCGCGCCAGGCCAGCAGTTCCTTGGTCATCCGCTCCCGCACGGTGAGGAACTGCGGATTGGCGTACTGGTTTACCTTCTCGCGCGGATCGGCCACAATGTCGAACAGGTCGCCCGGACCCTGGCCGCTATCACGCAGCACCAGCTTGAAGCGGTTGTCGCGCATCATGTCGGTGTTGCGGAAGCCGCCGTA
>JAPKYX010000215.1 GCA_026394075.1 Acidobacteriota bacterium
CGCTGGCCGCTGGTGCGCCACCCGCCGATGGAGCAGCCGTATTTGCCAGTCGTTGCGCCGCCTGCCACCGGGAAGGTAGCGAGACCCGCGCCCCTTTGCCCGCCGTGCTGAAGCAGCTCAGCCGGGAGGCCATGATGAAGGCGCTCACCACCGGCAGCATGAAGGAACAGGGCAGCCAGTTGACCGAGGAAGAGCGGGCGGCAGTGGTCACCTTCGCCGCCTCCAGCCTGGACGCCACCACCGGCACCGCCAACACCTGCCCAGCGCCGATGCCGAAGCTGTCAAAGTTTGCAGGCTGGCAAGGCTGGAGCCCCAGCCCCGGCAATACCCGCTATCTGCCCATCACGCTCGATCCCACCAAGCTGAAGCTGGCCTGGGCGTTTGGCCATGCGGGCTCCGCCAATGCGAACGGCCAACCCGCCGTCGTCGATGGCGTGGTATTTGTCGGTGGCGAAAAGGGCATCCTGACCGCCCTCGATAGCCGGACCGGCTGTGAGCACTGGCGCTTCTCCGCCGAGGCCACCGTGCGGACCTCCGTGCTGTTCCACCGCGGCCTAGCCTTGTTTGCCGATACCAAAACCAATGTCTACGGCGTCGATGCGCAGACGGGCAAGCAGCTGTGGAAAGTGAAGCTGGACCCGCATCCGTTTGCCCGCATCACCGGCACGCCCGCGTTGCACGAAGGACGGCTCTACGTGCCCATCTCCTCCGCCGAAGAAGTCCCCGCTGGCAGCATTTCCTGATCCCGGAAGCACCGCAGCCGACGACGAAAAACTCCGCCGGCACGCAGCTCTATGGACCGGCCGGAGCCGCCATCTGGCTAACCCCCACCATCGACCCGGCGCGCAAGCTGCTCTACGTCGGCACCGGCAACTCCTACACGGACCCGCCCAGCCCCTACAGCGACGCGATCGTCGCGCTGGATCTGGCGACGGGCGAGCGCAAGTGGCACCAACAGCTGACGCCTAACGACCGCTGGAACCTGGCCTGCGTCTCGCCCTTCAAAGCCAACTGCCCGCCTGAAGCCGGCGAAGATTACGACTTCGGCGCCTCCCCGTTGCTGGTGGGCAAGCTGCTGATCGCCGGGCAGAAGTCCGGGATCGTCCATGCGCTAGACCCTGATCAGGCCGGCAAGATCGTCTGGCAGACCCGGGTGGGCAAGGGCGGCTCGCTGGGCGGCGTCGAGTTCGGCATTGGTGCCGACGCCCGCGCCGTCTACGTCCCCGTCTCCGATTTCAACGGCCGCAATCCCACGGCGGGCGGCGGCCTGTACGCGCTGCAAATTGGCACGGGCGAGAAGTTGTGGCACACGCCCGCCCCGGAACTAACCTGCAAAGGGACACCGGCCTGCAACGCCGCCCAGATGGCTCCGCCGACGATTCTCCAGAACATCGTCTTCTCCGGCTCCATGGACGGCCACCTGCGCGCCTACGATTCCAAGACCGGCGCCATTGTCTGGGACTTCGACACGCTCAAACCCTTCGACACGGTCAACCACGTCCCGGCCAAAGGCGGTTCCCTCAACTCAACCGGCCCGGTCATCGTCGGCTCCGGAGGCCCCGGCACGATGCTGTTCGTCCAATCCGGCTACGGGTCACTAGGCGGCATGCCGGGCAATGTGCTGCTGGCGTTCCGGGTGGAGTGAGGCAAACCGTCTCACGCTGAGCCGCGACAGAATGGAGCGGAGTGCCCTCCTATCCACCCAAGCTCGAGGCACCCGGGCACCGCATGTTCGTCGTCAGTGGGCCTCGTCACTCCGGGTCCGTGGCGGTCACTCGACCACTCCGCTCCATTCTGTCGCGGCTCGGCGTGAGGCAGTTGCTTGAGCTCAGCGCGATCACTGGCCTTTGCCGGACGCCGTCTGAGCCCCCACTTCTCCCATCCACCCTGAACCGCGTATCATCCTTCAAGAGACTAATGTTGACTCCACGTACCCGGCTCACCGCTCTTTTCCTGACCCTCAGCTGCTTCGCCACCGCCCAGAATGGCCCCGAAACCGCTCTTCGACCTGACAAGCAGTTCCGCAAAACCGTCATCACCGACGGGCTCGCCGGACCTTGGGAGATCACCTGGGGGCCGGATGCCAAGATCTGGGTGACAGAGCGGACCGGTAAGCGGATCACGCGCGTCGATCCGGTCTCAGGCGAACGCAAAGTGGCCGCCACGATTGATGAGGTCTACGCCCCCGGCGGCCAGGACGGCCTGCTGGGCATGGCGCTGCACCCGCAACTGGCGAAGGGCACGGGCCAGGATTACGTCTACGTCTTCTACACCTACATCGATCAGGCCAAGGGTCCAGACCCCAACATCACCGACCCCAACAGCCGCTACCGCTTCCTCTACGGCAAGATTGTCCGGCTCACCTACAACGCCCAAACCGGCCTGCTCGCGCAACCCCAGACCGTGATCGACGGCCTCCCCGCGGGCAATGACCACAATGCCGGACGCCTGAAGTTTGGGCCGGACCAGAAGCTCTATCTCACCATCGGTGACCAGGGCCACAATCAGTTGGCCAACGTCTGCCTGGCCGTGCAGTCACAGCGTCTGCCAACCGCGAAGGAGCTGGCGGCCAAGGATTACGTTTCTTACCAGGGCAAGTCCCTGCGGATCAACCTGGACGGTTCGATCCCGGCCGACAACCCCAAGATCGAAGGGATCGTCAGCCACGTCTACACGCTGGGCCATCGCAACCCGCAAGGTCTCGATTTCGCCCCGGACGGCACGATCTACTCCTCTGAGCAAGGCCCCAAGAGTGACGACGAGGTAAATGTCCTCAAGCCGGGTGGCAACTATGGCTGGCCCAACGTGGCCGGATTCAGGGACGGCAAAGCCTACGAGTTCGCGCGCTGGGCCGAGGCGACCACGCCCTGCTCCCAGCTGAAGTTCAGCGATCTGGCGATTCACCCCTCCGTCCCGCGCGAGCCGGAATCAGCGTTCACGAAGCCCATGGTGGACCCGCTGGCGACGCTGTTCACCGTGCCCACCGGCAGCAACTTTGAAGATGCCGCCTGCCAGGGCATCAACTACATCTGCTGGCCCACCGTCGCAGTCTCCAGCGTCGAGCATTACCATGCGAAAGGCATCCCCGGCTGGGATCGCGTGCTGCTGGTGACGGCCTTGAAGCGCGGTTCGCTCTACGTCGTGCCTTTGAAGGCCGATGGCCAGTCCGCCGCCGGGTTCATCTCCCGCTACTTCTGGTCAGAGAACCGCTACCGTGACACCGCCGTCAGCCCCGATGGCCGGACCATCTACGTCGCCACGGACCCCAGCGGTCTGGCCGGAACCGCCGCCGGCGGCACCACTCGCCGCATGCAGAACCCCGGCGCCATCCTGGCCTTCACCTACGTCGGCCCCAATGGCCCGGGCGGCCCCGCCAATGGCGTCCTCGAAGCCCCGCAGGTTTCACAGAACAAACCCGCCACTGAAGATCTGCGCGGAGAGATGGTGGTCAACGGCATCGCGCCGCAGTTCACCGCCGCGCAAGCCGCCGCCGGAAAGGTGGCCTACAACTCCAACTGCGCCGTCTGCCACGGCAACACCGGCACCAACGGCACCATGGGCACGCCGCTGGGTGGTGAGTACTTCAAGAAAACCTGGTCCGGCCGCAGCGTCAAGGCTCTGGTGGAAAAGTCCCGTAAGACCATGCCGCCCTCAGCCCCCAATTCCCTGCCCGGCGACACCTACGAGAGCATCGTGGCCTACATCCTGGAATTGAACGGCGGGCCCGCAGGCCCCGCACCGCTGGCCAGTGGCGATGAGGCGGCGGGCCGGATGGTGATCAAGGTACCGGCGAAGTAAAGTCGAGGCGCTGATTCTACCCTTCATGATACATTTATAGAAAGGTAGAACGCTATGCCCATTAGCATCAAGAGCGAGCAGACTGAGCGGGTGGCCCGCCAACTGGTGGAACTCACGGGCGAGACCCTGACCGAAGCCATTCGCGCCGCCGTTGTCGAGCGCTACGACCGGTTGAACCGCACGCGGAGCCCTCTACGGTTGGCTGATGAACTGCATGCCATCGCGCTGCGCTGCGCCCGGCGCCCGGTGATTTCCACTCTCACCGATGACGAAATCCTGGGCTATGACGACCGGGGAGTTCCGACGCGATGACGATCGACACTTCCGCCGTGCTCGCCATCCTGCAAGATGAGCCGGAACGCGGGGAGTTCGTTTCGCTCCTTGAGGATGCACCGCGTAAGGTGATGTCGGCCGTTTCCGTCCTGGAGGCGGCGATGGTGCTGGAGGGCCGCTATGGCGAAGACGCGGGTGCCGATCTTGATCAGTTCCTGCTGCGGGCGGCGGTCGAGATCGTGCCGTTTAGTGAAGACCAGTTGCGAGTGGCCCGAACCGCCTTTCGGCGTTTCGGCAAAGGCCGTCATCCGGCTGGACTGAACTTCGGAGACTGTGCGTCGTTCGCATTGGCCCGCTGGTCGGGTGAGCCGCTGCTCTACAAGGGGCAGGACTTTACGGCGACCGATGTCCCCCGCGTCCGAGAGTGAGCCTCATGGAAGTTTTCCGCGATGCCCCCGGCGTAATCCGACTTCCGGTCGATATTCTCCGCCAATCCCGTTATACTGACAGTTTGTGCCGCATTCCGAACTCAAGGAAACTGATCGGGAAAGGACTGCTGTCCACCGATCATGTCGTACAGGCGCATATCATCCCCATCCGGCGCTGCAACCTGGATTGCGGCTACTGCAACGAGTACGACGATTTTTCCGCTCCGGTACCGCTGGAAAAGATGTTTTCGCGCATCGATGCCTTAGGGCGCTTGGGCGCGACGCTGATCACGATTTCCGGCGGCGAGCCGCTGCTGCACCCCGATATTGAAAAGATCATCGCCCGCATCCGGTCCAACGGTGCCATTGCGGGCATGATCACCAACGGCTTCCTGCTCAATAAGGACAAGATCGAGGCGCTGAACGACGCGGGCCTCGACCACCTGCAGATCTCGATCGACAACGTCACCCCGGACGACGTCTCAAAGAAGAGCCTCAAAACGCTCGACTTGCGCCTGAAGTGGCTGGCCGAGTACGCGCTGTTCCACGTCAACATCAACTCCGTCATCGGCGCCGGTGTGCGCAACCCGCAGGATGCCTGGACGGTGGCGACGCGCGCCATCGAACTGGGCCTCAGCTCCACGGTGGGCATCATCCACGACGGCAGTGGCCAATTGAAGGCGCTCGCCCCCGAATCGAAGGAAGTCTTCCACAAGATCCGCGCCCTATCCAAACGCAGCTACGCCCGGTTCAACGGCTTCCAGGAAGCCATCGCCGAAGGCCGCACCAACGACTGGAAGTGCCGCGCCGGCGCCCGCTACCTCTACGTCTGCGAAGACGGCCTGGTGCACTACTGCAGCCAGCAACGCGGCTACCCCGGCAAGCCGGTAGAAGAGTACACCGTTGACGACGTCCGTCGCGAGTACAAGACCAAGAAGGGCTGCGCCCCCTCCTGCACCGTCAGCTGCGTCCACCAGACCTCCCTCATCGATTTCTGGCGCGACAAACAGACCCTGGAGCCCGTGCCCATGCCCGAAAAAGAGCTGGTGCAGATCCAGGGCGTCGGTCAGTAGCCGTAACCGAGCCGCGACGGCAACGGAGCGGTCTGCAGGTCGCCCTACGCCACTGGCTCGATGGACAGCTTCAGCCCAACGGCACCCAGGATCGCGGTCAAGCTTTGCACGGAAGGATTGCCCTTCTCGGACAATGTTCGGTAGAGGCTCTCGCGGTTCAGTTTTGCCCGCCGGGAGACGGCCATGAAGCCACCATTGGCTTCGGCGACGTCCCGCAGTGCCAGCAGAAAGACGCGAGGGTCAGGGTCTTCCAGGCACGCCTTCAAGTACTCGGCCGACAACTCGGGGTCCTTCAACCGCTCATGCAGGCCAGCGACGTAGTCTTCAGTCCTTGGCATTCAGGTACTCCTTCCACAATGCTTGCGCCCGCGCAATGTCTTTCGCCTGGCTCCGCTTGGATCCACCGGCCAGCAAGATGATCACCTTCGCCCCGTCCCGTCCGAAATAAATGCGGAGGCCCGGCCCGAAGTCGATGCGCAACTCCGAGACGCCGCCGCCCACGGCCTTGTGATCCCCCATCAATCCCAGCCGCACTCGCGCCAAGCGGGCCGCAACAATTGCCACGGCCCGATTGTCACAGAGACTGTCGAGCCAAGCGTCGAAGGGCGAGGGACCATCCTCATGAGGGTTGAACTTGCGAAGTTCGAGCGGCCCAATCACTTACCAAATGAGTGTAGCCCATGGGCTACAGAGCGTCAATCGGATGAGCGGACCATCCTCAATCACATTCCGCAATTGGCTGGGCAAACGAGATTTCGCCCTATACTGAGAGCATGACGATCGATCAGCGCATCGAATTCCTGTTGCAGTCCATCGAGTCTCATGACCGGCAAATCGGCGAACTCACCTATCAGATCGGTGAGTTGAAAGAATCAGTCGTCAAGCTGGTGGCGGTCACCAATGAGGACGCGACATCCATCCGAACGCTGGCGCGCGTTGCCGAAGCGCACGAAAGTCGGATCTCTTCTCTTGAAGACGGACAGTAACTCGCAGCAGGAACCTAGCCCCCATCGCCGGTGTCAAAGAGGCAAATGGCCTCACTACAGCACGCCGACATCCTGCAACTAGTGGAGCGCGCCGCCGACCGAAGACGCCGAACGGTCCGGCTCGAATTGCAACGCGGCGTGAGTGGCTTGGGGGCCTCTGTGGTGAACGCACCGCTGCTGGGTCTACTCGCCACAGTGTTGTGGATGATCGTTTCGTTTGTGAGCTGCTGCGAAAGCAAGGCGTGGAGTTGCCTGGCTGTCTTCGAGACACTTGGACGTGCGTTCGCGCCGACCATGCTGGGTTTGCTGATTGCCGTCCCGAGCTACTGGGTGTATCGCTACCTTGGGAATCAGCTGGAATCACTGGATCATGAAATGCGGTTGGGCATCAGCGAGCTCGCAAAGCAACTTCGCGCGTTCCACCGCAGCTAACCCCCAGCGGCCCTCCAAAAACAAAAAGAAAGCCCGAGCAGCTTCCTGCCCGGGCTTCCTGCTTCTCTTACTTTGAAGAGCCTTAGCCGACCCGCTGCTTCACGCTCTTGTTCAGTTCGGTCTGCTCATCGGCCGTCAGCTTGATCTCGTAGATCTTCTCGATGCCCGCCGCGCCCAGTTTGCAGGGGACGCCGACGAACAGGTTGTGGATACCGTACTCGCCTTCCAGATACGCCGCGCAGGGGAGAACCTTCTTCTGATCCTTCAGAATCGATTCCGCCATCTCGACCGCCGCGGCCGAAGGAGCGTAGTAGGCGCTGCCGGTCTTCAGGTGCTTCACGATCTCGGCGCCGCCCGTGCGGGTACGCTGGACAATGGCTTCGATCTGTTCAGCCGACAGCAGTTCGGTGAGCGGGATGCCGGAGACGCTGGTCAGCCGGACCAGGGGCACCATCGTGTCGCCGTGGCCGCCCAATACCATCGCCTGCACGTTCTGCACGGAAACGCCCAGCGCTTCACCGATAAAGGTGCGGTAGCGGGCCGTATCCAGCACGCCGGCCATGCCGATGACGCGCTGCTTGGGGAACTTCGAGACCGTCCAGGAGGTCCAGCACATCGCATCCAGCGGGTTGGTGACCAGGATCAGGATCGCGTTCGGCGAGTGGGCGACAATCTGTTCGGTGGCGCTGCGCACCACGTCGTAGTTGGCGAACAGAAGATCGTCACGGCTCATGCCGGGCTTGCGGGCCAGGCCGGCCGTGATGATGACGATGTCGGAATCCTTGGTGGGCGCATAGTCGTTGCAGCCGGCGATGGTGACGTCGTAGCCCTGGACGGGGCCGGACTGCGCCAGATCAAGGCCTTTGCCCTGCGGGACGCCTTCCACGACGTCCACCAGGACGACATCGGCCAATTCTTTTTCAGCGACGCGTAGCGCGCAGTTGGCACCGACATTTCCGGCGCCGACGACAGTGACTTTCTTTCTCATGAGGGGTTGCTTCGATTTCCTTTTCGGTGTGACAGTGTGAAAGTTTAGTGTGAAAGTTTAGTGTAAAGCTTTCAGCGAGACATCTTCCGGCAGAACTTCTATTTTATGCGCATCATCCACCATCCCGGGTACGACCCCCACTTCGGGCAACAGCACGTCTTCCCCTCCGTGAAATTTCAAATGGTCCGGGACCGCCTGTTGGGTGACTGCATCGCATCGGAAGCCGACCTGCTGCGGCCCGACCCGGCCTCCAACGACGACCTGCTGCTGGTCCACACGCCGGCCTGGGTGGACGCTCTAACGCACGGCACGTTGACCCACGCCCAGATCGTGCGTCTGGAGGTCCCTTATTCGCAAGCCATGGTGCGGGCGTTCCGGCTGATGGCGGGCGGCAGCATTCTGGCCGCGCAGTTGGCGCTCGAAGATGGCGTCGCCTATAACTGCGGCGGTGGATTCCACCATGCCTTTCCTGGCCACGGCGAGGGCTTCTGCGCGGTCAATGACGTTGCGGTGGCCATCCGCACCCTGCAGCGCTCCGGCCGCATTACGCGCGCGATGGTGATCGATTGCGATGTCCACCACGGCAACGGCACGGCGGCGGTATTCGCCGATGACCCGACGGTCTTCACCATCTCGCTCCACCAGTTCAAGAACTACCCGGCGGTGAAGCCGCACTCCAATGTCGACGTCCACTTGAACAATGGCACCGGCGACGAGGAGTACATCTCCATCCTGCGCCGCGTTTGCGAACGGACCATCCAGGAGTTTGCGCCGCAGCTGTTGCTCTATGTCGCGGGTGCTGACCCGTATGAGGAAGACCAGCTCGGCGGCCTGGCCTTAACCAGAGAAGGCTTGGCCGAACGTGACCGCGTGGTCATCTCGACGGCCCGCGGACTCGGCGTGCCGGTTGCGATCACGCTCGCCGGCGGCTACGCACAGCAGCTGGAAGATACGGTGGCGATTCATGCCGCCACCGCCAAAGTCGCTCAGGCCTGCCTGCGCTAGGCCCAAATGACCGGGGGCCAGTGAAGGGCTGGTGCTCCCAGACAAGAGCTAGGGCAGACGAGGGCTAGGCCAGACAAGGCTAGGATAAGGAAATGCGGAAACCAGCTTTGCTCGTCGGCCTTGTTCTCATTTCAGCTTCCCAGATATGGGCCTGGGGCGACCAAGGGCATGAGCTGATCGGCAAAGTGGCGCAAGACCGGCTGGCGGGCACCAAGGCGCTAACGATCATCCAGAAGTGGTTTGGCGGCACCGTGGCAATGGACAAGCTGGCCACTTGCGCGGACAACATCCGTGGTGGGCAGCGCAGTGGCAACATCCGTCCCGATTGCGTCCTGACGGCGGCGGAATTGAAAGCCCTGCCGCCCACCGACAACTGGCATCACATCAACCTGTTGGTGCCGCCGGTAGTCGGCCAGTCTCCCGCCAAACAGTTGGAAGCCGCCGCCAAGGTGTCGCCGCCGCGCGCGGTGGCAAAGATCGAGGAAGTGATCAAGCAGTTGGGCAACAAGAAGCTCACCGATCACCAGCGCGCCATTGCGCTGATGTGGCTGCTCCACTTTGGGGGTGATATCCATCAGCCACTGCACGCCGCCGCCCGCAACAATGACAAAGGCGGCAACGACGTCACAGTCAGTCTGGTACCCGGTGCCCGCGGCCTGAACTTGCACAGCGTCTGGGATTCCACCATCCTGCGTAGCATTCCGGATCCCGAGGGCAAGGTGAAGGCCGCCATTACGCCCGCCATGGCCGCCGCGCTGAAGCCATCCGATTGGGCCTTTGAATCGTGGGCCTTGGCCCAAAATGTGGTCTACAAGGGCGTTCGGGTACCGGCCAACAAGGATGATGTGGTGCAACTCACCCAGCAATACATCACCGACGGCCAGCCCGTCGTGGTCCAGCGCCTGGCCCAAGCCGGCGTGCGGTTGGCCGAGATCATCAAGAAGAACGTGAAGTAGCGCCGGGACTTCGTGGCCCCAAGGGCAACGCGGTCCTGATGCACCATCCGTCGCCGGACCGCTTACAGTGCGGGTGTGCGAGGTTCCTCCTCCACTCCGGCGGCTTCCTGAGCAGGCGGTCCCCCGGCAACGCCTCTGACTGACGATCCGCGCGGTTCGGCCGATTCTCGCCCCTAATCGCCCCTATATCGATCGACATTGGTATATAATTATATTGTTCCTTTTTTCATATAGATACAGATTATCCAGGAGATCGGTTCTGATTATTCTCTTGACCTCATCAGCCGAATCATACTAATGTCGATCTAGATTGACTGTTTGCATGAAAAGCCTCGCTCTCGTTCTCGGCTTCGCTTCCCTTCCCGGGGTGGGGGCAGCACAAGATGGAAGCGTCAGCGTACGAACCAACGGGGGCGGCGCGGCTCCGCCCGTGGTGGTGAAGAACCAAGGCTTCCTGCCGTTTGGCGATGCGCCCATCAACTACCGCACTTCGAAAACGCTGGGTGACCAGATCACGCAGTTGAACCGGCAGTTGGAGCAGGGCAAGGCGCAACTGGAGTATGAGCCGCAGCATGGCTATCTGAAGTCGGTCCTGAAGCTGTTGGGCGTGCCGGAGAACTCGCAGACGTTGGTGTTTTCGAAGACCAGCTTGCAGTTTCAGCACATCGGGCCCAAGACCCCGCGAGCGCTCTATTTCAACGACAACGTCTACGTCGGCCAGGTCCAGAACGCCAAATCACTGGAGCTGATCGCCTTTGATGCCACGCAGGGAGCCGTTTTCTATGTCCTGGGCGAGCAAAAGGTGGAGCAGCCGCGGTTTGAGCGGGCGCAACTGGATTGCGTGCAATGCCACATCGCCGCCGGGACGCGCCGGATTCCGGGCGTGGTGGTCCGCTCTGTTTTGACCTCAGCCGCCGGTAACCCCAAGGGCGGCGCGCCGCTCTACACCATGGGTCACGAGACGCCGCTCGAAGATCGCTGGGGTGGCTGGTATGTCACCGGATCGGCCCTTGCACAGAAGCACATCGGCAACTACCAGGGGCCGAACGGCACTGGTGGCTTCGGGGAAAATCTACCGCAACTGGGCGGCCTGATCGACACCAGCCGTTACCTCACTCCACACAGCGACATCGTGGCGCACCTGGTGCTGGCCCACCAGACGCAGATGCATAACTTTGTGACCGAAACCAACTACCGCTACCGCCTGGGCCTGCACGCCGATCAACTGCAGGCGACGAAAGAAGGCGTGGCGCTGAAGGGTCCTTCTGAGAACACGCGGCTCCAATATGAAGCGTCAGCCGAGGCGACGCTCCGCTATCTGCTGTTCAGTAACGAGGTAGCGTTGCCCGCGCCGGTGGAGGGCAGCTCCCGCTTTGCGGCGGAGTTCGCGGCGCTGGGGCCGAAGGATCGCCAGGGCCGTTCTCTGCGTGACTTTGACCTGAACAAGCGCATATTCAAGTTTCCCTGCAGTTATCTCATTTATTCTGACGCCTTTGATGCCTTACCGGGACCAGCCCGGGACTACATTCTCAGGCGCCTGTTTGAAGTGCTGACCGGACGGGATCAGAGCGAAGATTTCGCCACGTTGACCCCGGAGGTTCGTCGCGGAATCCTCGAAATTCTGGTGGACACCAAGCCCGGGTTACCAGACGATTGGGCCCGATATCTGAAGTCGAACCCCTTGTCAGCCACCATTCCGCCGGCCCAAGCGTCGGCACAACTGAAACGTTAGAAGAAAGAAGGAACTGATAGCATGCAGATCTTTACCCGATCAATGGCATTCGCGGCCAGCCTGGCGCTGGGCGCACTCAGCGCCTCCGCCGGTGAGAACCTGGCCGGACGCTGGTCGGCGACGCTGAAGTCGTCGGCCAACAACGTTGAGATTCCCTTCCGGCTCGACATCTCCCAGAACGGAGATCAAGTGGTGGGCACGCTGTGGAACGGCCGTGACCCCAAGACTACTTCGAGCGCGAAGATCGAAGGCGGCAAGGTGGTGCTGAACTATGAGCACTATCTCACCTCCATCCAGGCCGAACTGAAGGATGGCGAACTAGTGGGCGAGATCATCTCGCTGCGCAAGACCACCCGGCCCACCGGCCCGTTGGGCAACCAAGCCTACGCTGGCACCGAAGCCCGGGACCGCGTCTACCAGACCGTTCCCACCACTGCATTCAACGCCAAGCGCTACCAGGCACCGACCGCGCAAGCCGTGGCCGACGCTCCGCAGATCGGTGGCGTCTGGGAAGTGGCTCAGGACACGCCCAAGGGTGAGAAGGCGTGGCGCTTGATCGTGGAGCAGAAGGGCGCGGAAATTCTCGCGACCATTCTGCGAATCGACGGCGACACCGGCGGCTTGACCGGTGAATGGAAGGACGGCAAGTTCGTGGCCAGCCACTACGATGGCTCGCGCCCGGGCCGCGTCGAGCTTTTGCCGCAAGCGGATGGCAGCCTGACTGTCAAGCTGAACGCCGTGCCGCGCATTGTTGAACTGACGGCCTACCGGCCAGAAGTGGCTCGCGCCAAGGGTCTGCCGGAGCCGGCCAACTTCCTGACACACACCACTGTTCGCGACCCCAACGAAGTGTTCACCTACAGCTTCCCCGACGTCAACGGCAAGATCATCACCAACGATGATCCGATCGTCAAGGGCAAAGTGGTGATCGCGGTGGTCACCGGCACCTGGTGCCCCAATTGCCACGATGAAGCGCAGTATCTGGTCCAGCTCCAGAAGAAGTACGGCGACCAGGGCCTGCAGATCATCGCGCTCGACTTCGAGGAAGAGGATCAGCTGAAGACCCTCACCCGGGTGAAGTCCTTCGTGAAGAAGTACGGCGTGCCGTACCCCTATCTGATCGCGGGCACGCCGCAGGAGATGTGGGATAAGGTGCCGCAGGCGGTGAACCTCAACACCTGGCCCGCCACCTTCTTTGTGGGCCGCGACGGTAAGGTGAAGGCGGTTCACTCCGGCTTCGCTGCTCCGGCCAGTGGTCCGTACCACATCGCCCTGAAGGAAGAGTTCACCTCGATCATCGAAGGGCTCCTGAAGAAGCCCGCGACGGGTGAGGGTGTTTCTTCCGCAGGTGGCGATCTCCAGTAACTCGGCGACTGGCCGTACTCTGCGAACCGCCGGCCTGCTGCTGATCACGCGATCGCAGCAGGCCGGCGGATGATTTCTTGTTGTGAAGCCTCAGTCCTACTATGCTCTCTGCCCATCTTCTTCTCGCGTCCCTCTCCTTGCTGGCCAGCCCGTCGACTCTGGCGCAGACCGCCAGCACGCCGCCCGAATCGAACCTGCGCATCCGTTGTGACCTGCCCGCGCGGTTGGAGATCGACGGCGCGGACGCGGGTCTGCTGGAGTCTGGAGCCTGGAAGCAACTTCAGCTAACGCCCGGAGAGCATCAGATCCAGGTCAGACCGCAGACGGGAAGTGGCCTATGGAAGCGTACCGTTCTGGTTTCTTCGGCCTTGCCCACGCAGCTCGACATTCCCCTCCGCACGGCCCTGCTGCGCGAAGAAGTGGCCCGCTTGGGCTACTGGCACGACAGCAGCACCAACTTGATTTGGGCCGCCGCCGATAGCGGCTCCGGGGTCACCGTGAGCCAAGCCCGGTCCTTCTGCCGGAACCTTGCGGCGGGTGGCTTTCAGGATTGGCGTCTACCGGAGATCAACGAGCTGCAGACGCTGTTCGGCGGACCTGCAGACGAGCGAGGTTTCCGTGTGGTGGCACCGCTGAAGTTGACCGGCTGGTCCTGGAGCACGACGCAGGGTCAAGAGCCGGCCGAAAACTGGACGCTCGATCTGGGCGATGGCGCGCGGGCCTCCGTCGCCGCTGGAGATGCTGGCCTGAATCGGGCCCTGTGCGTGCGCAGCCCGTCGCATTAAACGCTGACACGGCTACCCGAGGGCTTTCGCCGACCGGCCGGAGAGACTTGGCCGGGGGTTGCGCTCAACCTAGTTGACGCGCAGCGCGTGCTTTTTCAGGTCTTCCAGCGTCACGTACTCCAGCGCCGCTTCATGCGTGCATTCCAGAATCACCGGCGCCGCAAAGCCCGCGTCCATCGCCTGCTTCCAACGGCCCGCGCAAACACACCAGCGGTCACCCGTTGCCGCTGGCGTAGCTGAAGGAGAGAAACTCCTGTGTCACCTGCGTGCAGATGGTGTGGGACCCGCCGTCTTCATCGCTTGTGTTGCAGCAGCCGTCGCGAAAGAAGCCGGTCTTGGGATCGTGGGAACAGGGGATCAGCTTGCCGCCGAGAACGTTGCGTGAAGGATGCATGACGTTATTCTCGCAGAGCCTCTGCTATTCCGGCAAAGCTTCGGCAGTTTGACGGAGCGCCCACCGCGCATGCTCCCGCACCTCCGGATCGGCGTGTTGTGCCAGTTGCTCCAGCACCGGCTGATACTCGCGGCGCGGAGCATTGCCCATGGCGGTGCAGACGTTGCGCAGGAAGCCGCGATACTTTGCCCGCCACACCGGCGTCTGGCGGAAGAGGGCACGGAACTGCTCTTCCGTCAGCGCGGCCATTTGTTCGAGCGGCGGCGCGAACGTCCGCGGCTGGAACTCCTCCGCCGCCGTGCGAGGCGCGCGCCGGTTCCAGGGGCAGACATCCTGGCAGATGTCGCATCCAAAGACGTGTGTGCCGAAGGCCGCGCGCAGCGGCTCCGGCGTCGCCTCGCGAGATTCGATGGTGTGATAGCTGATGCAGAGCCCGGCATCCAGTTCCCAGGCGGGCGTGGCTTGCCCGGTGGGCACAATCGCGCTGGTGGGGCACGCATCGATGCAGCGCGTGCAGGAGCCGCAACGGTCCGGAGGCGGAGCATCAGCGGGCAGCTCAACCGAGAGCAGCATCGCGCCCAGGAAGAACCAGGAGCCCTGCCCCTGGTTGATTAGGCAAGTATTCTTGCCGATCCAACCCAGGCCAGCCGCGCGGGCATAGTCGCGTTCCAGCAATGGCGCGGTATCGACGCAGATGCGATACGCAATGCCCGGCGGCAGACGCGTGGCCAACTGCTCAAAGCGGGCGCGGAGAACATCGTGATAATCCGCGCCCCAGGCATAGCGCGAGATCCAGGCGCGCGTCGGGTCGTCGAGGGTTCCGATGGATGGCTCCGGTGAGTTGTAGAGCACGCCCGCCATCAGGATGGATTGGGCGGAGGGCAGCAGATGGCGAGGGTCCCGCCGCGCGTCCATGCGGTGATCGGTAAGATACGTCATGCCGGCTGCGCGGCCGCGCTGCACCCACTGCTCGAACAATTCGAATTGCGGCAGCGGTAATGCCGCGGTGATCCCCACCAGATCGAAGCCGCATTCACGCGCCCATCGGGTGAGATCTTCGCGGGTGAGACTGGTCGATGTCAACGCTTCCGCCACTTGAGCTTCAGCGTAACAGCGCGCGCTACCGATTTAGCTCACGGATGCGGATCTCGCGGAACCAGACTTCGGATTTATGCGCCTGCAACTCCAGGTACCCGGCGTTCTTTTCGGCAAAGCCGTCTATGGCGGCGAACTTGCTCGCGGCCACCGCGGCGCGCAGGGCGGGCGAGCCCAGTTCGTACTCCACCACTTTCTCGCCATTCAACCAATGCTCCACGTGGTTGCCGTCCACCAGGATCCGGCTCTCATTAAACTCACCCATCGGCTTGGGCTGCGCGCGGTGAGGCGCAAGCAGATCGTAGAGGCCGGCGGTTAACTGGTTGGGCCGCAGCTTACCGCCCTGGTAGATGTAGCCTTCGTCGTCGATCATTTGATACTCAAAGCCCAGCGGGTGCTGCATGAAGCGTTCGTACGCGTTCCAGGATGACGCGAAGAAGACCGGTGGCGCCAGCGCCATCAGCCCCGCCACTAGATAGCCCACGCGCCGCCCCCAAAGCTGCCGCGCGAACCAAGCTTTGCGCCAGCAGACGAAGAACAGCACGAGCGCGCCCAGCCCCAATGGCACCACCCTGGTCAGCCCCTGACGCAGCGTTTTCCAGAATTCTTCATTCACGCGCCCGGGTACGGCCAGGTACTTCACGCCGGAGTTGCCCATCGGGGGAATCCGCCACACGAAGACCAGCTCAAAATCGCGGTACTGGCGCTGCGAGAACAGCGAATGCTGGGTAGTCCGAGTGGCGTGCAGACAACCGGCATCCACATTCCATTCATTGGACGGGAAAGGTTGGCCGACGCCGGCCGTCCAGTGGCTGGTGTCACGCCCGTCAAACAAGGTTTGCCAGGTGGAGCCGGCCGTGGGCGCGAGGGATTGGGCCAGGCACGAGGGGACAAGGGCCAAGCCCAGAAAGAGGAGAACGGTGGCGGAACGGGAGATCTTCAATTCAACGGTACTGTAGCGCAGCCCGGCCCGCTGTGTACAAAGTCGCCGATTGAGGCCGCCTGCCGCTAGTGCTGCGCGATACTCAACACGTTGCCGTCCGGGTCCTTGAAAAAGGCCACCTTGGCCGTACGATCGGGCGCGGTCCAAATACCCAGCTCATCCTGCTCCAGGAATGGGTAGCGCTCAAGCGTGACACCTGCGTTCTTCAGTTCCATCGCGGCGGCCGCGATGTCAGCCACTTCCCAGCCGAGCACGGCATGCTCCGACGGCTTGTGCCCCGGCAGAATCGTCACCCGCAACGTGGTGCCGTGGGCGTCAAACACGACGGCAAAAGGATCCTGGCTGACATACTTTAGCCCGAGCGTCTCGCCATAAAACTTCTTGGCACGCTCCGCGTCAGGAGTAAAGACAAAGGCAACAAGAGGGCTGGTTCCAAGCATGGGGACATGCTACCAGCTATGAAGAGCCAGCCGTGCTAGGTTGCTACCGATTTGTATCGCTGCTAGTTGCGCAGCTTCTTGGCGACCTTTTCGACATCACCCCACACGCGCAGCAGATTGCCGCTCCACATCTTGCCGATCTGGTCTTCGGTGTAGCCGCGGCGGACGAGTTCGAGGGTCACGTTGAAGGCTTCAGCGGCGCTATCCCAGCCGTCGATGCCGCCGCCGCCGTCAAAGTCGGAGGAGATGCCGACATGGTCGATGCCGATTAACTTCACGGCGTAATCGATGTGGTTCACCATGTCCTGGACGTTGGCGCGCGGGGCGGGCGGGAACTTGGCGTCGATCTCGGCCATGCGCTTTTCATACTGGGCGCGCACGTCAGGCGGCAGCATGTTCAGGAATCCGCCGCCGCGGCGAGGGGCGGGCGCAGCCGCAGTGGCCGTCGGGGCCTTGGCTTCTTCAACCGGGCAGGCGCGATTGCCAGCAGCGGGGCGGCGGAACATCGGACCACCACCGGCGCGGCCACCACCCAGGCCCATATCGGCGCGCATTTTGTTGAGCGCCTCAGTGCGTTCCTTGGAGTCGACCTTGACGTAGGAGGCAAAGCCCACAATCTGGATCACGCCGCCGTTCTTCTTCAGGGCCAGCAACTGCTCGTCATCCATGTTGCGGCTGTGGTCGGCCACGGCGCGGACACTGGAGTGCGAAGCGATGACCGGAGCCTTCGACAGCTTGATGGCCTCGAGGTTAGCGCCCTTGGAGGGGTGCGAGAGGTCCACCATCATGCCCAGACGATTCATCTCCGCGATCACCTGACGGCCCAGGGGCGACAGGCCATTGTTGTGCAGGTAGCCCGACGCTTCGCCAGTGTTCGAGTCCGCCAACTGGCTGTTGCCATTGTGCGCCAGCGACATGTAGCGGCCACCGCGATCAAAGAACTCCTTGACCCGGGTGATGTCTTCGCCAATGGGATACGCATTCTCGACGCCGATCACGGCGACGCGCTTGCCCTGCTTGTGGAGGCGGCGTACATCTTCCGGCGTCAGCGCCAAGCCCATCACATCGGGAGCGATCTTCTCGGTGAACCGGTGGATGGCCTCAAACTTCTCAATCGCCTGCTTGTAGGCATCCGCGTAGGCTTCCGTGGTGGGCAAGCCCTGGCCGACGTAGACGATCAAGAAAGCCACGTCCATATCGCCGTCCACCATCTTGGGCAGGTTCACCTGCGTAGTCAGCCGCTTCAGGTAGTTGCACTCCGCCGTGAAGTTGAGCGCATCGATATCGTTGTGCGTATCAAGCTTGATCACGCGGTCATGAATGCCCTTCGCCTTAGCGATCAACGCGGCGTCCGCGGACTGCGCGAAGGCACTGGAGGCCACCAACTGAAGCGCGAGTGCAGTGGTGATGAATTTTCGCTGGAAGTCTGTCATTGGAAATGTACCTACCTTTGTGCCGCTTGTGGCACCTCGAAACCGTGAGGACGCATCGGATCAGGATGGCCAACGCGGGCCGGGGATCCGGAAGACGTCATTGTAGCAGCGATGCTGGAATTGGCGGGTGGCGAGGGCAAGTTGCGATCATGCGACCAGCAGCGCACCACAGCGGAACAGTCGCTCAGCCGTGCGACCCCGTGAAGCGTTGTTCTACGATGGAGCTAATGCCGGAACTGAGCCGGTTTTTCGGGATTATCATTCGCATGTACTCCGAGGCGGGCCTGTCACATCACGTCGCCATTTTCACGCGTACTTTGGCGACGAAACCGCGGTTTTTTCGATCGAACCCATTGAACTGATTGCTGGCAGTTTTCCCCAGAAGCAGCGCCGTCTCGTGGAGGCCTGGGCAGAACTGCACCAGGAGGAATTGCGGGCAGACTGGCAGCGCTTGCATTCGGGACGAGCCGCGATGCCGATCGAGCCGCTGAAGTAGCCTGGAGAACATGCCATGAAGCACCCTATCTTCCGCGTTCGAGATGTGGAAATTGTCGCGCCCTATACATTGAGCGTTTCCTTCGACGACGATACTAGGCAAATCATTAACTTCGAGCCTGTTTTGCGGGGGGAGTTATACGGTCCCCTGCGAGATCTAGACCTGCTCCGCCGTGTGCAAGTCGATCGTGATGCCCATACTCTCGTATGGCCCAACGGCGCCGATTTCGACCCAGCGAGCCTCCACAACTGGCCGGAGTGCGAGGGGGCTTTTGTGGCGATGGCAGCGCAATGGGAAGCCGTGCGGGCGTAGTGTGAACCACGTAATCGCCCGCATAGCTACAGCCAAACTACAGCATCTTTAGTGATTATGCCGCGGGATCTCTTTGCCGATGTCCTGGTACTTCACCGCGAACTCCAGCACCCCACCAGTGGATAGCTGGCCCACGTGGGCGCGGTACATCTCCTGCCAGGGGGTTTGGCTGGCGGGAATCGTGATGTTCAGCGCGGCGCGGCGGGCGGCGATCTCTTCGTCCGAGATCATCACGTCGACACGGCACTTGTTGAGATCGACGCGGACGATATCGTTCGTCTGGATGATGGCCAAGTTGCCGCCGACGGCAGACTCGGGCGAGGCATTCAGGATCGAGGGCGAGTCGGCCGTGCCTGATTGACGGCCATCGCCGACGGTGGGCAGGAAACGCACGCCGCTCTTGATCAGAGCGTCCGGCGGCTGCATGTTCACCACTTCAGCCGCGCCGGGGTAACCCACCGGACCAACACCGCGAATGAACAAGAGGCAGGTGGCGTCGATGTTCAGCGCCGGGTCGTTAATGCGGACGTGATAATCTTCCGGGCCCTCAAACACAATGGCGCGGCCGGAGAAAGCGTTCTCGTCGCCAGGCGTTGAGAGGTAGCGGCGACGGAAATCTTCGCCGATCACGGAGGTCTTCATGACGGCTGAATCGAACAGGTTGCCCGTCATTACCAGGAAGCCCGCATCGTGCACCAGCGGCTTGTCGTAGGGACGAATCACTTCTTCGTTCAGGCTCTTCCAGCCGCTGTAGACTTCGCCCACGGTCTTGCCTGTCACCGTGACGGCATCGGGACGGCCTTTGCCGGCAGCAAGCAGTTCGCCGAAGATGGCGGGGACGCCGCCGGCGCGGTAATAGTCTTCACCCAGATACTTACCGGCGGGTTGAATGTTGGCGAGCAGCGGGATGGCGTGGCCGACGGTTTCCCATTCCTTGATGTCGAGCTCGACACCGATGTGCCGCGCAATCGCGTTGACGTGCGGCGGGCAGTTGGTGGAGCCGCCAATGGCCGAGCAGACGACGATGGCGTTCTCAAACGCGGCGCGCGTCAGCACCTTGGATGGCGTCAGATCTTCCCGCACCATGTCGACAATGCGGCGGCCGGTCTCGTAGGCCATCTGCGCGCGCTCCCGATACGGAGCCGGGATGGCGGCGCAGCCCGGCAGCGACATGCCCAACGCCTCAGCCATCGAGTTCATCGACGTGGCCGTGCCCATGGTGTTGCAGTGGCCGACGCTGGGGGCGGAGTGGCAAGCCATCTCCATGAATTCCGCTTCGTCGATCTCGCCCGCGGCCAGCAGACGGCGCGCTTCCCAAACCGCCATGCCGGAGCCAGCCAATTGGCCCTTATGGTAGCCATTCAGCATCGGGCCGCCGGAGAAGACGATGGCCGGAATGTTGACTGTCGCCGCGCCCATGATACAGGCGGGCGTGGTCTTGTCGCAGCCGGTGGTGAGGACGACGCCATCAAGAGGATAGCCGTGCAGCGTCTCCACCAGGCACATGTAAGCGAGGTTGCGCTCGATCGCCGCCGTGGGGCGTTTGCAGGTCTCCTGAATCGGGTGCACCGGGAACTCCAGCGGCACGCCGCCCGCTTCGCGAATGCCATCGCGGATGCGCTTGGCCAGTTCGATGTGGTGCCGGTTGCAGGGCGAGATATCGCTGCCGGTTTGGGCGATGCCGATGATCGGTTTATCCGATTGCAATTCACCCAGCGTCAGGCCATAATTCAGCATGCGCTCCAGGTAGACCGCCGTCATCCCGAGATTGTGCGGGTTGTCAAACCAGGCCCGGCTGCGCAGCCTGCCCTTTACTTCATCCTTCGCTGACATATGAGACATTTCGCTCGTTATTGTATCGGTACGCGTGCGGTGGGCGCTATTGGCGCTTCACTGGCACTGATGACGGTGGGTCCGCTGCTGGCCCTCGCGCAGGTGTCGGCTCCCGTGCAGAGGCCTCAGCTCCATAAGCTGGAACCCAGCGTGAGGACAGTGGTGGTGGGTGCCTATGACCCAGCCGTAACACCCGCTCTGCGAGTGCGCTCCGGCGATATGGTGGAGATCCGCACGCTGGGCGTAGGCACCGCGGAATCACTCGAAGCGGCGGGCGTCGCGCCGGGCGACATTGAGCCGGAGTTGCGCGAGATCGTGAAGTCGACCAAGGACCGCGGGCATTTCCTCACGGGTCCGGTCTACATTGAAGAAGCTGAGCCGGGCGATGTGCTGGAAATCGATATCGGAGAGATCCGCCTCGTGCGCCCGTACGCCACCAACGGCATGGGGGCCAACGGGGTGCTCGCCGGTGATTTCGACATCGGCACCCGCAAGCTGATCCCGCTCGACAAGGCGCGCATGGTGGGGTTGTGGGGACCGGGCGTTGAGGTGCCACTGAAGCCCTTCTTTGGCAGCATGGGCGTGGCGCCTCCAGAGAAGATCTCCAGCACACCGCCGGGCAAGCACGCGGGCAATCTCGACAATCGCGAACTGGTGGCGGGCACCAAGCTATTCATCCCGATCCACGTGAAAGGGGCGCTGTTCCAGGTAGGCGACGGCCATGCGGCCCAGGCCGATGGCGAAGTGGACCAGACGGGTCTGGAGACCTCGCTCACGGGCATCTTCCGTTTCACCGTGCGCAAAGACATGAAGCTGAAGTGGCCGCGGGCCGAGACGCCCACGCACTACATCGCCATGGGCCTGGACCCGGACGTCAACGAAGCCATCCGCCTGGCGGTGAGTGAAGCGGTGGATTTTCTGGCCAAGGAAAAAGGGATGCGCCGGGGCGACGCCTACATGCTGGCCAGCGTCGCGGTGGACCTGCACATCACGCAGTTAGTGGATAAGACCAAGGGCGTGCACGCGATGATCCCGAAGTCGATCTTTGTGGGTAAGCCGACGAAGTAGCGCCGCCGAAAATCTGCTCAGCGCGGCCGGGGGTTACCCTGGCCCATGCCGGACCCGAACCCGCCCGGCTGGCCGCCAGCACCGCCGGGACTTCCGAAGCCACCTTGGCGACCGCCCTGATTGCCAAAGCCGCCGGAGTTTCCGAAACCGCTTTGGCCGGGACCGCCCATACCCTGCCCGCCCAGCCCTTGGCCCATCCCCGGCACCTGGCCTTGGCCCATACCAGCCGCGCCCGCCTGCGCTTGGGCCGCCTTCTGCTGCTCCTTGCGGTAGTCCCAGACAAACTCCCACTCGTCAATCTTGGAGCGTTCGTTGATCAGCTTGATGCCCTTGCCTTCGTACTTGCTGGCGACGCCGGCAATGCCCACCTGGAATGCTCCGGCACCGGCCCCTTGGGGCGTGCCGATATTCAGTTGGGCACCCGGCGGTCGCGGTGTGTTCAGCAGTCCACGGAGGATGTCGAGCGCGGGATTCTGTCCATTCTGCACTTGGCCCTGCGGCAGTTGCGGGGCACCAATCACCTGTCCTGGTTGGGATGGGTTCAATCCCGTGGGGCTAACGCCTTGCTGGCCGGGGAAGACGCCCTGGCCAAACTGTCCGGGGTTGCCGCCGTTGGGTGGAAACTGACCGGGCATCTGGCCGGGCACCTGAAAGGGTGACTGGCCACCGTTCTGAGAGTTGGAGACACCATTCGGAAAACCCTGTTGTCCATTGGGGAAGCCGGAGTTGTTTCCGAACTGCCCGTTACCGCCCGGCACCTGCCCCTGTTGGCCGGCCAGAATCGCCGCCATGTTCGGCGGAGGCGGGGCCTGATTGGATGCCGGATCCGTGGGCACCTGATCGCCCCCTTGGCCGGGGTTGGGCATCCGGTCACTGGGCCGCTGGCGCATGGCAATGCCCTGGGCACCGCCGCCGGCCTCATTAGGATTCGGCACGTTGCCGCCGCCCACCTGATAGCCCTCGCCAATCGAGCTTTGGTGGACTTCCTTCTTTTCCGCCTGCGGTTTGTCCACCTTGGAATCGGTCAGCCCCATCGGCCCCATGTGGATGATGCGCCACTCGTCCTTGCCGGTCATCGGGTCTTTGTACTTGCGCCGCAGAAAGCGCACGCCGCCGCTTTGTTCCAGCTCTTCCATGGTGGGCGGGTAGCGCTTGTTTTTGACGTAGTAGCGCTTGATCGCCTTCTTGTACTCTTCTCCGCGTTCGACCAACAGGTCTTCTTTCAAGCGAGCCGACTCAAAGACAGCGCGCGGAAGTTCGAGATACAACAGGATGGCCACCGCGCCCGCCATGGCGAAGATCAGCAGCAGCGCAAAGCCCCGCTCTGGCTGTCTCCGAATGCAAGTGGGGTGGCGTTGGGTCATGTATTGGGGGCTTCTTCCAAGCGTAACGTCTGCCGCTGCGAGAACTGCGTATCTTCCATCTCAACACTGGTGAGGCCGAAACGGATCACCTTGTAGCGGCTCTTGATCACGTCGCCTTCGCGCGCAATCTGGATCTCTTCGCCGTCGAGGAAAAAGCCGCGTTTGGCGGCTCCGCCCTTGGTGCCGGAAACGTAGCCATAAAACTTCAGCGGAATCGGCGGCGCTTGCGGCTTGGGCGGCTCCACCTTGGCCACCGGCGCGGGTGGCGGAGGCGGCAGTTCCGGCCCCATGCGGCGCTTGGGGATGATCTTGGGTTCCGGCTTGGCGGGGTCCAACTTGGGCGCGGCGGGCGGCGGTGCGGCCCCAAACTCAAATAGATTGCGGCCCGCACCGGTCATGGTGACGGTTTGCAGCTTGGCCAATGTTTCCAGGCGGAGCGTCGGGTCGATGGTGGCCGGGTCCGTGCGCTCCTCCGGTGACCGGGCGATCTTGGGGCGGAACTCGCGCTGCTGGCGTAGCGCGTCGGACTTGCGGTTCACCGTGGCCGGGGCAACTGGCGCAATATTTGGCCGCACCAAGCCTGCAGTGGGAGATCCCGTGCTGGGCGGTGTGTCGTCCGAAAGGACATTGAAATAGAACACGGCGGCGGCGATGGCCACCAGCCCACCCAGGATCATCGTCTTCTGCCGGTCCGCACCTAGCTTCACAGCCGCGCCTCCCGGACAAAGGCATTCAGCTTGAACGTGATCATCAAGATGCCGCCCTGCTGCTGCGGCGCGGCGGCGAGCGAATCGAGAATCAGAAACCGCGATGACCGGTCGAGGC
The DNA here is from genome assembly GCA_026394075.1 of Acidobacteriota bacterium. Lineage (GTDB taxonomy): Bacteria > Acidobacteriota > Terriglobia > Bryobacterales > Bryobacteraceae > JAPKYZ01. Next base: position 24,025 of record JAPKYX010000215.1, read on the forward strand.
GATTGACGAAATGCACTAAGTCAGCGTAGGTGCCCTCGTAGTTTGCCGTGATCGTCATCATGCTCAGCGTGTCGGAGCCTTCCACCGGATCAAACACAAAGGTGTGCTCCTTGGGCTTGATGCCGACGTCCTTGGCGGCCATGGCCAGTTCCGCGACAAAGGTGGAGCTCGCCACGCGCCGGTCAGTAAAGTACTCCGTCTGGAACTTGTCGGCTTCCTTGCGGCCTTTGTCCACTTTGGCGGCGAAGGCCCGCGCACGATCGAGGGTCAGCTTGCGTTGGTTGAACTGTGACCGCAGCGTGATCAACTGCGCGTCGAGATCAGCAGCGGACCCACCCGGGGGCATCACCACCATCCACAGGGCGATCAGATTGGCCAGCACCAAGCCACCCAGTACGGCGCGCATCAGCACCTTGGGGTCCCGCCACGGCAGGTTGCGCAGCTGGCTAAACGAGATGTTCGGGTTGAGGCTGGACGACATAGGATTCCCGGGCTATAGCTTCTGCACGTAGTTGACGGTGAGCCGGTAGCGGTACAGCGGCTCAGTTTGCGAGGGCGGCAGCCAGTTGGCAATGGCCGTCTTGCCGAATACGGGGGAGCCTTCCAGCTTCATCAACATATCGACAACGGGCTCAATGCCCTGTGATCCAACAAACAGATCCAACTGAATCTGGTTCTGCCCATTCACCTGCGGCCGCACCGAGATGACGCGCACGTTGGGGGGCACGACGGTCTCCAGATCGGAAAAGATCTTGGTCCAGGAGATGCCTTTGCGGGCCAGTAGCCCGTTCAGGAACAGGCTTTGCTCGAAGACATCAGAGTTGCCCGGCTGGCGCAAGGTGATGTTCAACTGCGCCTGCTCCCGGTCGAGCGTGGCCAGTTGCTTTTCCACGGCGGCAATGGCGGTGCGCGCGTCCTTAACGCTCAACTGCTGCAACACGGCCATCCAGGTCAGCGTGACCAGTAAAGCGCCCAGGATGACGCTCAACACAATGGAGCCGGCCACCAGCGGCCGGTCCTTGCGGAATGGCTCGCTGGACAAATTGATCGTCCGGAAACGTTTCAGGTTCACGCCACCACCCCCGCCAGATATCCCATCAGCCCCGCACTCTGGGGCGGCACCGGCAGGCGTGTGCCGCCATCCAGTCCGCAATAGATTAACTGCTCCACCGGCAAATTAAACTCATCTTCGACAAAAGCGAGGGTCGGTTGCAGGACCTGGTCAATCTCGTCAGTGTTTGCCGATTCCAGTTCGAGACACCGGGCCAGCCGCAGTTCGTTGCCCACCACGACACTTACCGTCAGAACGCGCTCATTCAGGCGCGCAAACACCGTGATCCCGGCCGCTTCCGGCACCAGCGCCAGCGAGGCCAAACTGGAAAGCGTCACATAGCCGGGCTGAAATCCCGAGTTGCGCAACATCTGTTCATAGCGCGACAGAATCTCCAGCGACACCGCACCGACGACCACATGCGCGCCGCCCTTGGGGTCCATCTGCGCCTCAAAGCTAAGGGCCGCCGACTCTACTTCAAACGGCAGCGTCTTCTTCATCCGGAACCGCACCAGGCTGGCCTGTTCATCGGCCTTGGAGGGAAACGAATCAAAGTCGAGCACCGTCAGCCGCCCGCAGTAATCCGGCAGGATCAACGCGGCCGGGCGGCGTTGCTTCTTGTTTGGACTCGCCGGGGCGATCCGTTTCACCGCCGCATCCACGGCCAGCGTATCGATGATGTTGTCCTCGACCGGCGAGACCTTCAGCGCGCCAGGCGGGAGCGGCTCAAACCCGGTGCTGGTGCGCGGACCCTCCGAGGTGTTCTCCGAAATCGCCCAGGCAATGCCAGCGGGCGAGAACTCGAACACATGCGCCGGGGGCGGGTCGGTGACCAGTCGCTTGATGCGTTCTAGCATGGCTTGGCTTTCAGGTTAGCCTTCAATGAAGGTCACCTTGTTGATCTCTTTCAGCGTGGTCAACCCGTGGCGCACGCGGTCCACCGCGGACTCGCGGAGGAACGTCATCCCCTGACGCTGCGAGGCCGCCTTGATCAGCGAAATTGCCCGCCGCTCCAGAATCAATTCGCGAATCTCGTCGTTCAGATCGAGCAGTTCGTGAATGGCGGTTCGGCCCCGGAAGCCCGTGCCGCCGCATTCAAAGCAGCCCTTGCCTTCGGAGAACTCGAAATCCTTCCACTCTTCGGGGTTGAGACCGCCCTCATGCAGCGTGTCCGCATCGTAGCGGACCTTGGTGATGCAGTGCGGACAGATCAGGCGCACCAAGCGCTGCGCCAGAATGCAGTTCAGCGCCGAGACGAAGTTGTAGAGGTCGACGCCGATATTCAAAAAGCGCCCGAGCACGTCGAACACGTTGTTGGCGTGGACGGTGGTGAACACCAAGTGGCCGGTGAGCGCGGCGTTGATGGCGATCTGCGCCGTCTCCTGGTCACGGATTTCGCCGACGAGGATCTTGTCCGGGTCATGACGCAGGATCGACCGCAGGCCGCGCGCAAACGTGAGACCCTTTTTCTCATTCACCGGGATCTGGGTGATGCCCTTGATCTGGTATTCCACCGGATCTTCGATGGTGATGATCTTGTCTTCGTCGTTCTTAATCTCACTCAGCGCGGCGTAGAGCGTGGTCGTTTTGCCCGACCCGGTCGGCCCGGTCACCAGCACCATGCCGTACGGCTCCTTGATGTAGCGCCGGAATTTGATGAGGTCCTGTTCGCCGAAGCCGACGACATCGAGTGAGAGCTTCGAAAACTTCTCGCTCATCGACTCTTTATCGAGCACGCGGAGCACGGCATCTTCGCCATGGACGGTAGGCATGATCGAGACACGGAAATCGATCAGGCGTGTCTTGTAGCGGACCCGGAAGCGCCCGTCCTGCGGCACGCGCCGTTCGGCAATGTCGAGCTCGCTCATCACCTTGATGCGGGAAATGATGGTGGAATGCCAGTCCTTGGCGATCGGCGGCATGGCGTACTGCAGCACGCCGTCGATGCGGTACTTGATGGCCACTTCCTGGTCGCGCGTCTCAATGTGAATGTCCGACGCCCGGCGCTCCAGCGCGTTGAAGATAGTGGTATCCACCAGCTTGATCACCGGCGCAATGTCGGAATCGACGGCCAGCTTGTCGATCGACAGCGTCTCGTCCGGGTTCTCTTCATCGCCCACGACGTCGAGCGTGAACCCTTCGGTCACCTCTTCCAGAACCCGCTGCGACTGTTCCGTCTTTTTCAGCAGGTCTGAAATCTGCGACAGCGTCGCAACCTTCACCCGCAGCTTCATTCCGAGCAACAGCGACAGTTCGTCGATCAAACTGAGGTTGCGCGGGTCGGCAATGGCGATGTCGAGGGTCCCGTTTTCCTTGTGCAGGGGCACAAAGTTGGACCGGAACATCAGGTCGACGGGGATCGACCGGAACAACTCATGGTCAATCCGACCTTCCTTAAGATCCACAAATTCAGCACGATAGCGCAAGGCAAGCTGCCGCGCATGCGCGATCTCTTCTTCCGAGTTGGGCAAGCGGATGCGGTCAGTAGCCATAGCGGGGCGCTACTTTGATTGACGAGCCAGAAGTGGAAAGCGTTTAGGTATCAGCTTGGGAGCTTGGAAACGGCAATGGCAGGGTTTGATTCATCGGCGGTAAGGCTCGGGTGGGCCCAGAGATGCCAGTCAGCTATAATCTGCTCATGGAGCGCGTGTCGGTAGAACTGGACTTAAACGGCAGAATCCTAATTCCGGCTAGTATTCGGAAAATTGCCAGAATTGATCCCGGCGACAGGATCTTCATCGAATCTGACGACGAAGGCAATTTGTCCATGATGACCCAGAAACAGGGCATTCGACGCGCTCAGGAGCTTGTCGCGCAGTATGTTGGCCCGGATGTCTCCCTGGTGGAAGAACTGTTCGCCGTGCGGCGTGAGGACCTTCGGCGTGAGCGGGAAGAACCGGCCGAATGAAGTACCTCTTGGACGCTTCCGCTCTGCTGGCGCTGCTCAAGCGTGAACCAGGCTGGCAGCACGTCGATTCGATTATTAACCGTAGTGCGATCAGCGCGGTGAATGGAGCCGAAGTTGTCGGACTGCTGCGCCGCGAAGGCGTTCCGGGCGAGGTCGCGCTGTTGGCTCTGCGGTTGACCAAGGTGCAGATCTTGGCGTTTGATGACTCGCACCTTGAATTGATGGCGTCTGGCCCGGGCGACCGGGAGGGTCTCTCGCTGGGAGACCGAGTTTGTCTGGCCACTGCGCGTCGGAACGAATGGACAGCCGTAACCGCAGATCGCGGTTGGGCGCGATTTGCGTCGGACGCGCTGAAGATCGAAGTCATCCGCTGACTAGCCTCGTGCCCCCGTCGGATTGCCGGGCCGTCGTCTGGCGGTCGTCGGCGTCAAGCCTCAGCGTGTTATGCTCGGGCATGAACGCTGAATTGGCACGAATCGACAAATTTGGCAGAATTGCGATACCAGCCAAAATACGGGAGGCAGCCCAATTGAAGGCCGGCACGGAGGTGGTGCTCCGGCTGGATTCCGAAGGCCGTATCTTGCTTGAAGATCGTCTAGCCGGTCTGCGCCGGGCCCAGGAACGTTGCCGCTCGCTGAATGCAGAAGGCGGTTCGGTCGTCGAGTCGTTCTTGCAGGAACGCCGGGAAGAGGCGATTCGCGAGGGGCTGGCCGATGACGTATCTGCTTGATGCCTCCGCCATTCTGGCCATGCTGAAGCGCGAACCCGGCCACCAGCGGGCCACCGAATGCTACAGCGACGGGGCCGTTTCGGCCGTGAATGCGGCTGAAGTTGCCATCAAATTGCAGCGAGACGGCATGCCGGCAGCGGAAGTTCAGCGTACGTTCGACGACCTCAATCTGGTGATCGTACCCTTTGACCCGTCCTGGGTTCTGCCTGCCGCGACCATTTTGCCGGTTCGGGGGAATGGCTTATCCCTGGGCGACCGCGCCTGCCTAGCCACCGCAAGAGCTTTGAAACTGATTGCGGTAACAACGGATTCAGCCTGGGCTCGGTTTTCGTCGGACGAGTTAGGGATTGAAGTGATTCGCTGATTACCGATTAACGACCATGCAAGATGCCAATGCAGAACAGACCTGAGCCCGATGAAAGAGGTTGACTGTCGATGCCCCTCGAGGAGCGACACATCGTTTTCCTGTCGAGGAGAATGTTCTGAGGCGAATCGTCTTGACAGCCCCCCCCCCCGCTCGGAGTAGCCTTTCAGGATGGATCGCCGCGGGATAAAGGCCAGCGTAGCCATATTGATCGCGCTATATGCAGGACTGTTCGCCATGTTTGTGGGAGGACTTGCCGTGAGCCATTTGCTTCCAGCATTGCCAAATTGGATCGTCCTCATGTCCGCTCTCGTGCCAAGCTGCCTCTTGCTGTATTGCAGTTTCGTCTACAATCGCCACCTGTATAGAGAATTCAGCGGAGTGAGGCTTGGCAAACAATACATCCTAAATCTGTGCGTCGCATCCGCTGTGATGATTGTCGTGCAGGTCGCTTCAAGATCTATCAGGTGGATGCTTGGCGAATAGTCTGCTTCGGTTCGCAGGCCGTCGAAGGTGATTCCACGCTCACTAAATCGGTTCAGGTCCCTTCCAGACGAGCCCGAGTCAACCGCCCTACCCCACCGTCCTCTTCCCTAACCCCTCCGCGATCATCTCAGTCACCAGCGCATTCAAACTAACCCCCTCCTGCCGAGCCCGAGCAGTCAAACGGGCATGCAGGCTGCGGGGGACGCGTTGACGCCATTGGCCGCTGGCATCGCTGGGCCTTGGCATGGGGTCGCCGTGCGCGGCGCAACTGGTCAGATACGCCTTCACCGCATCACGGCCATTAACTAAAGCCTCCTCGGGCGTGCTGCCGTCCGACAGGCAGCCGGGCAGGTCAGGATACTCAACGGCGAAGCCTCCACCGTCTTCAGCTGATAAGCGCCGAATGGTCAGCGGGTAAGAATCGATGCGCTGTTGATCAAGGTTCATCGCTACCGCCCCCCAAACGCATCCTGCACCAGCCTCCGCACCACCACCGCATCCCCCGGGGTCGCGATGCCTTTGCGGATGCGTCCGAACAGCCAGGTTTCGCAGGCGCGCATCAGCATCATGATGGCGGAGCGCATCAGCTCCGGCGGCAGATCACGGCGGAGGGCGCCTAGCCGCATCCCGTCCATCACAACTCCGGCCATCGTTTGTTCGGTCATCTGTTTGCGCGGCTCAAAACCAGCGGGGACCTTGCCCTGGGAGACGGATTCCATCACTCGTTCCAGAAACGGCACCATCCAGGAAACGGGAGCGAACCCCTCAATGGTGTTGGTGACCGTCCGTTCGACGAACTGCCAGAAACTCTCGACGTCGTGGTAGGTAGGCAGGTCCGCCAGCACCAGATTCAGGCGTGATTGCACGAATTCAAACAGCGTCGCCAGCAGGTCGTCGCGATCTTCGAAGTAGTAGTAAAGCAAGCCTTTAGCGACACCCGCGCGGGTGGCGACGTCTTGCAGCGTGGTCTGGTCGAGGCCCTGTTCTCCGAATACCTCAATCGCTGACCGGATGATGTGGTCGCGCTTTTCCGGGTCCAGCTTTTCAAAACGCTTCGTGGCCATCGCTGTCGCTATTCTAGCGCCTTCTTCAGAGTTTGACTCTTGGTTCAAATTTCTTGGAACTTCTCTGGGCGCAGCGTCGTCTTGATAGTTTGACTATGAAGTCAAACTACACAGTCACAAACAAGCGCCGCCGCCCGGGCGTGGGCCGGAACCTGGCGCTGATGGCCAGCATCGGCCTGAAGATGATGCTTAACAACAAGTTACGGCTGGTGGCCACGCTGCTGGGCGTGGTGTTCGCCTCCGTTTTGGGAAACCAGTCGATTGGGACGATGCTTTCGTTGATCCGCAAAAGCTCGATGCTGGTGAGGAATGCCGGTGCCGACATCTGGATTGTTCCGCCCGCGACGGAACTGCTGGTACCCGGCCGGCATATCGCCCTGTCAGCGGTCCAGCGGGCCCGGTTGCACCCTGGGGTGAAGGACGCCCAGCCGTTACTGCTCGCCTCCGGGTCGATCAAGTTGCCCACGGGGGGCAGCGATGGCGTGACGCTGGTGGGCAGTGTGGCGCCGCGGTACCTCGGCGGACCATGGAATGTTGTTTCGCGCGGCTCACCGCGGATGCGGGGCGACTATCTGGTGCTCGACGTGGCGGATCAGGACCGGCTAGCCGGCTTTGGCGTCGGTGCGCAGCGCGAGGTGAACGGGCAGAAAATCACCGTCGGCGGCCTCACCTGGGGCGCGCAACAGATGGAGAGCCCGCTGGCGTTTGCTGAATTCGACCTGGTCCGCGATCTCTCAAAGGTCGACAACGACCGGGCCACCGCCGGCCTGGTGGTGCTGAACCCGGGCGTCAATCCGGCGCAGACCCGGGCCGCCCTCCAGAAGGAGCTGCCGGATCTGCTGGTGATGACTACCGACGAATTCATCGACGTGCTCAGCCGGACCATCTTGACGAAAACTCCCATCGGGGCCGTCTTCGGATCGCTGGCCGCGTTCGGGGTGGTGATCGGGTTTGTGATGGTCAGCCTGTCAGTGTTCTCCGGCGTTTCAGAAAGCCTGCGGGAGTTCGGCACCTTGCGGGCGATCGGGGCCCGCACCAGTGACCTGACGTGGTTGCTGATGCTGCAATCGCTGCTCTACGCAGCAGTGGGCACGTTGATCGGGCTGGGGGCGTTCTCGGGCCTGGCGATGCTGATCCGGTCACCGGGCCTGATCGTGGTGGTTCACCCGACGATGATCTGGGCAACGTTTCTGGTGATGGTGGCGATGTGCTGCGGCTCGGCGCTGCTGGCGCTGGTGCGGGTGTGGCGAATTGAGCCGGGGATGGTGTTCCGATGATTGCTGCTGCTGAAGTATCCAACTTGACGCGCGTGTTCCAGGCCGGTGGGCAGGACTATCACGCTCTGCGGGGCGTCAGCCTCCGGATCGCTCCGGGTGAGCTGGTCATGCTGGCCGGCCCTTCCGGCTGCGGCAAGACCACGTTGCTCTCGATTCTGGGCGGCGTGTTGCGGGCCACCTCCGGCTCCGTGAGGCTGGCCGGCGAAGAGATCTCCGGCATGAGCGAGGCCCAGCTGAACGACGTGCGGCTGTGGGAGATCGGGTTTGTCTTCCAGTCCCACAACCTGCTGGCGGGCTTAAGCGCTCAGGACAACGTTGCCGCCGTGCTGCGGATGCGTGGCGCCCGGCGCCAGGATGCAGCGGAGCAGGCCGCGGCGCTCCTGCAGCAGGTGAATCTGGCGGGCAAGGAATCGAAAAAGCCATCTGAGCTTTCCGTGGGCGAACAACAGCGCGTCGCGATCGCCCGCGCTCTGGCTGGATCGCCGCGGCTGCTGCTGGCGGATGAACCCACCGCGTCGCTCGATGCCCACAACGGGCAGATCGCGATGGATCTGTTGCAAACGATGGCGGCTGAATCCGGGGCGAGCGTTCTGGTGGTGACGCACGACAACCGCATCCACCGCTACGCCGACCGTATTTTGCACATGGAAGATGGGCGCATTTGGCGCGAGGAAGTGGTTCGAGGAGGAACCAATCAGTGACATTCACCTTGAGGGCATTCACATCGAGATGGTATTTTCCGGCCTTGGCCACGCTGATCCTGGCCGTGTCGGCCGGGCTGCTGATCTATCAGATCCGCATGGGCGAGCAGATCGCCGCCCCCAACGCGGCGGACCGGGCCGCGGCCGCCAAACTACCGGAGCTGCCGTTGCCGGGCGCGGATGGTCTGGTGGCCGGCAATGGCATTGTCGAACCGCGCGGCCATGAACTGCGGGTAGCGCCCCGGTCCAGCGGAGTGATCCGCCGCCTCCTGGTCGCTGAAGGCGCCACCGTGCGCGTCGGGCAAGTGCTGGCGGAACTCGATGCCACCATCGAGGAAGCCGCCGTGCAAGCCGCCGCGGCGGAAGTAGCATCGGCACAACGAGAACTCGAAAAGACTCTGGCCGGAGAGCGGCCGGAGCTGATTGAGGCCTCGCAACGCGACGCGGAAGCGGCCCGGGTCCGCGCTGACCAATCCGTGGGCGCACTGCAGCGGCTGGGAGTGTTGGCGCAGCAGAAGCTGGTGACCACCGATGAGTTTGAACGCTCCCGCCACCAAGCCGCCCAGGACTGCGCCACCCACCGCGCCGCCGTGGCCCGGCTGACCGCACTCACCAACGGCCCGCGCGCGGAAGATATCGGCATCGCAACCGCCCGCCGCGAAACGGCTCGCGTCCGGCTGGCGGAAAAACAGGCTCAAGCTGCCGCCCGGCGCATCACCGCTCCGGCGGAAGGGCGCGTGCTGCAGATCAAGTACCGCCCCGGCGAGTACATCATGCCCGGCACCGGCGACCCCTTGCTACTGCTGGGCGACCTGTCCCGTTTGCACGTGCGTGCCGACATCGATGAGCGCGACATCGCCCGCGTCCAACCCGGCATGCCGGCCTTTGTCACCGCCGCAGCCTTTGGCGACCAACGCTTCCCCGGCCGCGTGCTCGAGATCGGCCAGCGCATCGGCCGCAAGAACATCCGCACGGACGACCCCAAGGAGCGCATTGATACCAAGATCCTGGAAGTAGTAGTGGAACTCGACGCCGGAGTGCCGCTGAAGCCCGGCCAGCGCGTCACGGCCTTTGTCGGCCAGCCGACCAGCGGAGGCGCGCAATGAGATCCGAGCGTTGGCCGCTGGCCTTGTCGATGATGCTGTGGTTCTTGTTCTCCCTGGTCATCAGCTTCTTGTTCCCACTGCGGGCCTGCGGCCAGACCACGTTGACGCTGCCGGAGGCCGTCCGCCGTGGCCTCGATCCGCAGGTGCGAGCCTCCGTAGCCCTGGCCGAATCCAGCCGCTCCCAAGCCTCGCTGGTGGTCCGGCAAACTGCTGCAGCGCTGTTGCCGACAGCTGAGTTCCGCGCCTCCGGCGGCGAGCAGACCCGCAATCTGGCCACGTTCGGTTTGGGTGGCGGAGGGCTGGGCGGTGGAAGTACAGGGCCAGGGCTTCAACTACGCCCCAACTTTACGTCCTTCGACACCCGCGCTGCCGTCACCATGACACTGCTGGATCTCTCAGCCCGCAAGACGCTGGCCGCCGCCCGCGCCGATGTCGAGCGCACCGCCGATGATCTCGCCCAGGAGCAGGAGATCAGCGCAGGGCAGATCACTCGGGCCTACTATGACGCTCTGCGGGCGGGAGAGAAACTATCGATGCTCGAATCTAATCTCGCCCTGGCACGAGACCTCGAAGCCGCCGCCCGCAATCGTCTGGCAGCAGGCACGGTGACCGCCGTCGATGTCACCCGCGCCCAGGCTCAAGTGGCGAGCGATGAATCGGCCCTGGAGACCGCACGCTTCGAAGCGGAGAAGGCCAGCCTGACGTTGCGCCGCTGGCTGGGACTGCCGCTTGAAGGCGAGGTGAAGCTGGTGCGGCCGGGGATGCCCTTCGAAGGCGCTCCCGCACCAGCATTGCTGGCGATGGCGGAAGGCCGCCGCCTGGACTTGGCCAGCCAACTGAAACGCGAGAAGGTGTCGTCACTCAAGGTCAGCGCGGCCCAGCGAAAGTTCCTTCCCACGATCAGCGGCTCCGCCGACTACGGCCCCAACGGCTTGACGCCGGCCGATGCCCGGAACACACGAACGCTCAGTCTGTCCCTAAACATACCGGTGTTCGACGGCGGCCGCAGAAAGGCCGAACTCAGCCAAGCGGAACTGGCGCTCCGCGATGAGCAGATCCGGACGCGTGACCTGCGCCAGCAGATCCGGCTGGACATCCAAGTAGCCCAACGAGGTCTCACCTCAGCTCGATTGAAGGCACGATTGACTGACGCCGAAGTGGAGTTAGCCGAGCAACAGTTGACCCAGTCGCGCGCCCGGCTGGCCGCCGGCCTGGGTACGGCACTCGACGTCGCCGACGCGCAGACACGCCTGATCCGGGCCCGCGATTCACGCAACCTCGCTCAGCATCAGGCGGACCTGGCACAGTTGGATCTGGTGGTGGCCACCGGGTCCGTGCGGACTTTCGTGGATCAACAAGGCTATTAGCTGCAAGGCGCCGAAGCATTGGGACTAAGTTGATGCCACTGCTACAATCGTCCAATGCACCTTGGACTGGTCGGCGGCATTGGGCCCGCCGCAACCGAGTATTACTACCATCACCTGACGGCCGCCCACGCCAAGGCTGATCAACCGCTGGAACTGACCATCGTGCAGGCAGACATCAAGGTACTGCTGCGCAACTTGATGGCCCGTGATCAGGCTGCGCAGGCGGAGGTCTATCGTCAGCTCGCCACGCGCCTTCAGGCGGCGGGAGCGGATGTGGTGGCGATCACGTCACTGGGTGGCCACTTCTGCATCGAGCAATTTGAGGCGATCTCGCCGTTGCCGGTGGTGAATGCGATCCAGGCCGTTCGAGCAGAACTACTCCGCCGCGGCGTCCGCTCAATTGGGCTGCTGGGCACGCAAGCGGTGATGGAGTCGCAGATGTACGGCGGCTTAGCCGATTTCGAGATCGTGCCGCATTCCGGGGACGATCTGGTGGCCGTGGGCCGCGAGTATCTGGCGATGTCGTTGGCGGCTCGGGTCTCTGAGGAGCAGCGTGAGTTCTTTTTCCGGGTGGGCCGCCAGCTGCAGGCCGCTGGAGCCGAAGTGGTCCTGCTCGCGGGAACTGATCTCTGCCTGGCGTTCGATGGCCGAGAGTGCGGCGTGTCGGTGCTCGATTGCGCGCTGGTGCATGTGGAGGCGCTCACGAAGCTCTCGATGCCCGCGCTAGTCCCGTAAGAAGCCGTGGTAAAGCCCCATGTAGTAGGGCAGCAAGAACACCGCGCCATCACCCAGGCTCCGGCCATCGCCGCCTTGTTCGAGCGACCACGGGTCATGGTTCCAGTGCTGCACGTACTGCTCGTCAGCCGGGAGCACTTTGCCGTTCAACCGGTGGCCTCGCTGGCGTCCGCGGGCTTCGCCGATCGGCCGCAGGTCCTGGCGGTGGGCGTGCGAGAGACGCCAGTTCGCACGGTCGAGCGGAATGCGCTTCAGCGTATCGATCGAGTCCTCCAGCCAGGCGCCCTTTGGCGTTAGCTCCAGCGTGTCATGCGTCCCCACCAGCTTTTCGCCACTGGCCAGCGTGGCGTAGATGAAATTGAAAAACGGGTTCATCTCCGGCCGCTCATTCTCCCAGGCATGGGCGAGCGCGCGCAGGTAGAAGCCTCGCAGCCGGGCGTCTTTTTCATAGCGCAGCAGGCTGTAGAAGTTCATGAAGATCATCTCGTCATCGGACTGGTTGCCGGCGCCGGGGCCACCGTGTGTTTTGGGAAACAGCACGTTCATTTCATAGCCATGCTCATCGATCAACTTGCGCGCGGCTTGGTCGTACTTGGGATCGCCAGTGATGTGGCTGACCACCTTCAAATAGGCCAGAATGCTGAGCGAGTTCATGCCGCGCTCGCCCCAAAAGTCGTGATTGTGATTCAGGCTGGCCGGATCGAAATAGCCCCAGCGGGTGGGCTTGCCGTCGTGATCGACATAGTTGAAGCCATGCGCGAGAAAGTGGTCGCCCATGGCGCGAAGGTGTTCGCGCACCGGGGCGCGCTCAGCTTCAGTCTTGGCGACCAGATCAAAATAGAGGCCGTAGAAAAAGAAGTGGCCATCCAGCTCATCGGAGCTGGTGTCGGACTTCCAGTACCACTTCCCATCCGCCGTGCGCGGCCAACGCGGGCTGATCACTTTCCAAAGCTTGTCGCGTGTGTCGCGGAATTTGCGGTCACCCTCCGGCGTGTAGTTACCTTGATTCGGATTGGGCCCATCGCCCGGCAGAATGGTGCGGGCAACGAATCCGGGAGGGGCTGGATGATCGCCCGACTGTGTCACTGTGCCCAAAAAGCGCAGCGCCTCAAACGCCTTCATCGCGCGGGCTTTCGCCTCCGCACTGCCCGTCGCGCCATAGGCGAAGCATTGCGCGGCACCGTACATTGAGGTCCACAAGCCATCGTTGTCGCTGTCGTGATTGGTCCATTCGCTCAACTCGCCGGGACGCTTGAGATGCGCCTCCAGCACGTAGCCCAAAGGCGTGCGCCGGTGGCGTTTCTCAATCTCGTCATCGAACTGCTTCGCCTTCGCGGCCAGCGTCAACGGCTTCAGCGCAATCTCCGTGACACCCTGGTTGCCCGCCACCCACGCCGATCCATCCGCGGCCGCCGCCACCTGCCGCACCGCGTCATCCGCCAGCCAGCGCTTGCCTTGCCGGTAGCCCCAGTGCTTTCCGTCAAAGGTCACGACGCCTTTGGTAGTGCCAAGCCAGACACGCCCATTTGAGGCGGCGACACTGGTGAAGTCGCCGTAGGGGATGCCATCGGAAGCATCGTAGAGCGTCCAGCGGCCTCCATCGAGCACCCCCACGCCCTGGGGACTCGCAAACCACAGCCGCCCCTTTTCGTCGAAGGCCACGCCACGCAAATCCAGCGGCGCCCAACTGCGGCGTCCATCGCTGGGCCGGACGTTCTCCCAAGCACCTTGGGCTGACCGAAGGAACAACCCATTTTGCGCCGCCACGGCCACCCGCTCATCAGAGGCGATGGCGATCTGCCGGACTTGGGTCCCGGGGAAGGAACTTTCCTGCGCGAGTGCTCCCGCTTGAAGGCGGAACAGCGCGCTTTCCGTCGCCACCCAGAGCTGCATCCCCGCAGCCAGAGCCACGATGCGCTGGCTGGTGCTGATCATGGCCACTTCCGGGCGCGGCGCACCCACCTTCCAGATACGCTGCCCACCCGCCACCCAAACACCACCCGGACCCGCCGCCACATGATCCAAAGGCCCGCTGGGCTGCTCCACCACCCATTCACCACCCCGCCGAACCGCCAAGCCCCGCATAGTGGCGGCGTAGACCACCGGCCCCTGGACGGCCACGCCGCGAACGTCGTTGGAGGGCAAGCCACGGGCCGTGTCGTGAACGAATCGGGTTTCACTGAGAAAGGTGCCGACACGCACGGGCTCTGCCGCCAGGGACAGCATGAGCAATAGGATCAAGGGAGACAGGGTTGCCACTCTCGCAGTGTAGCGAGCGAAAACCCGTTACCGCAGCGTGTCGGCCAGCGAGAAGATCGGCAGGTAGAGCGCGATCAGCACAAAGGCCACGAACACGCCCATGAAGATCATGATCGCGGGCTCCACCAGGCCCAGCACCGCGGCCATACGCGTCTGCACGTCGTCTTCAAAGAACTCAGCCACTGAGTTGAGCATGGCCGACAATGCGCCCGTCGATTCGCCCACCTCGATCATGTCGATGGCTAGCGGAGGGAAGATACCGGTCTGGGAGAGTGAGAGCGACAGCGCCTGGCCTTCTCGAACGCCCTTTCGGGCGCGCAGCAGCATCTCGCGCAGCAGCACGCTACCCGTCGAATCGCCCGCGGTTTCGAGTGCTTGTACCAGCGGGATGCCGCCCACCAGCAGCGTCGAGAGCACGCGGGAAAACTGCGCCACCTGGAACTTCACCCAGATCTCGCCAATCACCGGCAGCTTCAACTTGATCCGGTCCAGGGTCACCTGCGCGGCTGGCGTGCGGGACCAGAAGCGGAAGCCCACAATGCTTCCCACCAGCAACAGGAACACCGCCAGCACGTAGTTCTTGGCCGTCGTGCCGATCGCGATCAGCAGTTGGGTGGCCGCCGGCAGGTTGGCCGACATATCGGTGTAGAGCACGGCAAAGCTGGGCACCACGAAGGTGATCAGGAAGACGATCAGGCAGATGACGAGAAACACCAGGATCGACGGGTACATCAGCGACAGCAGCAGCTTCTTGCGAGCAGCCAGCGTCAGCCGCTGATAAGAAACATACCGGTCCAGCACTTCGGTGAGGGAGCCGGACTTTTCGCCGGCCATGACGCTGGTGACGTAGATGGGCGGGAAGATCCCTTGGTGTGAGAAGGCATCAGAAAGCTGCACGCCGGTCTTGACCTCGTCGCGGATGGCCCGGGCAGCCACCTGCAGGCGGCCTTCGGTCAAGCGATCGGCCAGCAGTTCCAGCGCCTTCAAGATCGGCAATCCGGCGCGGATCAGCGTCACGAACTGCTGGTTGAAGACCAGGAATTTTTCGACGTTCAGCTTACCCTTGGACTTGCCCGTCAGCTTGCTCAGCCCGCCCAGCGCGGACGCCGAGCGGATGGAATAGATGAGAAACCCCTGCTGCGTCAACCGCTCCCGGAGATCCTGCTCCGACGCACCTTCAGCCGTCTCTTGCCGGATCTGGCCGCGGGCGTCAGCGTATTTGAGTAGAAATTGTGGCAGGGGAGTGCGCTCCGGTTGCTAAACTTCGAGTTTGGCCTCGATAATGTTGACGCTCCGCGCCTCACTGGC
>JAPKYX010000129.1 GCA_026394075.1 Acidobacteriota bacterium
CCAAGTTCCTGGTCTCGACGCAGCGGGCGGATGGCTCCTGGTATGTGGCCAGCCGGGCACCCAAGTTCCAGCCCTACTTTGAGAGCGGCTTCCCCTACGGCCATGACCAGTGGATCTCGTCTATGGCCACTGCCTATGCCGCCATCGCGCTGGCACCGGTGGGGCCGGACGTCAAGACGGCGATGGTTCAGCCTCCGCTAAGCCGCGCAACCCCGGCTTACGGCCAGTGAGTCTATCAGGAGTCCCGAACTTCCGGACACGCAGGCCTTTGCGCGCTGATCGCGTTCGCTTTCTGCCAGCCCGCGTGCTGGCGGGCCCCGTTCACCCGATTCGGAGTTGAGCCCGACTTTCGTCCTTGGCTCTTCGCGAAATAAGTGGATTAGTAGATAAACATTGTCGCGGTCAGCCTTTGCTAAAATTAGCGAATGTTATCGGCGATGGCGGTACGTGTACCAGCTCACTTTTGTGGTGCCTCCGCCGTGCGCCGAGCCCGAACAATTCTTCTCCTCAGCCTTTGGGCTGCCTGCCTCTCTGCCGAGACTACTCTTACGCTGGACAAGATTCTGGCGCTGGCGGATGACAATCATCCCCGGCTACGGGCCGGGTCCGCGCAAATAGACTCCGCCAGAGCGGGCGTCGTGGGTGCCCTCGCCTATCCGAATCCCGAGTTCGGTGCCCGCATTGGCGGCCAGGACTACCGGGTGCCGGGAAACGTGCGCGGTCTGGTGAGCTCGCTAGTGTTTTCGCAACCTCTCGAATTGGGACAGGGCCAGCAATCCAGTGAACTGGCGCTTGCCGCAGTCCGACTAGCTGTCCTGGCTGAAGTCCGGCGCGCCTTTTTCCAGGCGCTCCGCAAGCGGAGTGAGATTAGCATCCTCTCTGAGAACGTTCGCTTGGTGGAGGATTTCCGGAGGCGGTTGCAGGTTCGGGTAGACGTCGGTGAAGCCGGGCGGCTGGAACTCTACCGGGCAGACGCGGAATTGGCCGTGGCGCGGACCGCAGCCAGCAGCGCCCGCCTGCAGTACGTCGCGGCCCTCGCCGGTCTTCGCGCGGCGGTTGGAGCACCGCTGGAGGCCGATCTGGTGCTGGAGGGTGCTCTAGATACCAACGCCCACCTGCCGTCGGCCGATGAAGTGCGCGAGGTGATGCTGCAGCGTCACCCGATGCTGGCTTGGGCCCAAGCGGAGATCCGGGTTTCGGAGGCCCGAGTGCGCTATGAAACTGCCCTGCGCCGCCCCCAGCCATCCCTGATTGCGGAGATGGACCGCCCACCGGATACGCCCACCTATCGCGTCGGGATGAGTATCCCGCTATCGCTCTGGAACAAGAGAGAAGGGCCGATTGCGGCCGCGGCGGCTGACCTGCGCCGGGCACAGGCGCTGGCCGACAATGGCAAGCTGGAGTTGCTGGCCCGCCTGGCAGGGGCCTATGAGCGCTATCAACTGGCGGGCGAACAACTCCGCGCTCTGGAACAAGGGTTGATCCGGGAAGCCGAGGCTGGATTGCAGGCGGCGGAAACCGCCTACCGCCTGGGCGAACGGGGAATTCTGGAAGTATTGGACGCCCAGCGCGTACTACGCACAGTCCGGCTGGATCTGCTGAATACCCAATTCGATCGACAGGCAGCGCTAGTGGAGGTAGATGAACTGCGCGCCCTCGAACTGAGGAGGAAGGAACCATGAGAAACTGCCTCTTCGTCGTTGGCCTCACCTGCGCGGTGGTCTTCCAAAGCGGATGCCAAAAGGCCGCGCCCGTGGCCACCGCCGCTGCTGCGCACTCGCCGGCCGGAAATCCGCTGGAGATCCATCTGACGCCCGAAGAAGCGAAGCGCTACCGCACGGGGACGTTGGAATGGGCCGAGATCGGCGGTTCCATCCAGGTAGCGGCCCTCGTCGATGTGGACCAGCGTTTGGTGACGCGCGTGGGCTCGCCCGTCATGGGCCGCATCATGTCGCTCAGCGTACACGAAGGTGAACCCGTGCACCGGGGCCAAACGCTGGCCACCATCAACAGCACCGGTCTATCCGGCGCGCAATTGGAATTCCTGAAAGCAATTTCGCAACGCCAGTTGGCGCAGCGCGCAGTGGAGCGGGCCCAGGTGCTGCTGAAGTCCGATGTGATCGGCTCCGCGGAACTACAGCGGCGCGAGGCTGAACTGGCTCAGGGTAGTGCTGAAGTGGCCGCCGCGCGGGATCAGTTGGCCCTGCTGGGGATGGCCGCCGATTCGATTGAGGAGTTGCAGCGCACGCGCGCGATGAACTCTGTTTCCCGGGTCGAGGCCAGCATGGACGGCATTGTCATGGAGCACCACGCCAAGATTGGACAGGTGGTGCAACCGGCCGATACCCTTTTCGAGATCGCCGACCTGTCGCGGCTCTGGCTGGTGGCCGAGGTGCCGGAGCAAAGCGCCGGGCGTTTACGGGCCGGACAGGTGGTGGAAGCGGAGATCGCAGCGTTGCCGGGCCTGAAAATCCACAGCCGCCTGACCTTTGTCAGCAACGCCGTGAATCGTGAGACGCGTACCGTCATGGTCCGGATGGAGCTGCCGAATCCAGACCGCCGGTATAAGCCCGCCATGCTGGCCAGCCTGGTCCTGAAAGACCACGTTGAGCGGCGCCGGGTGGTTCCGACGGCGGCCGTTGTCACCGTGGAGAACGTCGAGTACTTGTTCGTCGAAAAGCCCGACGGCCTGTTCGGGCTACGGCCGGTCAAGTTGGGTGCGGAAGTGAGTGGCCGCCGCCCGGTGCTGGAGGGGATTGGCGAGCAGGAACGCGTCGTTCTTGAGGAAGCGTTCCATCTGAACAACGAGCGGCGCCGCCGCAGCTTGCGGGGGTCGGACTAGACCGCTCGATGCTGAATTCTATTGTGACGGTGGCGCTGCGCCAAAGGCTGCTGGTGGTCCTTGGCGCATTGATCATTCTGGCCTTTGGCGTGAACGCGATGCGCTCCCTTTCGGTTGACGCGTTCCCGGACGTCACCACGATCCAGGTCCAGGTGGCGACCGAAGTCCCTGGACGTTCGGCCGATGAGGTGGAGCGCATTGTCACCATTCCGGTCGAAATCGGCATGACCGGACTGCCGGGGCTGACCGAGTTGCGCTCGCAGAATGAGTCCGGTCTTTCGATCGTCACGCTGGTGTTCACCGACAGCACGCCGGTCTATTTCGCCCGGCAGCTTGTCTCCGAACGCATGGTCGACGTCAGGAGCCGCCTGCCTCCCGGGATTTCGCCCGTCTTGGGCCCAGTGGCGACGGCGTTGAGTGAGGTCTACCAGTACACCATCGAGCATCCAGCTGACGGCGAGCGGGCGCTGACCAAGGAGGAACTGGTTGAGCGGCGCATCGTGCAGGATTGGGTGGCGCGTCCATTGCTGCGTTCCGTCGCCGGCGTAGCGGAGATCAACTCCACCGGCGGCTACGTCAAGCAGTACCAGGTGTTGGTGGATCCCAACAAGCTGCTCTATTACAAGACGACGATTCACGATGTGCACCAGGCGTTGGCGAGCAACAACGCCAACTCCAGCGGTGGCATTCTCCCGCGGGGTCCGGAGATTCTTCTGGTTCGCAGCCTGGGGCTGATCCGCAACCTGGATGACATTCGCAGCGTGGTGCTGAAGGAGTCGGGGCGCACCCCCGTCTATATTCGCGACGTGGCCGAGGTGAGCATCGGGGAAGAGGTCCGCTACGGCGCCATGATCAAGGGCGGCTATACGGAAGCAGTGGGCGGCATCATCATGATGACGGCCTCCGGCAACGCCAAGCAGATCGTAGAGGCGATCAAGAGCCGTGCGGCCGAGATCAACGACCGGGGCATGCTGCCGGGTGGCCTCCGCATCGTGCCCTACTATGACCGCTCCGAGCTGGTGGATGCGGCGCTCGCGACCGTCAGCAAGGTGCTGGTGGAAGGAATGGTGCTGGTCGTCGTCATACTGTTCCTCTTTCTCGGAGACCTGCGTTCCAGTGTCATCGTCATTGCCACCCTGATCCTGACGCCGCTGATCACCTTCATGGTGATGAACTACTTCGGCATTTCGGCCAATCTCATGTCGCTGGGCGGGCTGGCGATTGCGATCGGCTTGATGGTGGACGGCTCAGTGGTGGTGGTGGAGAATGTGTTTGCCCGGCTCAGTCACGGCACTCCCGTAGACCGGTTCCAGACCGTGCGCGACGCCGTATTGGAAGTGGCCACGCCGGCTGTGTTTGGCATCTGCATCATCATTCTCGTGTTCCTGCCGTTGATGACGCTGGAGGGCATGGAGGGGAAGATTTTCTCCCCGCTGGCCTATACCATTGCCATCGCGCTGGCCATCTCCCTGGTTCTTTCACTGACGCTGTCCACGGTGCTCTCTTTCTACTTGTTGAAGGGGGGAAGTGAGCACGACACTTTCCTTGTGCGGATGCTGAAGACCCCGTTCCGCTGGCAATTGCAGGCGGCCGTCAACAATGAGAAGAAGACCATCGCGGTGGCGGTGGCGCTGTTTGCTGGTTCCCTGGCACTGGTGCCATTTCTCGGCACCTCTTTCATCCCTGAACTGAAGGAGGGCACCATCAGTCCTAACGCCGATCGGGCGCCGAGCATCTCTCTGGAAGAGTCAATCAAGATGGAGATGGAAGCGCACCGCCTGTTGCGTGACCTGCCGGGCGTCAAGTCGTTGGTCTCCCGCCTAGGCCGGGGTGAGTCTCCGGTGGATCCGGCGGGCTACAACGAGACCGACTTGATGATCTCGTTGAAGCCGATGTCGGAGCGTGGAACGCTGACCCAGGATCAGATTGCCGAGGAGGCCCGCACGCGGCTCAGCAAACTTCCGGGCGTGAATATCGTGTTGGCGCAGCCGATTTCCGACCGGGTGGATGAAATGGTGACCGGCGCGCGCGCCGATGTCGCCGTCAAGATCTTTGGTGATGACCTGGACGTGTTGCTGGCCGAAGGCAACGCAGTAGCCAAGGTGGCCTCCAGCATCCGCGGCACGGCGGACGTCAAGGTGGATCGAGTCATGGGGCAGAGCAACCTCAACATCCAGATCGACCGCCAGGCGATTGCCCGGCACGGGCTCAATGTGGCCGATGTCAACGACACAGTGGAAGCGGCGGTGGGCGGAAGGGCGGCGACGGAGATCTACGAAGGCGAACGCCGTTTTCAGGCGGTGGTACGTCTGCCGGAGCGGCTGCGCACCAGTGTGCGCGACATCGAAAGCGTCTTGCTCCGCGCCCCCGATGGTGCGCAACTGCCGCTCAGTTCGGTTGCCCAAGTTACTTTGCTTGAAGGCGCCTCACAGATCAAGCGCGAACAAGGCAAACGGCGCGTCATTGTTGGCGTCAACGTGAAGGATCGTGACCTCGGTTCCTTTGTGGCGGAGTTGCAGCAGCGGGTAGAGGCAGAAGTGAAGCTGCCCTCCGGTTACTACTTCCAGTGGGGCGGCCAGTTTGAGAACATGGAACGCGCGCAAAAACACCTGAAGGTGATTGTGCCGATCACCATTGGGGCGATCTTCTTCCTTCTGTTCGTGCTGTTTGGGTCGGTCCGGTTTGCGGCGCTGATCATTCTGGTACTGCCGTTTGCTTCTATCGGCGGAATCGCCGCCCTTTACCTGAGCGGCGAGTATCTCTCGGTACCCGCTTCGGTGGGCTTCATTGCCCTTTGGGGTATCGCAGTGCTGAATGGCGTGGTGCTGGTTTCGTATGTGCGGAGCTTGCGTCAAGGCGGCATGCCGCGCCGCCAAGCGCTGGTGGAAGGCGCGCTGGCCCGGTTCCGGCCCGTGATGATGACGGCCGCTGTGGCGGCGCTGGGGCTGCTGCCATTCTTGTTCGCCACGGGCCCGGGAAGCGAAGTGCAGCGGCCTCTGGCCATTGTCGTGATCGGTGGCCTGATCTCGTCCACTGCGCTCACCCTGCTGGTGGTGCCGGCTCTCTACGGGTTCTTTGACGACACGCCCACCGGAATTGCTTCGTAGTCTCTATTTGGCGACGGCGCCGGGGACTTAAAGCATTCCGCTCTCTAACTCGGGCGATACTGCCAACTCGGGCGATACTGCCAAGTCGGGTGATACTGCCAAGTCGGGTGATACTAGCGTAATGCCCGTGCCTGAGGAACTGAAAGAAGCAACCTGCCCATCCACTGCCGCGCCCACCAGTCGGGCGGAGCGGATCTCCTCCATTGACGCGGTCCGCGGCTTTGCACTCCTGGGTATTCTGCTGATGAATATCGTGCCGATGGGCCTGAACGGTGCCGCCTATGACGACCCCACCGTCACCGGCGGCGGCACGGGAGCCAACCTGGGTATCTGGTTCGTCTTGCACGTACTGGCCGAAGGCAAGATGCGGTGCCTGTTCTCGCTGATCTTTGGCGTCAGCGTGATGTTGTTCACCGCGCGTCTGGATGAGCGGCGCGATGGAGCGGACCTCTACTTCCGGCGTTCTTTTTGGATGATGGCCTTCGGGATTGTTCATGCTTACCTGCTGTGGGTGGGTGAGGTTCTCTACCCGTATGCGCTGTGCTCGCTGTTGCTCTATCCGTTCCGCCATTTGGCCGCCAAGCGGCTGATCCTGGTGGCGGGGCTGTTCATCGCCGGGGACTCCGTCTGGTCCGTGGTGAACGGCTTCACGCAGCGCGACATGCTGCGGGACGGCAAGGCTGCTTTGGCGGCCTCCCAGTCCGGCCGGAAGCTTTCTGAAACGGAGCAGGAGGCCAAGCGCGAGTACGAAGACTTCATGAAGGAAGCCCGGCCCGATGCCGCCGCCCTGCAGAAGGATGCCGAAGAGTGGCGGAAGAGTCCGCTCACCGCGGTCCAAGCCCGCAGCCGGATCGCTTATCGGTTCCACCGGGAGCCGTACTACTTCGGGTGGGACATCTGGAGCATGATGTTCCTGGGCATGGGCCTCTATCGCCTGGGGCTGTTCAACGCCAGCACCGGGACGTTGGCCAAATTGCTGCTGGCGGGCTATGGCATTGGCATTCCATTGAATACCTACACCGGCTTCTTGATCCTCAACAGCAACTTTGACCCGGTGATGCACAGCTGGGCGGGCTCATCCTATGACGTGGGGCGGCTGTCGGTCGCACTCGGCCATTTGAGTCTAGTGGTGCTGTTGTGGCGCAAGCAATGGCTGAGCCCGGTCTTGAGTGCCTTGGCCGCGGTGGGACAGATGGCCTTCAGCAACTACATCCTGCATTCGGTGCTGAGCGCCATCATCTTTACTGGCTATGGCTTCAAGCTCTACGGCAAGCTGCAGCGGATTGAGCTGTATTGGGTGGTGGCCGCGCTGTGGATCATTTCACTGATCGTCAGCCCCATCTGGCTGCGGCACTACCGGTTTGGGCCAATGGAATGGTGCTGGCGGTCGCTGACCTACTGGAAGAAGCAACCGATGCGGCTGGCGGCCTAGAGCCGCGGACGGTTCACGATTCCAGCGGGGAGGCCAATAGCAGTTGCGGCAGTTGGTTGATGGCATCGAGAAACGCCTGCGGATTGCCGGTGACCCGGCTGACCACCAGGCCGCCTTCGATGGCTGCGATCGCTTTCTGTGCCGCCTGCGCCGCCGCCCCCTGTTCCATTCCCGACTCCTGGGCGATGGCGGCAAATGCATTCTGCCAGGCCGCATACGCTTGGTGAGCCGCCTCTCGCACCGCTGGGCCACCGCCCGGTAGGGAGAGCGTATCCAGCAAGCAGCTGCGGCGTGCATTCTGGTAGAACGCTGCCAGATTAACTCCCGCCGCGCGGATGCGGCTGGCCAAATCGCCCGAGGCCTTAAGTGGAGCCAGCGCCTGCGCCGTCATGGCTTCCTTCACTCGTTCCAGCACCATCACTGCCATCTGTTCCTTGCCGCCGGGGAAGCGGTGATAGAGGCTGGCCTTTTCAAGACCCGTGGCCTGCGCGATCTTGGCCAGGCTGGTGCCCTCATAGCCCAAGGTCTGAAACAGCCCGGTGAGCCGCTCAAATAGATCGTCGTCCTGAATCTTCAATGCGGGCATCGCGTGACCTTTACTGTAACCTTCCGGCAACTTGCCATCCCGCCAAGCCGCAATGACGCCAAGAAGGATTCCTTGCCTTCTTGGCGTCTGCTCGGCTTGGCGGGATGATTGCAGGTGGTGGCTGTGCTTCAGTGTGAGCGGAAGTTTAGTTGACCGCCAGCTTCTTCGCAAAGAAGCTCTTCACCGCCGCCCCGATCTCCGTGTGATGGGTTTCGAGCGCAAAGTGGCCGGTGTTGTAGAGGTGAAGCTCCGCTTGGGGCAGATCCTTCAGGTACGGGTAGGCACCCGCCGGCGGGAAGATGGCGTCGTTCTTGCCCCACACCAGGATGGTGGGTGGTTGATACTTCCGGAAGAAGGCCTGGAACTGAGGGTAGAGCGGGACGTTGGTTCCATAGTCCTGGAAGAGCGCCAACTGAATAGCTTCATTACCGGGTCGGTCCAGGCCCGCCTGGTCGAGTGTCCAGGCATCCGGGTTCAGCAGGGTCGGGTCGGTGACGCCGTTGGTGTACTGCCATTGGGTGCCGCCAATCTTGAGAAAGGGTCGCAGCGCGTCCTTGTTGGCGGCTGACGGGTCAGCCCACAGCTTTTTGAGCGGCACCCAGAACTCGCCCAATCCTTCCTCATAAGCGTTGCCATTCTGCACAATCAAGCCCGTCACCTTTTCTGGATGCCGCAACGCCAGGCGGTAGCCGATTGGGGCGCCGTAGTCCATCACGTAAAGGACGTAGCGGTCCAGCTTTTTGGCGATGGTAAAGCCCTCCACAATGTCGGTGAGGTGAGCGAAGGTGTAGGCGAATGTCTCCTGAGAGGGCATGCTGCTGCGGCCATAGCCGGGGTAATCCGGGGCGATGACGTGATATGTATCGGCCAGGCGCGGCATCAGGTCACGGAACATCGCGGAGGAGGTCGGAAAGCCATGTAGGAGCAACAGTGTCGGCGCGTTGGCTGGTCCGGCTTCGCGATAGAAGATCTCTTGTCCTTGGACCTTGATCGTCTGGTAACGGATGGTTGGCTGAGCGGCCAAGCTAGTGGCGGCAAGCAGCAGAGTGGTGGCGAGAGTGGGTAGTTTCATGATGGCTCCTAGTGTAAACCGAACGATCGGTACATTCCAGTAGACGCGTCCTTTACACAACTGGTCGCAGCAATCTGAACAGATTCTTTTCGATCGACCGATCCAGACCAACTAGCCGGCCTCCAGCCGTGATATCTATTCGTTGTGATCAATCGACGGCAGTTTCTCGGTTCTCTGGCGGCGGCTCCACTGGCGGCGCAGCCCACGCCCGCGCGGCCCAATGTGGTCTTCATTTCGGTGGACGACATGAACGATTGGGTGGGCTGCCTGGGCGGCTACGAGGGCGTGCAGACCCCCAACATCGACAAGCTGGCCAAGCGCGGTGTGCTGTTCTCAAACGCCCACTGCGCCTCGCCGCTCTGCAATCCGTCGCGGACGGCGCTGTTCACCGGCCTTTCGCCCGCCACCAGCGGGGTCTACAACAATGACCAGTATTGGCGGCCCAATCTGCCGCAAGCCGTCAGTCTGCCCAGCCACTTCAAAGCCAACGGTTACCGGACCGCCGGGGCGGGGAAGATCTTCCACCACACCGTGGGCATGAATCCGCCCGACCAATGGGATGACTTCCAGTTGCAGCAGTTCGATGACCCCTGGTACCGCCGTGCCGACTGGTTCCCGTGGAACAAGAAGGTCCCCGCTCCCAAGGGGCATCCCTTCAATGGGCTGGCTGATTTTCCGGGTGAGTTCGATTGGGGCACGCCGCCCGCGGCGGATGCTGAGTACGGCGATATGGAAGCCGTGCGCTATGCCGAACGGTTCTTGAAGCAGGAGCAGACCAAGCCCTTTTTCCTCGCCGTCGGCCTGTGGCACCCGCACATCCCGATGTACTCGCCCAAGCGGTTCTTCGATCTCTACCCCCAGGACGATGTCCGCGTCCCGCGAGTGCCGGAAGACGACTTGAAGGACATCCCGAGCGTCGGCCAGGAGTTGGCCGCCTTTCGCCGCGTCGAAGTGGAGCGCATCTTCAAGGAGCGCAAATGGAGCGATGCCGTGCGCGCCTATCTGGCCGCCATCTCATTCGCGGACGAGATGGTGGGCCAGGTGGTCCGCGCCATTGACCAGAGCCCGCAGGCGGCCAATACCGTGGTGGTCTTCTGGTCAGACAACGGCTGGCATCTGGGCGAGAAACGCCACTGGCACAAATCGACGCTGTGGCACCGGTCGACGCACGTGCCACTGATCATGGATGGACCGATCATGCGGGATCGGGGCAGGGCGCGGCGTCAGCCCGTCAGCCTGCTGGATCTCTACCCGACGATGGTGGACCTTTGCGGCTTGCCCGCGCGCCCGCAACTGGAGGGCATTTCGCTCAAGCCGCAGTTGCTCAGCTCCGGCGCCAACCGCCGCCCCGCGGTGATCACGTATCTCAAGGGCAACCACGCCGCTGTCACGGAACGCTACCGCTACATTCGCTATCACGATGGTGGGGAAGAGCTCTACGACCGGCAAGCCGACCCGAACGAGTGGGACAACCGCGCCGGCGACGCGAAGCTCACCAAAGTGAAAGCCGACCTCGCGCAGTGGTTCCCAAAATCAAATGCCGACCCGGTGCCGGAGCGCACGGCTTTTGAGTTCGACTTTTCCACGCACACCTACCGGAGAAAGTAGGTTCAAGGCTTGGTGTAATGGTGTAATAGGGTGTAAAGGTAGAACGCAATGGCTCTGAACATCAAGAACGCTGAAGTAGAGCGCTTGGCCACCCAACTCGCGAGGATGACCGGCCGTACGAAGACCGAAGCGATTCGGCGAGCGCTGCTTGTGGAAGTGGCTCGGCAACAGCCTGAGGCAACTGACCGTGAAAAGCGAGCCCAAGCAGCCTTCCGGTGGTTGAACGAAGAGATCTGGCCGATATACGCCCCCAATGGATCGAATCCACCCACTACCAAGGCTGAGGTGGAAGAGATTTTGGGGTTCGGTCCTCATGGCGTCTAGGTTTGCCGTAGATACTTCCGTCGTGGTGGCCATTCTGTTCGGCGAACCCGATGCGGATTTGATGGCAAGGCGGTTGCTGGAAGCCCCAGAGTCGGTCATTGGAGCTCCCACCGTCCTCGAGTGTGCAATGGTGATTGCGGGCAAAGGTAAGCCTGACGCGGACCAAGCGATCCTTCACTTCGTTCGCTACTTTTCGCTGGACGTGCTGGCCTGGACGCCAGAACACGCCGAGGTCGCCATCGCCGCATTCCTCCTTTACGGCAAAGGGCGCCATCGTGCCGCGCTCAACTTTGGCGATTGCCAAGCCTATGCCACCGCCAAGCTTGCGCGCCTCCCGCTGCTCTATCTCGGCGACGACTTTGCCCAAACGGATATTGAAGCAGCGTAGCTTCGCGCCTTACTGTGGGATGCCCGTCGCCGTCAACTGCACCGTCTCGGTGCCGCCCCTGGTCACCGTTACCTTGGTGGCCTTGCGCTCCAGCTTCTTGAAGACCTCTTCGTCTTCCCAGGCCCCGAACTCGACGCCTTCCAGGGCGAAGGCGAGATAGTCGCCGGGGACGACATTCTTGATGGTGAAGCGGCCATTCTGGTCAGTGGGTGAGATCTTGGTGTTGAACATGCCTCGTCGCGATTTGTCCGTATGGAGCAGCACCACCATCACTCCCGGTGTGGCCACCTCCTTGTCCATGGCTTGACCAGAGACGGTTCCGGCGGCGTCATCGAGAAACACCTTCAGCGACGTCCCCGCCGCCGTGATCGGCACTGATTGGCTGGTTGCGTCGTGGTCTCCGTAGCGGATCGACGACGGGTATCCCCCGTCGGTGCTGTTCATGTAGACCTGGACCTTGTAGGTGCCGGGAACCACCTTGTCCAGCGTAAAGTGGCCGTCGGTACCCAGCTTCAGTTGTGGCATCGCTCCCCAGCCGATGCCGTCTTCGTCGGTCAACTGCACCTGAATTCCCGCCAGATCGATCTTGGCGTCGGGTTTGGTCACAAACTGTCCCTCCACGGTGAAAGGGCTACGCATCCGGATCACCAGATCCTCACCCGGTTCCTCCGCCACGGTGACGGGCTCGCGATACCCGGGCGTACCTGGCCCTTGGATCATCAATGTGTAGTTGCCGGGCGGGACGTTCAACAACTCAAACTTGCCATCCGCTTGCGTGCCCCCCTGGCCCAAGGGGCTAAACAGTCCGCTATCGCGAGGCATCAGCATCACCATCAGGTTCTTAGCCGGAGCGCCCGCCTGGTCCAGCACTTTCCCCTTGATGCGGCTCACGCGAGCCTTCTGCAGCCGGATCTCGTAGCCACTCAGTTCCGCCCCCGGAGTGATCTCGATCCGCGCTGCCTGGGCCATTTCCGTGACGCCTGGGTAAAAGGTGTTGACGTAGGCCTTGTCGGGCTGCTTGTCCGTCGCGCCAGTGGGGGTACCGCCCCAACGCTGCGGGCTCACCTGCAGGATCACCTCGCCCGGCATCAGGTTGATCAGCCGGAACTCGCCGCGGTCGTTGGTTTGGGCGTTCCCCATGGGCATCATCCGCCGCTTACCCTGCATCATGGTGCTGTGCATCGTGCTGACGCTCAAGTTCTGGATGGGTTCGCCTTCCTCGTCCACCACGCGGCCAGTGATCACACCCTGCGGCGTCATTTCGATCTTGGCGTTTGAAACCACCTGGCCGGCGGCCAGCTCCAGTTGCGTCCCCATCGCGAACATCATCGACGCACCCTTGCCCGGTGGGCGTCCGCCGGCATTGTAAACACCACGGATGAAACCACTCTTCTGGGCCGCCAACTGATACCGGCCCGGCTCAACATCCGTGAAGACATACTTCCCTTCAGCGTCCGAGGTAGTGCGTCGCGTGCCGGGCGGGCCGTCCGGTCCCATCTGGATGAAGCCCTTGACGTTGACGGGCATTAAAGTCACCTCTGCCCGACGGATGATCTCTTTAGAAAGGCCATGGGTTACCGTGCCCTCGATCTTGCCTTTCTTCTTTTCCGGGTCATTCCCCGCAGCAGGGGCGGCGGGTTCTTGCCCGGCACAGAGGGAAAGGCTCGCCGTGAATAGCGTCACTAGAGCCCGGATGGGGTAACTCGATCGAGTACAAAGCGGCACGTCGTACCTCCTACCGGTTTGATGTCAGATACTATACGGCTCCATCATACTTCACGTTTCAGCCATTTGTGATGTCGAATTGGTAAACCACCGCACCCGACGGCGTTACGGTGCCGCCGGAGCCTTCTCTGCGGTGTGATTGATGGGCCGGTAGGCGGAGTAAGTGGTTTCTGACTCCTGCCGGATTGATTTCACCATCATGATCTTGGTGCCGAACTTGATGCGGATCAGTTTCGGAAGCCAGAGACCTTCCTGCACCGGCATGCGCTCAATGAGAAAGTGCGTCCCCTTCTCGATCTTGGCCAGGATGCCGCCGACACTCACCGTGTCAAACACCTCGGCATCCAACTTCTGCATCTCATTCTGGCTCTTGTCGATCCAGATCTCCCCGCGCACCTTCTCAAAGACCTTTGCCTGCAGGTTCTTCGGCCGGTAACCCGGCCGTGGCGACATCTTGAAGTGCAGGATCTCGCGCGGACCGTCCCACTGGCTGTCGATGTACTCGTAGTCCAGCGCTTCCGGCATCTCGCGCAGAAACTCGATCTCGCGGCTGGGGCGCGCGGCCTCGGCGTCGCGTTTGGCTTTGTCGCCGGTGGACAGTGCTGCGTACTCCGCCCGCGCCCGCCGGATGTTGGCGTCCGCCTTGGCCTTCTCTGCTGGGGACAGGGGCTGGCCATCGCGTTCGACCAGTCGCGTCACCGGAACGCCGTCGAACAACTCCCGGCGGATTAGGTTGCGGTGCTCTTCCCGCACCTGGCCGTTGGCCTCGAATTGTCGCGTCACGGTCAGGCGGTCAAAGAAGAAATTCCGGAAGTTCGTGGAAGACCGTTCGTAGTTGGTGATGCCCCGTTTCAGCAGTTCGCGCGTCGGGTCGCCCGGCTGTGCCCAACAGGCAATGGCCAGCCCGAGAAACAGACTCGATCTAAGGCACCATAGATTCATGAAGCGAGTTTCCTCGGAAGAGAAGTTTTCCTGCTCACTGTTCAAGGTAACCGAAGACGTGGTGGTGGCACCGGACGGTTTCACCATCAAGCGAGCAATCGTGCACCATCCTGGCTCCGCCGTCGTGCTGGCGGTGGATGCACGCAAGCGCGTGCTGCTGGTGAACCAGTTCCGTTTACCGGCCGAAAAGATGATGTGGGAACTGCCCGCCGGCAAGATCGATGACGGCGAGACTCCCTTGCAGGCCGCCAAGCGCGAGCTGAAAGAAGAGACTGGCTGCAAGGCCAAAAAGTGGACGAAGGTCAGCGCCTACTACGCCAGCCCCGGTTTTCTGGCCGAGAAGATGAATCTCTACCTGGCGCAAGATCTCACCGAAGGTGAGGCGACGCCGATGGAAGATGAGCGGATTGAGAAGCGCTGGTTCCCGCTGAAGGAAGTGGAAGCCATGATGGCCGACGGCCGCATCTTCGACGGCAAGACCCTGATCGGCGTCCTGATGTGGCGCAAGTTTCACAAGTAGGCGGGCGGTCGCAGAATCGGCAATCGCCACCGGAGAACCGCTTCCGAGCCGCCATGCGCAAGCATGCGGTTGGCTGAGCTTCGCGCAGGGAGATCGTTAAGCCTGACGCAGCCACGCGAACATCTGGTCCAGCGCCCGGCGGCGGTGGCTGATCAAGAACTTCCGTTCCGCCGGAACCTCGGCGAAGGTGGCCTCAAATGGCGGGTAGAAAAAATGGGGGTCGTAGCCAAAGCCGCCCTGGCCACGGCCTTTGTCGATGATTTCGCCTTCCACCTCGCCCCGGAAGGTCGCCACTACTTCGCCCACCCGAGCCAGCGCGATCACGCAGACGTAGCGTGCGCGGCGGTCCGGTTGATCTAGCAGCGCGCCCACCAGCTTGCCGTTGTTCTGCGAATCGGTGGCGATGGGGCCGGCAAAGCGGGCCGAATGCACACCCGGAGCACCGCCCAGCGCCATCACTTCCAGGCCCGAATCCTCGGCGAACAGCCAACCCTCCACCAATTGCGAATAGGCAGCGGCTTTCAGCCGGGCGTTCTCTTCAAACGTGTCGCCCGTTTCGTCGACCGGCGAGGGCGGGCTGACCGGGATAATCTCGATGCCGTCGCCAGCGGCGAGGGCGAACTCGCGCAGCTTTCCCTGGTTGGTGGTGGCGGCAAAGAGCGTCATGAGACTCTTTCTGGCTAGCGGCTGAGCGCTGCCGTCTGCTGCAGCTGCAACTGCGTGATCCCGCCCCGAGCTAGGTCCACCAGTTCCTGCAACTGCGAGTCGCCGAACGGCTCATGCTCTGCGGTCGCTTGCAGTTCAATGAACTGGCCGCCGCCGGTGAGCACGACGTTCATATCCACGGCGGCATCGCGATCCTCTTCGTAGCAAAGGTCCAGCATGGGCACACCATCGACGATGCCGACACTGGTGGCGGCCACGGAATCGAGCAGGGGGTTCTTCCGCACCGCGCCCGTGGCTTGCAGCTTCCGCAGCGCAATCGCCAGTGCGATGTAGGCTCCGGTGATGGACGCTGTGCGGGTGCCGCCATCGGCCTGGATGACATCACAATCCACCGTCACGGTCCGCTCGCCCAGCAGCGTGGTGTCCACGATCGCCCGCAGCGAACGGCCGATCAGCCGCTGGATCTCCAGGGTCCGGCCGCTTTGCCGGCCTTTCACCACTTCACGCGGGGTGCGGGAGGCCGTGGCCCTGGGCAGCATGGAATACTCCGCCGTTACCCAGCCCTTGCCTTGTCCCCGCAAGAACGGAGGTACGGTGTCTTCAATGGAGGTGGCGCACAGCACACGGGTGTGGCCCACTTCGATCAACACGCTGCCTTCGGCCGTCACCAAGTAGTCGGTGGTGAGGCGGAGCGGGCGCAATTGGTCCGGTTGACGGCCATCAATTCGTGTGGTCATCGCGCTCCTGCCTTGAGTCCGTAGTAGAAAATTAGCGCCAAACCGATCACCCCGGTCAAGACCAGAATCAGGCAGGGGACGGCGCGGAGGTTGCTGGCGGCGGTTTCCTCGGTCTTTTTGGAACGCGCCGGTTTGAACTTTGCCATTCGAGAATTCTGTATCGATGCTACCATCGCGGTCGTGAGAGCGATCACGACAGTCATTACATTGCGCCGCCGGGCACTATTGGCGGTGCCGCTGGCATTTGCCGCCGTGCTGGCGGGGTGCGGCGCCAAGCCCGCTGCTTCGCTGCCAGCCCGCGTGGGCGAGTGGACACTCGCTAGCTCCGAAGCCTCCACCACGATCCCGCCGGTGCTGGCGCAATTGGGCCACCGGGCGACCAAGGTATGCGATTACCAGGGACCAACGCCCATTCGCGTGACGGCCCATGAGATGAACTCCGAGACCGTGGCTTTTGAGGCGCTCCAGAAATGGGTGGCCGAACCCGGCACGCTGCCGCTGCAGCGCAAGCAGTTCCTGTTGATCCCGGCGTCACCGGACAAAGCGGCCTTAACGCGCTTCACCCAAGCTCTGGCGGCCAGTTTCTAGGGGCGCACCCTTGAAGACGCTCACCCAGTTCAATCGCATCATTCTGATCGCGCTGCTGTGGTGCGGCTGGGCCAGCGCGCTTGGCTCCGACGCGCTGGCAGGGCGCGATCTGGCCTTGGTGGGCGCGATGTTGGCCGGGGCGTCACTGCTGAAGTGGCGGCTGGGCGTGGGCTTGCTGGCGCTGGGTGGGTTGGTGGTGGGCGCGTTCTTTTCCGGGGGGCCGCTGTACCTGGCCTGGGCGCTGCTGTTTGTGATTTTGGCGGTGCTGGCGCTGATGGGCGGGCAGATTCCGGCCGGTGGTCAACTGCCGCGGGGCGCGGTGTGGCGCTTGGTGACGCTGGCCTTCTCGATGACGTTCGGCATCGTGCTGCTGGGCGGGCTGCTGTTCTTCCTGCTGCCGCGCACGGCCCGCACGGCCTATCAGCACTTCGCTCCGCGCCAGATGCTGGTGGGCGGCTTTGGCAATCAAGTGCTGCTGGGCCGATTGGCGGATATCAAGCGGCGGACGACGCCCGTGCTGCACGTCCGGGCGTTTGATTCTGATGGGCGCGTGCCGCCGCTGAAGTGGCGCGGTACTGCGTTGCGCGAATTTGACGGACGCCGCTGGTGGTCTCCCCCGGAGCGGGGCCGAGCGCTCTACCCGGAGCAAGGCCTGATCCGCGTGGCGGACGACGCCCAGCGCTGGCGGGCGGGCAAGCGTTTCGCCTACGAGGTCCACCAGCAGTACGTGGCGGCCGATGTGCTGTTTATTGCCGGTACTCCCGAGTTTGTGCAGACCAGTGTCGTCCCCTTGTGGCGGACTTCGGAAGGGGCGCTGCGGACCGGCCTGGCCAATCAGGATGGGGTTCGTTTTGGCGTGAATAGCTTTCTCAATGGAGCGCTTCTGGAGGTGCCGCCGCTGGGCGCCGAGACGCGGCTGGAGTACTTGAAGCTGCCTCCGCTAGACCCGCGGGTGATCGCCCTGGCGCGCCAATTGAAAACTCCGGCGGCCATTGAGAACTACCTGCGTACGCAGTTTGCTTACACACTGGATGGCGTGGGCTCCCCGGTGGATGATCCGCTGGCCCATTTTCTATTTGAGCGCCGGGCGGGGCATTGCGAGTATTTCGCTTCGGCCATGGCGGCCATGCTGCGCGCCGTGGACGTGCCATCCCGGGTGATCACCGGCTTCCAGGGTGGTGAGTTCAACCCGTACTCCAAGTGGACGGTCCTGCGTGCCTCCGATGCTCACGCCTGGGTGGAGGCCTTTATTGAAGGCCGCGGCTGGGTGACGTTTGACCCGACGCCCGCTGATCCGAACCCGGTGCCGGTGACGTGGAGCTGGATGTACATGGATGCGCTCGATACCTATTGGCGGGACTGGGTGCTGAGCTACACGCTCGATCAGCAATTGACGCTGGCCGCTCGCCTGGATGGCTGGCGGCTGGATTTCTCGACCGAATGGGCCGGGCGGGCACCTTGGATGGCGCTGGGCGCTGGTGGCGCGATTGCGGCGATGTTGCTGCTGTGGCGCATGCTGCCCGCCTGGAAGCGACGCCGCCAACCGGAGACTGAGGCCGCTCGACTGTATGCCGAAATGCTGGGCCAACTGCGCCGTCGAGGAGTCGAGAAGCCGGCCTGGATGACCCCGGCCGAGTTTGCCGCCCATCTGCCGGACACGGCGTGGCGGCCGGCGGCATTGCAGATTACGGAGCTCTACACCGGCATGCGCTGGAGCCGGGAGCGCCCGGGGGCGGGTCCGGCCATCCGGCAGTTGCTTAAACAGCTTTAAGTTGATCCACTTTGGCCCGGGCCGCGCCGGAATCAATCGCCGCCGCCGCTTGCGCCATGCCATCCAGCCAGTTCGCCGCCGCCCCGGCGGTCACGAGCGCGGCAGCCGAGTTCACCAGCACGATGTCGCGCCATGCGCCCGGTGCGCCACCCAGAACCGCGTGCGCCGCAGCTAGCGGATCGCCCCGCAGCGCCTCGATGGTGGCGCGCGGTACGCCGAAGTCCTCGGGGGTGAGCGTGAACTGCTCGCCACCCACCCGCCAGGCGGTCGTGGGTCCAGTGGTGGTGATCTCGTCCAGGCCATCGGAGCCATGCACCACCAGGCCCTGCTTGAGGCCCAACCGGTGCAGACTTTCGGCCATCAGTGCAGCTGCCTGAAGCGTGGGCGCACCCACTACTTGCGCCCTTGCGCCCGCCGGGTTGGTCAGCGGACCCAGGAGGTTAAACGCCGTCCGCATCCGCAGTTCCTGCCGCGCCGCTGACGCATGTTTCATGGCCGGATGGATGGCTGGGGCGAACAGGAAGCCGATGCCTACCTGCTCAATCGCCCGCGCGGATTCCTCGGGGCTCATGTCGATGCGGACGCCCAGGGCCTCCATCAGGTCGGCGCTGCCGAAGCGCGAAGAGACGCTGCGATTGCCGTGCTTGGCCACGGCCACTCCCGCCCCCGCCACCACGAAGGCGGCGATGGTGGAGATGTTGATGGTCCCGCTGGCATCGCCGCCGGTGCCGCAGGTGTCCACCAGCGGTCCGTCGGTGCGCACCCTCACGCGGTTGGCCTTGCCCCGCATCACGCGGGCGAACCCGGTGAGCTCATCCGCGGTCTCCCCCTTGGTCTTCAAAGCGGCCAGAAACGCGGCGATTTGGGGGGTGGAAGCCTGGCCGTCCAGGATGAACTGCATGGCCTGCTGGGCTTCCAGCTCAGAAAGTGATTCGCGCGCGGTGAGTTTGGTCAGGTAGGGGAGCAGTGGCATGTTAGAATTCTAGTTTCCGATGAAAATCCATGAGTATCAGGCCAAGGGTCTTTTGGCCAAGTACAGCGTCCCTGTGCCCCGGGGCGAGGTGTGCTTTACACCGGACGAGGCGGAGTTGGCAGCCAAGGCTCTTGGCGGGAAGGTAGTCGTCAAGGCGCAAATCCACGCCGGCGGCCGCGGCAAGGGTGGCGGCGTCAAGCTGGCCCATTCCGTGGAAGACGCGGTGGAGCGCACCAAGCAGATCCTGGGCATGACGCTGATCACGCACCAGACCGGGCCCGAAGGCCGCCTGGTGAAGCGCGTGTTGGTGGAAGAACAGCTGCCCATTGCCAAAGAATTCTATCTTGGCATTACGCTGGACCGGGCGACCGGCAAGAACGTCGTCATGGCGTCCAGCGAAGGCGGCGTCGAGATCGAGGAAGTGGCCGCCCACAGCCCGGAAAAGATTCTGAAGGAACCGCTTGAGCCCGGCCTGGGCCTGGGAGCGTACCAAGCCCGCAAGCTGGCGTTTGGCATCGGCATTCCCGCAGCCAGCGTCAACTCAGCCGTCGCGACCATGCAGGCGCTTGTCAAGGCTTACGACGCCTACGATTGTTCACTGGCCGAGATCAACCCGTTGATCCTGACCTCCGATGGCCGCGTGGTGGCGCTGGACGCCAAGATCACGCTGGACGACAACGCCCTGTTCCGTCACAAGGACCTGCTGGAACTGCGGGACTTTGAAGAAGAAGATCCGCTGGAAGTGGAAGCCAGCAAGTTCTCGCTTAACTACATCAAGCTGGACGGCAACGTCGCTTGCATGGTGAACGGCGCGGGTTTGGCGATGGCCACCATGGACATCATCAAGTACGCGGGCGGCAGCCCGGCCAACTTCCTGGATGTCGGCGGCGGCGCCAATGCCGATCAGATCAAGAATGCATTCCGCATTCTGCTGTCTGACCCCAGCGTGAAGGCCGTGCTGATCAATATCTTTGGCGGCATTCTGCGCTGTGACGTGCTGGCGACGGGCGTCGTCAATGCGGCGCGGGAACTGGGCTTCAAGATCCCGGTGGTGGTGCGCATGGAAGGCACCAACGTCGCAGAGGGCAAGAAGATTCTGGTTGAGAGCGGGTTCAACTTTATGGTGGCCGATGGCATGAAGGACGCCGCGGAGAAAGTCGTGGCGGTGGCCAAATAACATGAGCGTTCTTGTTGATCAAAATACTCGCCTGATCGTTCAGGGCTTTACCGGCCGCGAAGGCACGTTCCACGCCACGCAAGCGATCGCTTATGGCACGCAGGTGGTGGGCGGCGTCACGCCCGGCAAGGGTGGCTCGACCCATCTGGACCGGCCCGTGTTCGACACCGTGGCCGACGCCGCGAAGGCTACTGGTGCCAACGCCAGTGTGATCTTCGTGCCGCCTCCGTTTGCCGCCGACGCCATCATGGAAGCGGTGGATGCGGAGCTGCCGCTGGTGGTCTGCATCACCGAAGGCATTCCGGCCAATGACATGACCAAGGTCTGGTCCTTCATGCGCGGCAAGAAGACGCGCCTGATCGGCCCCAACTGCCCGGGTGTCATCTCGCCCGGCAAGTGCAAGATCGGCATCATGCCCGCGCACATCCACTTGCCCGGCAACGTCGGCGTGGTTTCGCGCTCCGGCACCTTGACCTATGAAGCCGTCGGTCAGCTGACCAAGCTGGGCATCGGCCAGTCCACCTGCATCGGCATCGGTGGTGACCCGATCATCGGCACCAACTTTGTCGACGCCCTGACGCTGTTCAACGAAGACCCGGACACGCACGGCATCATCATGATTGGTGAGATCGGTGGCAGTGCGGAAGAGACTGCCGCCGCGTTCGTCAAAGCCAATGTGAAGAAGCCGGTGGTGGGCTTCATTTGCGGACAAACCGCGCCTCCTGGCCGCCGCATGGGCCACGCCGGTGCCATCATCTCTGGTGGCTCGGGCAAGGCATCGGACAAGATGGCGGCCATGACCGAAGCGGGCATCAGTGTCTGTGTGTCGCCCGCCGACTTGGGCGCCACCCTCGCCCAGCGGATGGGCCTCTAGAGTTTCCCAAACAAGAAGAAAAGAGCTATGTCGCTAACTTTCGGAATTATCAAGCCCGACGCAGTCGCTGCGGGCAATGCGGGCAAGATTCTTGCTCTGATTGAAGCCAACGGATTCAAGTTGCGCGCCGTGCGCATGACCAAGCTGGCCAAGGACGAAGCCGAGGGCTTCTACGCGGTCCACCAGGGAAAGCCGTTCTTTGAGGGACTGGTCGAGTTCATGACGTCCGGCCCGTGCATCCT
Organism: Acidobacteriota bacterium; assembly: GCA_026394075.1. Lineage (GTDB taxonomy): Bacteria > Acidobacteriota > Terriglobia > Bryobacterales > Bryobacteraceae > JAPKYZ01. Next base: position 21,575 of record JAPKYX010000129.1, read on the forward strand.
GCTGTGCCTGGAAAAAGAGAACGCTTTCGCTGAATGGCGCAAGCTGATGGGCGCCACCAACCCGGCCAACGCCGATGAGGGCACCATCCGCAAGCTGTTCGCCGAATCGATCGGCAAGAACGCCGCCCACGGTTCAGATTCGGAAGAGAACGCCGCCATTGAGCTGGCGTGGTTCTTCCGCGCCTACGAACTGGCGTAAGCCCCGACATCCAGGGCCATCATGCTGCTGGACTACCTGAATCCGGAGATTCCGCCACACCTGCCGGTGGTGGAATCTCCGTTTGTCATTGCGACGCCCGAGAGCGTGAAGGGCTACGGCGAACTGGTCACCGACCCGCAATCCCACCCGGTGAAAATTGTCCGCTGGCCCGCTGCTGGATGGCGCGAGGTGGATGAGGATACGGGCGATGAAGCCGGCACCACCGATGGGGTCTTTGCCTGCGGCTGGGACGGCGAACGCCTGATGGCCCGCAATGATGCCGTCGGTGGCCACTACGTCCTGGGCTTCTCTCGTCCGCCCGGCGAGACTGGCGCGGCACTTCCGCTACCACCGCAACGTTTACTGCTGTGGCATGCCAACTATCACCCCGATGGTGGCCAATTGTTCTACCCGCAGGCTCCAGAACCGTTCGTGGTGCCCCTGGCGCTCCCCGGCGATGACGTCCGGCCGGAGTACTTCAAAACCTTCTGGTTTGACGGCTCCTGCGGGCTCTATATTCACCCCAATATCTGGCACGAAGGGGTGTTTCCGTGCGGCCTCGCCGGCCGCTACTTTGACCGTCAGGGCCGCGTCCACGCCCGGGTCAGTTGCCACTTCCCGCGCGAGTTCGGAGTGCTTCTGAGCGTGCCGCTGGGTCCGCCCGCCACCTGATCTTGAGGGGAAGTGGCAGTTTTGCGGCCCCGAGTGGAAGCATGAACGTGGCGGCTCCGGCGCTTCGGTCCAGGTAGAGTTTCTCCTCACTGCTCTCAAACGACGACATTGAGCCCACCCGGTTCGAGCGTGCGGAATACCGTGTCACCCTAACGCCCGTCTCCACCCCGGATCCGGTGATCTGCTCGGCCGTGGCATCGAGCAGAACCCGCCGCCCGACGCCCACATGAGGATCCAGGCGCAGGCCAACAATGCGCGTGCGGTCATCTGGGCGCACATGGTTCAGCACCACTCGGGTCATCAAACGCGTACCGACAGGCAACTGAGATCCGTCAGAAAGAGTGACGGCGGAAGAAAGGCGCATGGCCACCGAATCGCCAGCCGTGAGGTTGGCCAGAGCTGTTTCGCCGCTAAGCTCCGTGGAGAAGGTACCCTCACGGACTCCCAGCCAGCTGCTGATGAGCCGGTGACCGGCGGCCGCAGCCTTGTGTTCGTCGCCGAAAGAGATGTCGGAGGTAACGGCATACTCGGCGCAACCCTGCCAAGTGGAGGACAGTGTGGATTGCCTTCCCCACCAATCGTGCATGACGGTGACGGCGGAGACCGGCACAATGTCAAAGGGTGGCTGATTAGCCTTGCGATTGTAGCGGAGCATCGTCTCTGTGCGACGGGTGCCCACTGCGACCGGGATATCGTCTGCCTCTTTCCTGAACCAAAGGAGGCGAGGCTCAGTGGGCTCGACGGCGAACTCCCCACGAAACGGAACCGTGGCGGAGGCCGTTGGGCCGCTCACCGTGAAATGGGAGTTGAGCGCCCCCATCTCGTAGCTGAACACAACCTCGCCGCTGGGACCTCGCTTGGCTTGGAGGATCGTAACTTCGCGATTTCCGACGGCGCTGCGCACAGTAGAGTACAAATCGCCGGTTGTACTGGCTCCGAAAGCCACTAGTCCATTGGGCGAATCCTGGCTCAGTTCCTGCCCGGGCCAGCCAAACACTTCGCCATCACCGACGATGCCGGTCTCGAATCGCAAGGTGTCCCGGGATTCTCGGCGCTTGCCGTCAATCGTATGCCGGTTAACCGACTTCACGCAGGTAAAATTGCGCAGTCGCTCTGATTGCTGACGCACAACCTGCGAGACCTTGATCAGCAGAGGCAACCATTCATCGCGCGGAAGGGTAGCCTCCTCCGCCGCTGCTACGGACTGCCAGCCGATGGTGGCCATGAGGGCGAGCGGAAGCATCCTGGTTTGAAGAATATCCTATCGCCGCGCGCTGAGCGCGGGGAGCAAAGCGGGCGTTGTTCCAGCATCAGGTCGCGCTGTAGAGAGTCCGAGCAAAAAGAAAGGCTCCGGCACCTCCAATGGAGAGTGCCGGAGCCTTCTATGCTCGAAACGCCGCGTTAGTAGTAGAGCTTCAAGCCGAACTGCATGATCCGCGGGGAGCCGGCCGTGGTGATGCGGCCAAAGGCACCGTTGGTGAAGCTGGCAATCGGGTTGCCCAGGTTGGGGCGGTTGGCGGCGTTGAAGGTCTCCCAGCGGAATTCCAGTTCGCGCCGTTCGGCAAACTTGAACTGCTTGAAGATGGCCGAATCGAAGTTGATCAGGCCCGGTCCGATCAGCGTATTGCGGCCAACCGTGCCGAAGGTGCCCAGGGCGGGGAGGGCGAACCGGGTGGTGTCGAAGTACCGGAATACCTGATCGTTCCGGCTGGCACCGCTGTTGACGGTTACCGCGCCCAGCGAGTCGGCGCGATCGCGACCGATACCAGCCCGCCTGCAACGTCATGATGCCGTTGATCTGCCAGCCACCCAGCAGCGTGCGCATCGCGCCGGGCTGTTTCTTGAAGAAGGGCAGCTCATACAGGAACGACGTCACCACGCGGTGGCGGACATCGAAATCTGAAAGCCCCTTGTCCAGCGCCTGGTTGAACGGGTTGGTGGATTGATTGCCGACACCCGAGTTGCCGTCGTTCGATGCCAGGTCCAGGGACTTGGCCCACACATACGAACCCAGGATCGAAATGCCGCTGGAGAAGCGCCGGTTGACGCTCAACTGCAGCGAATGATAGGTGGAGTTCGCCGTCGATTGCGTGTTCTGAATCTGCTCAAAGCCCTGGTAGATGCGGCGCGCATTCACGTTGCCGGGGGTGGAGTTGCCGGGTACGAAGACAGCCGGGTTGATGTTTTGGCCCACCATCAGGCGCGTACCCTTGGAGCCGACATAGGCCGCCTGGACGACGATGTTCTTCCAGAACTCCTGCTGCAGGTTGACGTTCCACTGCTGCATGTACCCGGCCGTGAAGGCAGGGTCGATTGAATTGTGGCGAACCGGAGCGATAAAGTTGCGCGTCGGCCGGTCGGCCGCCGTCGGAGCACCGTAGCTGACCAGCGCCGGCAATACGCCCGGCGAATTGCGGTACGGCTCGCTGAACGGGATGTCGAATGTCGTCAGGCCCAAGGAGAACGGCTGATTGGTGGAGTTGGTGTTGAGCGCGACCAGGCGCAGCGTGTCAGAGAAAACGCCATAGCCGAGGCGGAGGCTGGTCTTGCCCTTGCCGGTCGGGTCCCAAGCCAAACCAAAACGGGGTGAAAAACGGGCCATCCGGTTGGGCGTAATGCCGTTGGGAACACCCTGGTCTCCGGGGAACAACGCCCCAGCGGGAGCCTTCTGCCAGATTTGCGACTGCTGTCCGGGGCGGAACGCACCTAGTTCACCGTTCTTCTCTTTGACGGTCAAATAGGGCTCCCAGCGGATGCCCAGGTTGATCGTCAGGCGGCGGTTGACGCGCCAGTCATCGTTAAAGTAGAGGAACGGCGTCCACTTGTATTGGTACGCCCGCAGGGGTGAATTCTGGAAGACACTCCGAGGCGCGCCCAGCATGAAATCGGCATACCCGTAGAAGGCATTGGAGCGCTGGCCATCAAAGCCCCATTGCGGCGTCACCTGGAAGAACTCCCGTCCGTTGCGCCGCACAAAGGCCAGATCGCCACCCAAGGAGAGCAGGTGGTTGTTCTTGGTGATCGTCAGCGTGTCCACAAACTGGTAGTTCTGCATGTAGCTGAAGAACGCCGTGTTGATGCGGGCGTTGAAGCCATTCTGCACATTGATCGACCAATCGGTCGGGTTGCCGGGAGGCGCCAGCGAAACGCAGCCACGGCATCCCAGTGCGGCCCAGTCCGTGGCACCCGTCGTGGGAAGCGGCGACCGGATAAAGGTGTTCCGCGCGAAGGTGAACGTCGCATTATTGACGACGTTGGGCGAGAAGATATGCGAGTCGTTGATGGTGGCGTTGTGCGTGGACCAGTTGTTGTTGGAGTTAAAGTCCGGCAGCGTGTGGTTGAAGTTGATGCGGTAGTCGGAATAGAGATACCGCAGGCTGGCCTTGTTCTTGTCGGAGAAGCTATGGTCCAGCTTCAGTGTGTACTGGTCTTCTTCGGTGGGCAGCGAGACGTTATAGGACAAAATGTTGCCCGCGGAGTTCGGCAGCGGCAAAAACGCCCTCGCGAAGTTGGTGGCTACTGGATCCAGGCGATTGGCGGGAACCTGATTGTTCGGGAAAGGCGTGCCCGTGCTGGTGGCGGTGACCGTGTTGGGGTCGGCGACAAAGCGCCCTGCGGGCAGGCGCGATTGGGAGAAGTCGCCGTTGCGCTCCAGTGCTGTCGGCATGATGGAGGACGAAGAGGTCTGCCCAAAACGCTGGCGGGTGAACTCGGTGGCGAAAAAGACGAACGTGCGGTCCTTGCCGTTGTAGAGCTTCGGGATCAGCACCGGGGCGCCAAAGGTGCCGCCGAACTGGTTGCGCTTCAGCGGGTCCGGCCGGGCGGCGAAGAAGTTGCGCGTGTTCAGTTTGTCGTTGCGCAGAAAGTCGTACAGCACGCCGTGGACCTGGTTGGTGCCGGACTTGGTGACCATGTTGATCACCGCGCCCGCGTTGCGTCCGCTGACCGCCGAATACGAATTCTGCAGGATCGAGAACTCCTGCAGCGCGTCCGGATTGGGGAAGGCGGCCGGCAGGTTGTTGTACATGTCCATGTTCAAGCCGCCGTCGAGCGTGTAGGAGGACTGGTTGGGCCGCGCGCCATTCACCGCGAACACGATGCTGGTGTTCAAGGCGATCAGCGATGCGGCGGAGCCCGCACCCATTTGAATCGATCCAGGTAACAGCGCTTGAAGTTGGAGGGCGTTGCGTCCATTCAATGGCAGATCGACCATGCGGTTGGAGTCCACTACTTCCTTCACCGTGGCCGAAAAGGTATCGACGGTGGAGACATTGCCGGATACTTCAATCGTCTCTTTCACCTCGCCCACGGTGAGGGCAATATCGACACGGGCCCGTTGGTTGACTTCCACCAACACGCCGCTCTGCTGCGAGCGCTTAAAGCCGCCGGCCTCCACCGCGATGTTGTAGGTGCCGGGGCGGAGGTTGGGGAAGATGTAGTTGCCGTCCGCGTTGGCTTCCACGGTTTCCGGAACCCGGGTAGCCGGGTTGACGACGGTGACTTTGGCTCCCGCGACGGCGGCCCCGGAGCTATCGGTAACGGTGCCGAAGATGGTGGACGTAGCTACTTGTGCCCAGGCGGCGGCGGCGAGCGTGACGGTACTGACAAGGATTCTGAATGTATGCATATGGCGGTCCCCTTTGCTTGCGGAACTATATCAAAACATCTGGCCACGGTGTGGGACCATCGGGTTCACGTGTTGATCCTGCACCGTTGCGCGGTTCTTGTTTTTCTAGCGGCACTGGCGGTCCACGCGCAAGCCCCGGCCACTGAGCCGATTCGCGTATCCACGTCTGAGGTGTTGGTGGATCTGGTGGTCCGCGACGGGAAGGGCCGGGCGATTCGTGACCTGCAGCCGGGTGACTTGCAGGTGCTCGAAGATGGCCGTCCGGCTCAAGTCACCAGCTTGCGTTTGGCCCGCATGGGGGATGCCACGCCCGATTCCACAGGTGCTGCCGCTGATCCTTTGCGGCAGGTGCGGCTGGTCTCCATTCTGTTTGATCCGTTGCTGCCGGAAAGCGTTCCGCTGGCGCGTGAAGCTGCTGGCGAATTGGTGCGCAAAGCCAGTGGTCCGGGCGTCTACTTTGCGGTGATGCGCGTGATGGGTGCTCTGCGGATTGTGCAGCCCTACACCAACGATCAGAAGCTGCTCAAGCAGGCCATCGACACCGCCGCCCTGGGCACGCGGCAACGCATGGAACCCGCCATCCAGCAGGCGGAGAACATGTTGCGGACCCTGGCTGGCTCCGGCCAGCAGGAGCAGGAGATCGCACAAGGCAATCTCAGCGGCTTGGCTGGAGCGCCGGGGCCGCGCGGGGAGCCGGACGTTGCCGGTCTAGTGGCGCAGCAGACCGCCCGTTTGATGCTGAACATGGTGCAGGCGTCATCCAACCTGAACCGCGAGGTCCGCGGACGGCCCACCATCTCGGCTCTGCGGGCGGCGATCGAACAACTCGCCGCACTGCCGGGCCGCAAGACGCTGGTCTATATCGGCCAGGGCCTCCAACTCACCACCGCAGTTGAGAACCAGTTCCGCATCGTCATCGACGCGGCCAATCGGGCCGGGGTCAGCGTTTATTGCATCGATGCCACCGGCCTGAGCAGCACGGCCAAACTGCAAACCTCGCTGAATGAACTGCGGCAGGCGATGCAGTCTTCCATCGACACGCTCAGCAACGACGGCGGGCAGGCGGTGAAGCGCGATCAGGTGATGTCGTCGGAAACAGCGGAACAGAGTGGCCGCTCCAACGACTATTCCGCACTGGCGGAACTGGCTTCATCGACGGGCGGATTTCTCTTGTCCGACTCAAACGATCTGCGCAAACCGCTGGAGCGGCTGACCTCAGACATCACCACCTACTACGAAGTGGCGTACATCCCGCCAGCGTCCAGCGAGATGGGCTTCCGGAAGATCGAAATGAAGGTCAACCGCAAGGGCGTTCGTGTCCAGGCGCGAAGGGGCTACCTGGCCACTCCGGCAGGCGCGGGGCCGAAGGGCACGTCGGCCGTGGAGGTGCTGCTGGAGAAGGTGATCGGGCAGGGGACGCCCGGGGTGGCCGTCGAAGCGCGGCTGCTGGCGATGCGATTTAGTGAAGGCAAGGCACAAGTGGAGGCGGCGCTGGCGGTTCCGTTTGGCGGCTTGGCCGCGATGCCGGCCACCGCTGGCGGCGACCAACAGTATCGACTGGGGTGGCTGCTGCGCGTCCGCGATGAACGGGGCCGCGTGGTCTTCCGCAGTCTCCGCGAAGGCACCGCGCAGCGGCTGGAGGGCGTGAACGCATTCCAGTGGCGGGAGCCGCTGGCGCTGCCGGTGGGCCGGTATGGCGTTGAGGTGGCCGTTGTCGATCTGGTGTCGAATGCGACGGGTGTGTTCAGCACGCCTTTCGAAGCTCGACCGCCGGAAGGCCTTTGGGTGAGTGATCCGGTGCTGGTTTCGGCGCTGGTGCCGGCGCCGGGCACAACCAGCTTGGACGATCCGCTCAGCTTTGGGGGCACGCGGATCCAGCCCGCGATTGGGGCGCGCCTGGCGTTGACCGGGGGCCAACCGCTCCCGCTGTTCCTCCGGGTGCAGCCGGCGGCGGGCGTGGCGGTGCCGCCGAAGCTGGAGCTGACGGTGTTCCGCGAGGGGATCAAAGTGGGTGCGTCCCAGCAGGAGTTGCAGCGGGAGGCAGGTGAGCAGGATTTCGCTTGGGTGGGCACCATTCCCGCGTCCGCGCTGGAGTCCGGCCACTATGAGTTCTCTTTCCGCATCCGTCACGGCGATCAACTGTGGACCCGGCAACTGGCCGTGGACCTAGACGTGCCCGTGCAGGCGGCGCGGTCCGCCGTGGCCCGGTCTGCCGTGGGAGGGGAGGACGACGCGGGAGCGGCCACGCTCACCCTGGGTTCGATTGAGCCGCTGGCCGAAGGTGTTCCACCGGAGTCCGGGAAGGTGGAGGAGATCATCAGCACCATCCGGGGTCGGGCGTTGGGGTTTGTCTCCTCACTGCCCAGTTTCTACTGCCTGCTGGCGACGCGGAAGCTGACCGGTGTGGCTGGCAAGGCGGAACTGAAGCCGGAAGACTCGCTGGTGGAGATGCTGTCCTACGTCGATGGTCATGAGAAGTACACGCCACTCAAGGCGCTGCCCACTGATGGCAGCCGGGGCCGCGGCGTCAACTCGACCGGCGAGTTCGGCGGTGTCTTCGGCGCGATCTTTGAGGCGCAGGCCGAAGCCCAGTTTGTCTGGAAAGGCTTTACGATGCTGGACGGCGAACGGGCGCATGTTCTCGACTACCGCGTGGAGGCGGCCCATTCCAGCTATGCCTTGCGCTGGGATCAACCGTACCGGGAAGCCAAGCCCGGCTTTCATGGCTCTGTTCTGGTGGATGAGGCGACGCTCGGCATCCGGCGGGTTACTTTGCAAGCGGACCAGTTGCCGAAAGGCTTCCCGTTTCAGGAATCACTGATCGAGATCAACTACCGCATGCGGCGCGTGGGTGGCAGCGATTACCTTTTGCCCTACCGGGCGGTGGTGCAGAACCGGATCGGAAAGCGGCGTATCGTCCGCAACGAACTGGAGTTCCGCGATTACCGCAAGTGGGGTGCCGATGCCGCCATCAAGTTTGATGACAGCGATCCCAAGTGAGCATCCCTGGCGCTTACCCGGCGGTTCGTTCAAGCGAGAAGCCGTTCAGCCGGTAACGGCCCAGGGGCACGGGTGACCGCTGTACCGCCATCCAGCGCAGGCCCTCCTCGATCGCCGCGCACTGGGCCTTCCACCAATCGCTGGTGCCCCCAGTGGCGTAGAACTCATGGCAGTGCTCCAGGTGTCTCTTGAAGCCGGACCACAGGCGCAGGCGGTACTCCCAGAGCAGATCATCGGGTGATGCCGCGACACCTTCAGCACGCGTGATCGCACAGGCCAGGATCGCTTCCCGGACCGCGTGCCCGGTGCCGTCGCCGCACAGTGGATCAAAAGCAATTGCCGCCGAGCCACACGCCAGCCACCCGTCCGCGCACAGTGCTTCCGCAATCCGTGGATGTGCGGGAAAGGTTCCGCCGCTGGCGGAGAGCCCATCAACTTGAGGGCCGATCTGCTGGCTCTGGCCCAGAAGGGTTTCCGGCGGACCACCGGCCGCCAGCAACCACGCGGTTTCAACACTTGAGGGCACCAGGAACAACCATCCTCCCGGAACGGCTTCCATGCAACAAGCGTGAGGATCAGCGGCAGCCGTCAGCTTCACCCGGGTTGCGCTGGCAGGCCGCGCACCAAACTGCTGCATGGGGGCCGCTCCATGGACGGTGCCGGAAGCTTGGATGGTCCACGTGGCCGCCGGTTCAGGCACAGTGCCCTCACGGGCAGGGGTGGCCGCGGATAACCGCTTCAGCAGTTCTTCCTCGGAGACCACCACCGCGGAATGCGGCATGGCCACCAGATCGCCCGAGCCCCATAGGACTAGGCGTCGCCGGACCAGATGCAGCCCCTCGAACAAGTCCTGCCGGGCGAACACATCGGTGAGCAAGGACTGTGTGGCGGGGCTGAGCATCACCGCCGGAACCTTCGGGCGCGGTGCCGGCTCGCAATCGAAAGCTACCTGGGCCTGGGCGAGCAAAGCCTTGCAGCACGCCGCCGCTACCCCTCCGCCATTGATGCGCACGGTCAACGCCTGAGCCATGAGACTCCAGTGTAAGGGTTTGCACCCAGCTGGCTCATGGCTTCGGCGCGGGCTCGCGCACGGCAGCTACTCGGCCAGCAGCTCTTCGATCAGCTTCGCCATCTTTGCTTCACCCTGCTGGCCGCCGTAGTTCAGTTCGCCCAGCCAAGCGCCACGGATGGTGCCTTTCTTGTCGATCACGTAGACGGTGGGCCAGAACTGTTGCTTCCAGCGGTTCCAGTTGGTGTAGTCCGGGTCAAACAGCACCGGGTACTTGATGCCGAGCTTCTTGGTTTCCGCCGCTACATTGGCGAACTTCTTCTCATGCTCCAACTCCGGCGTATGGACCCCAATGATGGCCACATCGCGGGCGGCGAACTGTTCGTGCCAGCGATCGTAGGAGGGCAGATTGTGACGGCAATTGATGCAGGCGAAGGTCCAGAAGTGAACCACAGTTACCTTGCCGTGCCGTCCGGCGATTGTCAGTGGAGCGCCTTCCGGCGCATTGATCCACGCTTTGCCCGTCAGTGAGGGTGCGGCGTGGTTGACCAGGGGAGAAGTGTCCGCTGCAAAGGCGGCCGTAGCCAGGAAGCCAACCAGAAGAGCTTTCATACATTGCTGAGATCCGGGTGATGGCGCGGGTTATTCCCGCCGGATTCGCCCGCCACGGCTCCGGTGCTTAACCTGGACCGCGGAGTCGAGATATGCTGGTTCCTCACCGGGCCCGCGGGCTCGCCACGTTGCTCTTTTTGAGGTCACTATGTTCGTTCCCTTAACCCCGATCCGCTGCCTGCACCGGGCTATTGATCTGTTCAGCCGAAAGGTGGGTATTGTCTGCGGAGAGAAGACATTCACCTATGGCGAATTTGGTGAGCGCGCCCAGCGGCTCGCCTCCGCGCTGAAGCAGTGGGGGCTCCAGGCGCAGGACCGGGCGGCGTATCTCAGCTTCAACAACCACCAGTTGATTGAAGGCTACTACGGCGTGGTGATGGCGGGTGGCGTCGTGATGCCGCTGAATGTGCGGTTGTCGGCCAGTGAACTGGTGGCCATCCTGAACCATTCCGGCGCGCGGATGCTGCTGTATGAGCAAGACTTTGCCAGTCTCGTCGAAGAGATCAAATCCAACTGCCCGGCCATTGAGCGCTACGTGACGCTGGATGCCGAGTACGAGGCACTGCTGGCCACGGGCACTCCGGAGCGCACCGACATCCTCAGCATCGATGAGAACTCGATTGCGGAGCTGTTCTACACGTCGGGCTCCACCGGTACGCCGAAGGGCGTAGCGTTGTCGCACCGGACGCTGTACCTGCACGCTCTCGACGGCAGTTCTTTGTTTGAAGACCCGGGATCGGCGGTGGATCTGCATACCATTCCGATGTTCCACGCCAACGGCTGGGGCCGGCCGCAGACCGATACGATGCTGGGCATCAAGCAGGTGATGGTCCGGCGGTTTGAGCCCGGGTTTGTGTTGAGCATGATTGACCAGCACCACGCCACCCATATGAGCCTGGTTCCGACGATGGCGAATGCGCTGATCAACTACCCGGACCTGGCCAAGTTCAACACCAGCAGCATGAAAAAGGTGATGATCGGCGGCGCGGCGGCCTCGCCCGAGTTGATTGAGCGCGTCGAGAAGGCCTTCCCGTCGGCCCGCAGCTTTGCGGGTTACGGCTTAACGGAGACGGCTCCGGCCATCACCACCGCTCAGCCCAAGCCGGGCCTGGCGATCACGGACGAGAAGGAACGCTTCCGCCGCCAGTCGATGGCCGGGTGGCCGCTGATCGGCAACGAGATCCGTGTGGTGGACCCGGATGGCAAGGATGTCGCGCGCGATTCCGAAGCGATCGGCGAAGTGGTGGTGCTCGGTGATCACGTCATGGAAGGCTATTTCAAGGAGCCGGAAGCGACCGCGGCCGTGATGGCGGGCGGCTGGTTCCACACCGGAGACATGGCCGTGTGGGACGAGGAGCGGTTCATCCATATCGTGGACCGCAAGAAGGAAATCATCATCTCGGGCGGCGAAAACATCTCCTCCATCGAAGTGGAGAAGGCCATCTTCTCGCATCCGGCCGTGTTTGAATGCGCCGTCGTGCCCGCTCCAGACCCGAAGTGGGGCGAAGTGCCGGTGGCGATTGTGGTCTTGAAGCCGGGCGAGGTGTTGAGCGAAGAGGCGTTGCTCGAGTACCTGGGCACGCGCCTGGGCCGCTACAAGATGCCGCGGCGCGTTGAGTTTAGTGAAGAGCAGTTGCCCAAGACGGGCACTGGCAAGATCCGGAAGATGGTCCTGAAGGAGAAGTTCTGGGTGGGCCTGGAGAAGCGCGTCCAGGGCTAATGGAGAAGCGCGTTCAGGGCTAATGG